>JAJTFN010000191.1 GCA_021298285.1 Verrucomicrobium sp.
CGCCGCAGCCACCCGATCGTTCCTTGAACGGGTCTTCGGGGGATCCCTCTCCGGCATGATGGCCCACTATGTCGAGCACCGGAAGCTTTCGCGAACCCAGGTGAAGGAATTGCGCCGGATCCTCGAGGGCGAATCCGAGGGTTAGGCCCAGGGTTGGGCAAGAAACTTGCTGGCATTTTCGGACACGCACCAGCGTTCCGAAATGAACCCGGAGATCGTTCGCGCCCTCGGATGGGGTCTGGTCACCGCCTCTGCCCAGGCGGCGGCGCTCGGTTGTCTGGTCCTTGCGGTCCGCTCGGTGCTGCGGGGGCACCTCTCGCCGGACTGGCGGCTGGCGCTTGGATCCCTGGTGCTCGTCCGGCTGTTCTGGCCTTGGCAGGTTTCCACCCCGGTCAGTCTCTTCAATGTCACCGCCCCGCTGATGGCTCCCGTGAGCGCCTGGTCCCTGCCGCTCGACGGTTGGAATCTGATCGGGAGTGTCTGGTGCGCCGGCGTTGCCATCCGCGTCGCCGCGGCCCTTCGCGACGGCCTCCGGGTTCGCCGATGGATCGCCCAATCCCGGCCGGTCGACGACCGGTTGTCCGGGATCTGGAGCCGGGTGGTCGACGGAGGCCCGCGCCTGGGGCGACGGGTGCCCATCCGCCAATCTTCGGCCGTCGAAGGGCCCTGCGTGGCCGGGGTGTTCCGCCCCTGCCTGCTGCTGCCTGACGGCTGGGCCGATCACCTCTCGGAGGCGGAGATCCGTCTGGTGCTCCTCCACGAGGCGGCTCATCTGCGCCGCGGGGATCCCCTGTGGAACGCCCTCCTCGAAAGCCTCCATGCCCTCCACTGGTTCAACCCCGTGGTCACCCGGATCCTGATGCGCCTGCGTGAGGATCGCGAAGAAGCGTGTGATCTTCACGCACTCTCCACACCCGAGGTGGATCGGCTCCAGTACGGCAGGGTGCTGCTGAAGTGCCTTGAGCGCCCCACCGCGGTGGCGGTCCCGGTCGCGGTCTGCGGATGGCGCGGACGGACAACCGCCGCGCCCCGCTCGTTGGCCCACCGTGTCGAGGCCATCGCCCGGTTCTGTCCCTCCCGCCGGACCTGGCTCGCCGGCGCCTGCACCGTCCTGGCGGTGGCGCTGTTGGGACTGACCGACCACGAACCGTTGCCGCCTCATCCGGTCTGGAGGCTGCAGCCGGGGACCGTGCCAGGATTCCTGCCGTTTCCCGCCGTCCCGCCGTCGGCCTGACACGCCGCAATCCGGCGGAATCCCGCAGTCCCTGTCCGCGATCGCCCCAGGCGATCCCCCGCGGGTTTCCTCAATGGGCTTCGGGTTTCGAGCTCATGGCGTGGGCTGCCGAGAGGGTCGAGTCTGGTGGCACCCGATGGGCGATCTCCCCGGGGTGAATCCGGCAGATCCCTTCGGCGCTCCACCACCATGAAACACTCCAGCCACAGCTCCGTTGCCGAACATGGGCATCCCTCCACCGCCACCCGATCCGAAGCCGGTTCCAAGTCTGTTCCGGTCCGCTTCGAATTCAAGGATCCGACCGCGTTGTCCGTCGCGGTGGCCGGTTCTTTCAACGACTGGGATCCGAAGCGGCACCCGCTTCATCCGGATGGCGATGGCCGATGGACCCGGGAGGCCAGGCTGAGTCCCGGGCAGTACGAGTACTGCATGGTGATCGACGGCCATTGGATGCCCGATCCGGGGGCGAAGGACTCCCGTCCCAACCCCTTCGGTGGCCGCAACTCGCTGCTGACCGTGTCCGGTCATCGCAATGGCGCAAGCCTCCCCTCCGACGCGTCCGGGCACTGATCCGGCCGCCTTCCCGATCTCCCCAAGCCCCAACCCCAAGACACGAAAAGAACCCCACCATGGACAGAACCACCCACGACATCGGTCAGGACCTCGGTCGCTTGGCCGAGGATGCCCGGGCCCTGATCTCCGCCACCGCCGACGTTGCCGGCGAGAAGGTTGGAGAGGCCCGCCAACGCCTCGCTTCGGCCCTTGAGGACGGAGAGGAGGTCTACCGCAAGGCCCGCGAGCGTGCCATCGAGGGGGCCCGGTTCACCGATGCGGCCATCCACCGGCACCCCTACCAGGCCATCGCGGTGGGCGTGGGCGTGGGAGCCCTGATCGGCTACCTCGTCGCCCGCCGGTCCGACCGCAACGGCGTTTGAACCACCATGGAACCATCCCTGGAATCCCCTGCCGAAGGATGGTCTGTCCTGAGGCGATTGTCCCGCCGGCTTCTCTCGCTCGGCGAGAACCGGTTGGAGCTGCTCGCGGTCGAAGTCAGGGAGGGGCGGGAACAGCTTTTCAGCGACCTCCTGCTGGCCCTTTCAGTCGCAGGGTTCATTTTCCTGGCGCTCTTGGCCGGATCGGCGGCGCTGCTGGTGCGCTTCTGGGATTCCTCGCCCTCCATCGGGCTCCTGATCCTGATGGGAGCCCACGGGGCGATCGGTGCCGGATTGCTCTTCCGGTTGCGCCGTCGTCTCCGGGACTGGCAGGCGTTGCCCGATTCCCTCGATCAGCTCCGCAAGGATCGTCAATGTGCCGACCGGCACCTGTCGACATGAAGCCCTCGGAGACCCGCAAACGCCTGCTGCTGGCCGAGAGCGACCTGCTCCGTGTCCAGGTGTCCGAGGATGTTCGTCTGCTCGTGGACGCCTGGGGGCGTGCCTGCCCCGAGCCCCGGCCACAGGCTGGCACGATCACGCTGGGCGGACTCCTCCTGGCGTGGTTGGCGACCCGTTGGCGGACCTCCCGGATGGCCCCGCAAGGTTCCGGTCGCGGCGCCTCGATCGAGGGATGGCTTCGGGGTTTGGGCTGGGTCTCCACCGCTTGGCTGGCGTGGCGTCGAGCCCGGTCGGCAAGCCCGTGATCCATGGCGCCCACCCCGGGGGATCGCCCGGGGCGGGGTCTCCACCACCACCATCACCGCCGCGGTCGCCACCCGGCGACCGGCTCGAGACGTCGCGCCGCGCCATTCCGGAACCGAGTTCCTTCAACCCTTCGCTCTCCATCCCATGAGAACCCGCCCCCTCTACAACAAACCCCGTCCACCGCATCCCGTCCGCAAGCCGGCCGTTCATCGACTCCGTCCCACCGAGGGGCCCCACTCCAAGGTCGGCTCCCGGGATCTCCGGGAGGATCGCGGCACACGGCAGATCAAGAACACCCGACGGGCGCCCAACCCATCGAGGCCGGAGATGCCGGATTCTGGCCCGCCCGACCGGTAGGGTCTTGATCCTGTGGGCCATGGCGTGGACGGAGCCCCGATGGTGAGGGCCGCCCACCGGGCGATGGAGGGGCTGGATTGTGCCCGGAGTTCCGGCTACCTTGGACCCGTCACAGAAATTCATCGCCCATGATTCCCAAGAACACCCCGTGTCTCGCTGCCGGTCCTTCCAGGTCGCGATCCTCCGGCTTCACGCTCATCGAGTTGCTGGTGGTCATCGCCATCATCGCCATCCTTGCCGGGATGCTGCTGCCTGCGCTCGCCAAGGCCAAAGCCAAGGCCACCGGGGCCGCCTGCGCCAACAACCAGAAGCAGTTGATCCTGGCCTTCCAGATGTACTCGATGGACAACAACGACGTCCTCGCGCCGACCGAGGGGTGGCGGAACAAGGCGGGCGCGTCGGTGCCGTTGACCGGGGGTGGCTACTGGCAGGGCCCGAATCCCGACATCAGCACCGGCATCACGCTCGAGGAAGCCCTCCGCCGCGTGCAGCGCGGCATGACCAACTCGCCGATCTGGGAGTACTGCACGGCCTTCGGCGCCTACCATTGCCCGGGTGACTTGCGTTCCAAGCGCCGCCCCGGCACCGGGTGGGCCTACGACAGCTATTCGAAGGCCAATGGCATGAATGGCATCCTGGGCTGGGAGGCCTCGCAACCGCCCTACATCAAGGCCTCGGAGGTCAGTTCGCCGTCCCAGTCGTTCGTCTTCATCGAGGAGTCCGATCCTCGCAATTCCAATCTCGGAACCTGGGTCTTGAGCACCGACTCGCGGGGATGGATCGATCCGTTTGCCATCTTCCACGGCAACTTCAGCACCTTCTCGTTCCAGGACGGCCACTATGAGGGGCATCGCTGGATCGAGGCCCGAACCATCAAGGCCGCCAAGGACTCCGCCGTCGGCATCTCCAGCTTCAACTGGGCCGGTGGCGGCGCCAACAATCCCGACTTCCGTTGGGTGTGGACCAACTACCGCCACCGCAACTGGCGCGAACTCTGAGTCCCGGTTCCGGGGGCGGAGGCCCGGCCCGCGCGGAGCGGTGCCGGGCCGACGGGCCCCTCCCTGGATCGCCGGCACCCGGACCCGACATGAAGCCCCTGCATCGGCGAGACCTCCTCCGGGGTTCCGTGGCCTTGGCGGCTTATGGCTTGGCCGCGCGGCCCTTGTCGGTGTGGGGCCTCGACCCGGGGCCCGCGGAGGAGGTCGTTCCCTTCCTGGATGTCCAGGCCGCCGGTCGGGGCATCTATTGGCAGAAACTCACCCGTTGGATCACCCCCAACGAGCAGTTGTATGAGGTGAGCCACTACGGCCGGCCCAAGACCTCGGCCGACGACTGGGCGGTCACCTTCTCGGGCGAGTTGGGCAAGCCCCGCCGGGTGTCGCTGGCCGAACTCAAGAGGCGCAAGGTGCGCACCGTCACCGCGACCCTCGAATGCGGAGGCAATGGCAGTGGTCCCGGGTTCGTCGGGGCCATCGGCAACATCCGCTGGACGGGCACCCCGCTGGGCCCGCTGCTGCGCGACCTGGGCCTGACCCGGCGATCCCGCGAGGTGGTCTTCTACGGGGCCGACGAGAAGGTCGAGAAGATCCGCGACAAGGACTACCCCTGAACGGCGAGCCCCTGTCCGAGGCCCACGGCATGCCGCTGCGGCTCATCGTCCCGGGCTGGTTCGGCATCGCCTGGGTCAAATGGCTCGACCGCATCCAGGTGCTCGATCGCCGGTTCATGGGCAAGTGGATGGCCCGCGAGTACGTCACGCTCCGTGGTTCCGAACTCGGGGATGGGTCGATGGACTGGTGCGAGACGTCGGTGTGCAACATGAACGTCAAGTCGATCACGGCCCGCGTGGTCCGGCGTGCCGACGGCGTCCACCGGGTCAGCGGGGCGGCCTGGAGCGACGGCACGCCACTGGCGCGCGTCGAGGTCCGGGTGGACGGAGGGCCGTGGCAGCCGGCCCGACTGCTCAAGAAACCCTCACGCGAGCCGTACACGTGGACCTTCTGGGAGTTCGACTGGGCGCAGGCGCCGGCCGGCGAGCACACGCTGGTGTCCCGCGCCATCGATGCCGACGGCCGGGTGCAACCCGCGGCCGACGATCCGGCCATCCGGAACAAGCGCACCTACTGGGATGCCAACGCCCAGTGGGTCCGCCGCATCCGCATCGGCTGATGCCCCGAACCTTCCCGGGTCCCGCTCCCACAGGCACCCTCGGGCCATGAGCGACTTCGACTTCCGGTTTGGCGGCATCGCCCGCCTCTACGGTGCGGCCGCGCTGGCGCGTTTCCGGGCCGCCCACGTGATGGTCGTTGGCCTGGGCGGCGTGGGGTCGTGGGCGGCCGAGTCGCTGGCCCGTTCCGGCGTCGGGCGCCTGAGCCTCGTCGACCTCGACGAGGTCTGCGTCAGCAATGTCAACCGCCAGCTGCACGCCCTCGACTCGACGGTGGGCCGGCCCAAGGTGGAGGTCATGGCCGAGCGGATCCGGGACCTGTCCCCGGGGACCCGCGTCGAGGCCCGCGTCGAGTTCTTCACCGCCGAGAGCGCGACGCGCCTGCTGGGTCTGGAGTCTGCGCCGGGGTCCGATGGTCGCCCCGACCTGGTGATCGACGCCATCGACGCGGTGGCCAACAAGGTCCGGCTGATCGCCCTTTGCCGCGGGGCGGGCATCGCGCTGGTGGTCTGCGGCGGCGCCGGGGGACGCCGTGACCCGACGGCCGTCCGGGTCTCCGATCTCGCCGTGGTCACCCACGACCGGTTGCTGGGCGAAGTCCGGAAACGTCTTCGCCGGGAGCACGGGTTTTCGCGCCTCTCGAGGAAGCTGCGGATCGAGTGTGTCCACTCCGCCGAGGCCCCGGTCTTCCCGGATGGCGCGGGCGAGGTCTGCGCCACGCTCCAGGCCCCGTCGGACGGCGCGCCCCTGCGCCTGAACTGCCAGTCGGGGTATGGATCGGCGACCCACGTGACCGGGGCCTTCGGCTTCGCCGCCGCCGCGCGGGCCCTGGCGAGGCTGTCGGTCGCTCTGGAGGCCCCGCTGCCGGAGGGGACGCGCGCCGAAGCCGGGCCTCCCAACGGCGGAACCGACGGAACCGGGCACCCCTGATCGTTCTCCCGGAATGATCCGCTGCCGCGGGTCCGGGCGTTCAGGCCTTGGCGCCCGCGTTCCGGCGGGCCAGCGGATGCACCCCGCGTCGGCAGGCATCCGAGCAGTACAGCACCCGATCCCAGTCGCGTTCCCACTTCTTGCGCCAGGAGAACGGGCGCGCGCAGGCCGCGCAGACCTTGGTGGGCAGATGGGCTTTTTTCATGGGTGGGTCGGTTGCCGGGCCCGGGGTCGCAGGAAACACCCCAGAGTGCCCGGTTCGGCACCGTGGACCCGGAATGGTCCGGGCGCCACCGCCCGGGATGGGGCTTGTTCCCGCCCGTGGATCCGCTCCGGGGAGGGCGAGTTGCGCTTCACCGACGATGCGGAATGATTCCTCCATGGATCATCCTGCGCCTCGCAACGGTCGGTTCCATCCCGGCCATCGGGCGGGCCTGCCTCCGATCACGCGGCGGCCCCGTCCCCAGGCACCTGGCCTTGGAAAGGACCAACGATGAATGCGGAACAATCCCTCCTGGCCCGGCGCCGCCTCGCGCTGGGCATCACCAACGTGGGGACCTGGGTGCTGGGTTCCATCGCCGGACTCGGCTGGTTGGCCACGGTTCGCCCGGACCTCGGTGCCGTCGGGTTGCTGGGGATCGGTGTCGCGGCGGTGGCTGTCCAGGCGGTCTTCGATGCGGTGGGCGGCTTCGTTTGGATGCCGGCGCCCCGGCCGCAATTCCGGACCTTCCTCGCCCGCTGGTCTCGCGGCGTGCTGGTCCATGCGCTGGTCCTGCTGGGAGTCGGGGCGGTGGCGGCCCTGAGCCTTCGCTGGACCGGTGGGTTCTGCGCCGGGCTCACCGTCTCGACCGCGGTGCTGGCCCTGGGGCGTGGCCGTCTTCATGCAGCCATCAGCGGGGTGGGTTTCCGGAGTCTTTCCGGAGAGGCCGGCGAACGCCTGCTGTGGACCCGGGTGGACGACCCGGCCTTCACCGGCGGCCTGGCCGGATTCGGTCCCCGCGCGGGCATCCTGGTGCCGGAGTCCTGGAACGACCGGTTGCCCCCGTCCGACCTGAAGGTCGAGATCGCCCGGAGGCGCTGGCGGGCCCTCCAGGGTTTGCCCCTGCGGACGGTGCTTGTGCTGCTGCTCTGGAACCTGGCCGGGTGCCAGGTGGGCGGGTGGGTCCTGAACCCTGCCGGCTGGTCCACCGGCGCCGCGCTGCTGGGTCAGGCCTGCTGGATGACCGTCTGGAGCTTCCTCGGCTTGCTGGTGTTGCCGGCACTGGGCCGGGCCACGGTGCATGCCGCGGACCGGGCGGCCGCCGCCACCGGCCTCGATCCTTCCGGGTGGATCCGCCGGTTCCCATCCCTCACGGGGGAAGACGGAAACCCGCAACCGGTCATCGAGACGATCTTCTATCCCATTCCCTCGGCCGATCGACGGATCCGTCGCCTCGGATCGTCGGCGGGCGGGCAGGGGGCGCTCCTGCTCGGTGACCTGGCCCGATCGCAGCTCTATTACTCCGTGGCCGGCCTGACCCTCCTCGGGCGCGCCGTCCACTGCAACGTGGGCCGCCCGGCCTTGTGGGTGTTTCCGCCCTCGGCCTGAGCGGATCGGGCCACCGGTGCGCCAAGGGCCCGACCGACGGGCTGCATCCGGTCCGCCGATTCAGGCTTCGGTGGTCGGTGGCGTGCCGATCAAGGCTGAACCTTCGGCCCCGAACCAGCGTCCGGCCGCCGATTGGCCAGACGATCGAGGACCCCGCGGGCTGCGGAACATCCCGACCACGCCGCCCCGCCAAGGCCTCCGGCTCCGAAGGCGTCGCCGGCCAGCACGAGCGGGAACGGGGTGTCGAGCGGCAGGCAGGGCTCCGGGTCGGGGGTTCTCGGTCGGCTGTAGCGCCACCCGTGCACCTGGAATTCCCGGATGTCGTGCCCGATCCAGTCCGAGGCGGCCTCGATCAGTTGCCGCCCGACTTCCGTGCGGTCTTCATCCCAATGATCGAGGCTGAAGCGGGCCGTGGCCTGCAGGGTCACCGACGGCACCGCGGAGATCCCCTTGGCAAGGTTGTCGGAGATCCACGCCAGCGGTCCGGAGGCCGGGGCCAGGCTCCCGGGCGGTGGCACCCGGGAGGGATGCTCGAGCACGGCCATCACCGTCAGGCACCGGTCGTAGTCGATGGAGGTGAGGCGCTCCCGCAGCCTCGTGGGCAGGGGCACGCGACCGGCCTCGAGCACCGCCAGAGCCTGCGGCACCGGAGGGGTGAGCACCACGGCGTCGGCGGCGAAGGAATCCACCCCGCCGACCGAGGCGATCCAGCCGGAGTCGTCGGTCCGGAGGGCATCGATCAGGGTCTCCCGATGCACTTCAAGGTCCCTGGCGAGGTGCTTGGCCACGGCCGACATCGACGGGGCGCCGCGCCACCGGCAGGCGTCGGTCCCCCCGGCGGCTGCGGCACCGGAGGGCCACCAGGGCACCCGGGTGGGCCCGAGCCGCTCGAGCCACTCAAGCCACCGGGCCTCGGAGGCCGGGGATCCCTCCAAGTCCAGGCATTGGGCGCCATGGTCGAAGGTCGCTTCCCCGAGGCGACGCGTGGCCAGGCGCCCGCCCACCCCTCGGCCCTTGTCGACGACCCGGACGGAGCATCCGGCCTGCCTCAAGTCGGTCGCCGCCATCAGGCCCGCGATCCCGGCCCCGACGATCAACACCCGGGAACGGGGCAACGGGGAGGACGGGGCAGGGCTGGCCGGGCCGGCGGGGCTGGAATCCACCCGGCCATTCTGGCCTGCGAGCCCGGGATCGCAACCGGGTCCGGTTGACGGTCGGTCGACGTCCGATGAAACCGGATCCGGCCTGTCGGAGTCCTCTATTCGGTTGCCAATCCCGAGCCGCAATCCTCTGATGCCCTCCATGCCTTCGTGGTCCCGGCGCCTCTCGGCCCGCCTCGGCCCGCCCCTGGCGGCCTTGTTGCTCCAGTGCTTCTGCCTCGTGCGCGCCCGGTCCGAGAACCGGGTCGACTACCGCTATGAGGATTACATCGAGGATGACGACCGCATCCACATCCGGACCCATGCGGTGTACGCCGAGCAGGCGCTGAACTCCCAGGCGGTGGTCAAGGGCAACTTCGTGTATGACGGCATCTCCGGGGCCACGCCGACCGGGGCGGCGGCACCGGCCGGCACCGACCGGTTGCCCTTGCAAAACTTCCAGGACATCCGCCGCGCCGGATCTGTCGAACTCGACTGGACTGCCGGACGGTTCATCAGCCGGCCCCAGGTGGCCTACAGCGAGGAAAGCGACTACCGATCGATCGGGCTCTCCTGGAACCAGAGCATCGAATTCAACCAGAAGAACACGGTGCTCAACCTGGGGGTTTCCCGGAACTTCGACCAGGTCACCGGCTTCTGGTTGCGGAACAAGACGATCTGGAAGGACAAGGACACCTGGGATACCGTCCGGACCAGCGCATCAAGCAGGTCGGCTACCTGGGCCTCACCCATTTCGTCACCCCGCTCAACGCCAGTGTCGACGCCAACTACCGGCTCCACCACGACGACTGGGGCATCTGGGCCCACACGGCCACGTTGCAATGGCACCAGAAGCTGGGCGAGAAACTGCTGATCTCCCCGCTGGCCCGCTACCACCTGCAATCGGCCGCCGACTTCTACGCCCCGGTCTTCAATGGCACCCTGGTCGACCCCGACGGGGTGAACGCCGCGCTCCAGTCCGATGGGTCCCTGCTCTTCGAGGGCGATGCCGGGTTTCCCGGCGATGGCACGGCGTTCGCGGTGCCGGCGTGGCCACGGTACTATTCGGCCGACTATCGCCTGAGCCATCTGGAGACCTGGACCTTCGGGGTGGCGCTCCGGTGGCAGGTCCACGAGCACGTGGCCATCGACCTGGCCTACAAGCGCTACCTCATGAACGGCCTCGACGGGGTGACCTTGTCTTCGGCCTATCCGCAGGCCAATGTCTTCACCATGGGGATCGGTTTCCAATGGTGAGCGCCCCGGCCCAGCCGCCGGGTGCCGTGCACCCTGAAGTCGCCCTCGGCGATGCCGGGTCGGTGCTCCGTCGCATCCGGGAGTCGTGCCAGGAGTCCCGGGTCGACGGTGGCCGTGAATTGCGGTTCGCGGCGATGGGCACCGCCTGTCGATGGGTCACGGTCGGCGGCCCGGAGGCGGTCCGACGGTTCGACCAGGAGGCCCTGGCGTGGGTGGCCGCCTTCGAGGCCAAGTATTCCCGGTTCCTGCCCGACAGTTGGATCTCCCGCCTGAACGAGTCGGCCGGCGGCGAGGCCGTGGCCTCCGATCCCGAGATCGACCGCATCCTGGCCCTGTGCCACGAGATGCATTTCCTGACCCGTGGCGTCTTCGACCCCACGGCGTTGCCCCTGATCCGGCTCTGGGATTGGCGTCGGGCCCGGGTGCCCACCGACGCCGAGATCGAGTCGGCACGCCAGCGGGTCGGTTGGCGCAAGGTCCAGCGGCGGCCAGGTGCGGTGCGCTTGGCCGAGCCGGGGATGTGCCTCGACCTCGGCGGCATGGGCAAGGAATACGCCGTGGATCAGGTGAGCCTCCTGGCCCGACGCCATGGCCTCACGGGCGTGCTCGTTGATTTCGGGGCGGACCTCCGGGTTTCCGGGCTTCCGGCCGATGGCCGCCCGGGCTGGCACCTTGGCCTCGAGGATCCCGCTCAACCGGGGCGCGCCTGGTGCGGGCTGGCCGTCCGCGACGCGGCGGTGGCCACCTCGGGCGACTACCACCGGGGCTTCACCGCCGATGGTCGGCGGTGGGGTCACATCCTTGACCCGCGTACCGGCCGGCCGGTCCAAAACGGTTGCCACGCCGCCCATGTCGTGGCGCCCAGTTGCACCCAGGCGGGCCTCCTGAGCACCGCCGCGTTGGTGCTGGGGCCGGAGGAAGGTCTCCGACTCATCGAATCCCAACCCGGGGCCGAGGGACTCCTCCACGGCCCGACCACCCGACTGAGCACC
The DNA here is from genome assembly GCA_021298285.1 of Verrucomicrobium sp. Taxonomy (GTDB): domain Bacteria; phylum Verrucomicrobiota; class Verrucomicrobiia; order Limisphaerales; family UBA9464; genus SXXZ01. The sequence continues at coordinate 11,305 of JAJTFN010000191.1, forward strand.
CGAAGATTCCATGAACTGGTCGCCTCCTGACACCTCCCTTCCGGGCCATCGCCTTCCCCGCCGGGGGTTCCTCCGGGCAGCTTCGCTGGCGATCACCCTCCCGGCCCTGACGCCATGGCTCCGTGCGGCCGGCGGTCTCCAGCCCGGGGACGCCCTGCCGGATCTGAAGGCCCTCCATCTCGAGGGCCCGCTGCCCGAGGTCACGGGCAAGGTGGTCCACCTCGACTTCTGGGCCTCCTGGTGTGTGCCATGTCGGCAGTCCTTCCCGGTGCTCGAGCAGTTGCACAAGACCTATGGGCCCAAGGGGTATGTGCTCTTGGGCGTCTGCATGGACGAGCGACCGCAGGACATGCAGAAGTTCCTCAAGAAAAACCCGGTGAGCTTCGCCATCGTGCGTGACGCCAAGGAGCAGTTGGCGGCGAAGGTCCGGCCACCGGGCATGCCCACCTCGTGCTTCTTCGGCCCCGATGGCCGCCTCGACTCGGTGCACCCCAAGTACGAGGGCGAGGCCACCCGGAAGAAGTACGTCGACATCATCGAGCGCCTGCTGCCGAAGCCCCGGGCCTGAGCCTTTCCCCACCATTCCTCCGCCATGACTTTCCATTCCTCTCTCCCCCCACGAAACCGTCCGAACCCCCGTCGACCAGGGATGGCGTCGGCCGCCCTGCTGGTGCTTCTCTGTCTGGGCGCGGGTTGCAGCACGGTGGAGCCGTGGCAGCGTCGCACGTTGTCCGACATCACCATGCGCGGCGACCGGGATCCTGCCGGGCTCCTGCTGGCCGAGCACATGTGGTTCAGCCGGGAGGCGGCCTCCGGCGGGCGCGGTGTGGGTGGCGGTGGCTGTGGTTGCAACTGATGAGCGCCTCGAATGCCTGAAACTCAGGACCTGCGTCGCCTGCTCTGGCCCGACGGTTTTCCTGTGAACGTCCTTTCATGAAACGATTCCTGATCCACTCCCACGTCCTCGCGGC
>JAJTFN010000038.1 GCA_021298285.1 Verrucomicrobium sp.
CGATTCCGGAGCCACCCATGCCGCCATCGCCCATGCCGCCACCACCGCCACCACCGCCACCGCCCATGCCGCCGCCCATGCCACCCATGCCGCTGACTTCGACACGGGGAATGGTGAAGACGCCGCCCTGGCCGCCTTGGCCGCCACCGGCCCCGCCACCACCACCGCCGCCGCCCTGACCGCCACCTTGGCCACCCTGGGCGACCGCCGGGGTCATCCCGGTGACGCTCTGCAGACCTTCCATGAAGGTGTTGGGGTTGACGCGCCACCAGCGGGAGTGCAATTGGCTGGCCTCGGGGAGACGCTGGCGGAACATGATGCCCCACTCCTCAACCGAGTACTTGAGCGGCTTCTCGGCCACGCTGGTGATGATCTCGAGGACATCGGCCAGACGCAGATCCCTCAAGGCCGGATTGATCCGCACGGGAACGTTGTTGAGGTCGACCGGCTCGGCCGCCTGCTGGCTTTGCTGGGGCTGCCCCGTGGCGGGATCGATGCCTCCCATGCCGGGAGTGGCAAGGGGGAGATCCGCCTGGGAGTTCACCACGAAGGCCAAGCCCTTCTTCTCCGGGTCCCGAAGCCGGGTCTGCTCGTCCAGGTACTTGACCACCTCACCCAGCGGCAGCCCGTCGAACTTGATCTCGTTGATGCGGATGGTGTCGAGCTTGTGATAGATCGCCTGACGGCCGGCACCGGTGTAGACCCGGTTGGTCTTCGCGAACGGATTGGCGATGGGCAGCTTGGACTTGGGCTGTTCCCAGTACTGCTCGACCTCGAGGAGCTTGTCCTTGTCGGTGAGGAGCTTCTCCCGGTGGGCCCGGGTGTACTTCGACTCGCGGATGATGTTCAGATACTGGTAGGCGGGTCCGCTGTCCGGATCGAGCTTGATGGCCTCCTGAAGCTTGGCCTCGGCCCGGTCGAAGTGGCCCATCTCAAAGGCCAGCTTACCGTCCTGGACGGCGACGGCGGCGGCGAGTTTGTTGGTCCTGTCCTGGCCGACGAAGCTCAAGGCCTCCTCGGAGGGGACCCTGCCGACAAGGTTGGCCAGACGTTGGTCGTTCTCGCGCTTGAAACCCTTGGCCTTGACGTGGTTGGGGTCGACCTTGAGCAGGCGCTTGACCTGCAGGTCCGCCTCCTTGTAGTCGCCCGCCTTGGCGGCATTGTAGGCCAGCGCCAGACGGGTCGAGGTGAAGCCTTCGATGGTGATGCCCCGTTCCTTCTCGACGCTGGAACCCAGTTCCTCGGTCAGATTCCATGCGTCCTCGTAGGACTTCGCGGCCGAGACCAGATCGCCCTGCCTCGCGGCGTTGGCGGCGGTTTCCAGCGTCTTGCGAAGGACGATGGCTTTTTCTTCGCGCCGTACGGCGATCTCGCCGGCCTCCTGCGCCACGGCGCGGGTGGAGGCGGCATCGAACGCGGCAATGAGTGCGACGAGACTCAGGATCTTCGAGACTTTCGTCATGGGTTTCTTCACGGGTTGGGCTGAAAAGGGCATGAAACGAGCCGGTTTTGGGGATTACCTCGCCACGGTGGTTCTGACGGAATTGGGCGCGGACACTACAAGTTCGTCTTTCTCGATGGCAACAATCTTGTGGACCGCGCCGGAGAGTGTGATGGAGTCGCCGACGCGCTTCTGGGGGAAATCACGGCGCTCGGCCTCGTAGCGAAGGTCGGCGGAGTAGCCTTGCGTCCGACGGAAGTTCTTCCCCTTCGACAAGGTGAAGGACTCACGGGTGGAGATGAGCTCGCAGATGAAATTGGTGGGAGCCTCCTTGGGTCCCTGCACCTCGACCAGGCGGAACAGCTGGTCCTTGTTCTCGGAGCCGACGGCGACCGACTCGACCATCGCACGACGGGCATTGGCCGTCTTCTCGTAGTCACGGCGGACGGAGAACTGGTAGCGAGGAGACTCGGGCGTTCCGGCCACCTGCTCGAAGGCGATCTCCAGGAGCAGATCGTGTGAGGCGACATAGGTGAGCCCCCCGGCTCCGGTGTCGGGGCGTGGACGGGTGGGCTCAAGGCGTCCGCCAGCGGCGCGCGCCCAGGTGATCGGATTGAAGGTGTAGTGGTCGGGGGCCGCCAGCGAGATGGCGGGCTTGCCCGCGACCCGTTTCAGGGCGGTGAGGTTGGTCTCGAGGTTCTCCGGCACCAGCGGCTTCTGCTTGGCTCCGGCGAACTGCTGGAGGGCGCTCTCGAGGTCCGAACGGACCTGGGAGACCGCGAAGACCAGGAAGATGGCCAGACCGGCGACGGCGAGGAGCACGACGCCCAGAACCAGCTTCTCGTAATGTTTCTTGATGAATTCCATGGATTCCGGGAATTGCGGCCTACCGTCGTACCGCCTTCGGAGCCTGGCCGGCCGCCGGCGGCGGTGCCAGACGAACCACCTCGAAGCCGAGGGTGACCTTGACCGGCTTCTGCTCGAGGACGATGTCACCCACCTTGCCAGACGGGGCCGGGGCCGCTGCCGTGGGTTGCTGGGGCTGGGGCATGGTGCCCATGCCGGGACGGAGACCATACCGGGCCATCATGGCCATCATGGTGGTGGCTTGGCTGGCCGGCGCCGCCTCTGCGCCCTCAGATCCGTCGGCGGAGGGTCTCTCGACATTCAAGGTCTTGAGGACGTAGGCGTTCGACGCCGCCACGAAGCGGTTGAGCACCTCGGCAAGTTCGGAACTGAAGCACTGGAACTGCACCTCGTAGGGATGGATACCCGCCCCGATGACGGTGTTGGTGCCAACCTTCTTGGAGAGCAGATCGCCCGATCCAGCCGTCTCGTTGGTGCCGATGGCGGTGCGCTTGATGGACACCAGGGAGTGGATTTTCGAAGCGAAGAGGATCTCCGAGAATTCACGGACATCGGTCAGGGCCAGTGCGAGGGGCTGCAGGGTGCTCGGGGCCAGACGAAGTTCGCGGCGCTGGGTGTCGAACGTGAAATTGTACTTGGAGGCGCCGGAGCCGGCCGTCGAGGACCCGCTCGGCAGCTTGACTCCCCGGCGCTCGGCCGACCGCTCGAGATCGGCGATGGTTCGGGTGAGCAGCGCCTTGAAGGAGGCGTCGTCGAGGGTGGTGAAGACCGGATACTGGGAGAAGGTGGCCAGCGACTGAGCCTTCAGCTCGGTGACCCGGGCCTGCTCGGCCTTCGCCTGCTCGATGTTCTTGGCATTGGGATAAGGCTCCCGCTTGACGAGGGTATCGTACTCGTTCTTCTTGGCCTCGAGCTCGCCGCTCGCCGTCTCGGCCTCGGACTGGGCGGACAAGAGGTAGACGGCCCCGCCGATCAGCAGGGCCACCGCCACGGCCAGGCTGACGACGAAGGCTAGATTGCGCTTGATCCAGGGCATATCAGAGCTTGATGGGGCGCTTGAGCTTGACCTTCAGCGGGAAACTGAAGGTCGGGGTGGAGTCCTCGACCTGCTCGAGCTGGCCGGAAAGCTGGGTCTCGGAGGCATCGAAGAGCGGGCTCGCCTTGGCCAGCTTCTCGAGGTCGTAGGCGATCTGACCATTGGCCTCCTGCTTGACCCGCTGGAGATTCACCGCCTTGACGTTGAGCGTCAGCACGGAGACTTCGTTCGTGTTGGCGGCCTTGGCCTTGGCACCGCCACCGGCGGTCGCACCGCCAGCAGCACCGCCCTCGGCGCCGCCACCCCCCTCGCCACCCTCGGCCGACGGCATGGCCGTCCGGGGGATGAGGCCGTAGCGCATCATGAGCTCCTTGCTCATCATCGGCACCTTCGGCGCCTCCTCCTCGGCGGCCGCGACCTCCTGCTTGGGAGGCTCGGTGGAGTAGAAGGTATCCAGCCAGACGCCGACCGGAACCCCCAGTTTCTGGGTCGCCTCGATCTCGGTGGTCCGGAGCACGCGACGGATCTCTGCCAGGATGTCCGGCCAGTAGGCCCGCTCGTGCAGCCAGTCGCCGAGTTGGTCAGCCTGCTTGCGGGCCTCCGCCAGCTTGGCTTCCTCGGACTTGAGCGAGGTCTCGACCCGGGCCAGGGGTTCGACCTTCTCGGAGATGGTGGCCAGACCCTCGCGGCGAACGGTCGCCACCTTGGCGTAGAACAGGCCGGCGGCCCAGACGCCCGCGGCGGCGACAAAGGCGGCCGCCACCAGGTAGGGCTTCTTGGAGTTGAACTCCTGACGGGCCCGCGAGCTCTTGGGCAGGAGGTTGAGCTCGACCGGGCAGTCGGCGATGTTGCGCAGTCCGAGGCCGACAACCTCTCCCAACATCGAGGCGGAACGCTCCAGCTCCTCGACGTTGACCGACGGGTCGATCTGGACGTTGCGGAAGGGGCTGAAGTACTCGACCGGGAGGTTGAGCTTCTCTTGGAAGAACTCGGCCGAATAGGCCATCACCGAGCCGCCGCCACACAGGAACACCCGCTGCGGGGCCGAGCCGCCCTGCTGGGTGCGGTAGAACTGGATGGTCTGGTTCACCTGCATGTGCAGGCGGGTCAGGACGTTGCGCGCCACCTTGGAGACGGCGGCGACCTTCGGATCGTCGGGCTCCTCGTAGGCGCCGCCCAGGCTGACGAATCCTTGGGCGATCTTGAACTTCTCGGCCTCGGCGAAGGGCGTCTTGGATTCGGCCGAGTATTCCTGGGAGATGGTGTTGGCGCCGACGGGGACGGTGCGGACGTAGAACTTGTTGGCCTCGAAGAGCAGCACGTTGCTGGTCTTGGCGCCGATGTCGATGAGGACGCTGCAGCCCTCGACGTCGCCGTAATTGTAGCGGAACGCGTTGGCCAAGGCGGACATCGAGGCGTCGACGACCTCCATCTTGAGACCCACCGATTCGCCCACCGCGAAGAGCTTCTCGACGACGTCGGCCTTGATGGCCACCAGGAGCACCTCACGGGCGCCGTCGGCGGCCGTGCCGAGGATCTGGTGGTCCCAGGCGCTCTCGGTCAGGGGGAAGGGGACGTTCTGCTGGGCCTCGTACTGGATGATCTGGGAGATCTTGGAGGCGTCGACCGGGGGCAGTTTGACGAACTTGGAGAAGACCTGGTAGCCGGGGGCCGAGATGTTGGCCTGGCGGGAGACGAAGCCTCCCTCGGCCAGAAGCTCGGTCAGGGCGCGCTTGAGGACCCCGTCGCGCGCGGCATCCTGGGACCCGGGAAGCCCGAGAGAGCGGGTCCCGAAGCGGAGGAGCTTCAAACCGCCGCCGTCGGCCGGCTCGAACTCGGCGACCTTCAGGGTTCCCGCCCCGAAGTCGATCCCCAGAAACGTCTTGGCTTTTAGCATTGGGCTTTCGGCAATGGGCCTATGGCACCATTCGTGAAGGATCTTCAGTCCCCATGGACCAAAAAATCGCACGGGCAAGGTCGGCCCGGCGACGAGCGATCACGGATGTGGCGGAGTTGCTAAAGAAAGCCGGGGTAAGGGTCAAACACAAAAGACGCCGCGGGCCTGAAACTTGTTCACACTTGTTGACCATGCCGGGCCCAAGCGGCCGGGAACGCCCCGGCAGGCGCGGGTTCAGGCCACCGGGGCGAAGAGTTCGCCAGGCGGAACGGCCCGCAGGTCGTCGACCACCCAGGTCGCCCCGGCCTCCCGGAGCTCCACCTCGGAGCCGCCGCCGGTGCAGACGCCCAACGACCTGGCCCCGATCGCCCGGGCGCACTCGACATCCCGGGCGGTATCGCCAATGACGACGATCTCCGAACCCTCGAGGCGACGCCCGAGGAGGCGCGAGGCCCGGTCGCGGACGATCCGGGCCAGCTGGTTGCGGTCCTCGTGGTCGTCGGCGAAGGCCCCGCAGGCCCAATCGCCCCAGAGGGCATGGGCCTCGAGCTTGATGCGGGCTCCGAGGAGGACGTTGCCGGTGAGCAGACCAACGGCGGGCGGAGCGGGCAGGGACCGGAGTTCCCTCAGGAATTCCGGGACACCGGGGCAGACCTCGCCGGGTTGCTCCCGCATCCGCTGGTCGAGCAGGAAGACATAGGCATCAAGGAAGTGCCGGATGTCCCACGAACGCCCCTGGAGCCCGTGGCCCAGGAAGAACTCCTTCACCAGGGCGGTGTCGGTGCGCCCATGGAAATGGGTCCTCTCGGCCACGCCGGGAATCCCATACAGCAATTCAGCCGTCCGGCCGAAGGCATGGACGCCGGCCCCGCCGGTCCGGATCAGGGTTCCATCGATGTCAAACAGGACCAGACGGGTCGGCTGCGCGGGGTGTCGGGCACGGTCGTGGGTTCGAGGATCCACCTCGGGGGAATCCGCCAGGTCGGTCGATGTCATGGGTCCGGGAATCGGGTGGGTCGGGCCGGCGATCATCCGAGATGGCCCCCGAGGATCTCGGTCCAAAGGGATTCGAGGTCGGGATCGGCCAAGGCCATGGAACGGACGGCCGACGGATGCTTGGTGAGCCGGGTGGCCCGGTTGAACCACTCCCGGGCCTCGTCCCGGCGGCCCGACTGGGCGCAGTAGCAGGCCAGGTCGTAGGGGATCTCGAAGGCCTTGGGCCAGCGGTCCTGCAGGGGCAGCAGCAGCTCGAGGGCCTCGGCGGTGCGCCCCAGCCAGTGGAGGGCCTGGGAGCGGTACAGCCATCCCCAGAACTCCTCCGGCTCGACCTCCATCAGGGCACGGGCGATCTCCAGGGCCGCATCATGCCGCCGGGAGGCGCGCGCGGCGTGGAAGCGCAACTTGAGCACCTCGGGCTGGCGCTGGAACCCCTGAGGCAGCCGGGCGATCTCGGCCTCGGCCTCCTCGGCCAGACCCAGCTCGAACCAGCCCTGCGCGGCTCGAAAGCCGTGCTCGACCTGGGGATCCTTGGAGGGGGTTGGGTTCACCGACCCGGCGATGGTGCCAACGTCGGCGGCGGAATTGAAGCCCCAAGCTGCCCCAAGGGTTGAGGATTGAGAGTTGGGGGTCGGTGGCGGAGGTTCTGGGCGCCCGATGCACCTCGTCCTCCCGCTGATCGCCGCGATCGCCTTCGCCTCCGGCTCCCTGGTCTTCAAGCGGGCCTTTGCCGAGGGGGCCACGCTGTCCCATGCGGTGGTCCTGAACAACGTGGTGCTGGGAATCCTGTTCCTGCCGCTGATGGCGCTGGACCCGACGCCGATCCCCTGGGACCGGATCCACCTGCCCTGCCTGACGGCCGCCAGTTTCGTCACGGGCCACCTGCTCAACGTGGCAGCCCTGCGCGCCGGGGACGTCTCGGTGGCCACCCCGCTGCTCGGGGTCAAGGTGGTCTTCGTGGCGCTGATCGCACGCTTCGCCTTCGGCTGGCCGTTGTCGACCGGACAACTGGTGGCCGCAGGCCTCACCAGCGCCGGCGTCCTGGTGACCGGCCTGACGGACCTGAAGCCCGGGGGGCGGGCAGGCGCAACCACGCTCCTGGCGCTGGGTTGTGCGGCGGCCTTCGCGGTCACCGACGTGCTCATCCAGACCTGGGCGGCGGGATTCGGGACCTTCAACTTCCTCTCGATGCTCTTCGCGGCGCTGGCCATCGAGTCGGTGCTCGTGTTGCCGTTGCTGGGGTTCCGCTCCCGTCCCGAGGCGGACGGGCTGCCGCTCCTCCGGGCGGCCCTGGTCTCGCTGTCCGCCCCACGGGGTGCCTGGCGCTGGATCGCCCTGGCCACGACGCTCTCGGCCATCCAGGCCGTGCTGGTGGCCGGGACGATCGCGGTCTGGCGGGACGCCGCCGGGGTGAACGTGGTCTATGGCACCCGCGGCCTGTGGAGCCTCGCGCTCGTGTGGTGGGCGGGTTCCTGGTTCGGCAACGCCGAGCGGCGCGACTCCGGTCCCTCGGTCCTCGCGGCCCGGGCCATCGGCGCGGCCCTCATCCTGTCGGCGGTGGTGCTGGCCCTGCGCTCGTCTCCGATTGCCGGCCGATAAGCCACGGACAAGCCCCGGAGGCGGGCGCCGGGACCATCCAAGCCGGGGTGCGGAACGCCCCCGGGGTCAGGGAGTGGCCGGGACGATCTTCCAGACCTCGCCCTTGCCCGGGGTGAGCCCGATGTTGCCGTTGGTCAGCACGTAGAGCTCGCCGTCGTTGTCCTCGCCGAAGCCCACGATGTAGGAGGCCACCTTCGCCGGGGTGCCGAGGGCCAGCGGCTCGACCGGCCAGGAGGCCGACCCGGACTTCGGCCGGTGGGCCACCAGCAGGGTGCCACCGGGAACGCCCCAGATGCGGCCCCAATCCCCGTAGACGTAGTCGCCCCGAAGTTCCGGCAGGGCCTTGCCCCGGTAGACGAATCCGCCGGTCACGCTGATGCCATGGGCGTCGGGGTCCTTCTTGAAGCCGTTGCGGTTCTTGTAGACGGCGACCGGCGCCACGAAGGGCTCGCCACGCGGACCGACCCGGGGAGCCTCGGCAAGCGGCTTGTCGGGCGACTTGGGGTTGAAGCCGATGGCCCCCTCGCGCAGGCGCCAGCCATGGTTGCCGCCCTTGCGGATGACATTGACCTCCTCCCAGAGGGTCTGGCCCACGTCGGCCGAGTACAGGGCCCGGTCGCCGCCCCGGTCGAAGGACATGCCCCAGGGGTTGCGGATGCCATAGGCCCAGATCTCCGGGCGGGCAACCTTGCCGTCGACGAAGGGATTGTCCCTGGGGACGCCGTGGCCCTCGGGCGTGTCGACGTCGATGCGCAGGATCTTGCCCAGAAGCGTGTCGAGGTTCTGCCCGTTGCCGATCTCGGGACGCTTGCCCTCGTCGTTGGCGTTGCCGCCATCCCCGACACCGACATACAGGTACCCGTCGGGTCCGAAGGCGATGCGCCCGCCGTTGTGGTTGGCGTAGGGCTTGTCGATCTCCAGGCGGACCTTCTCGGTGGCCGGGTCGATGGCGAACTCGGAGGATGCCGCCACGGTGAACTCGGAGATGCGCAGGGTGCAGTCCCAGTCGGCCGGGGCGCTCTGCCGCCGGGGGGCGGTGTACGAGACGAGCACCCGTCCGTTCTTCCGGAACTTGGGATGGAGGGCCAGGCCCAGCACGCCGCGCTCGTCGAAGGCCCCGTGGTTGATCGGCGAGAGCCTCGGGCGCAGGTCCAGGGCGGGGGTCTCGCGCAGCGTCCCGGGGGCCTCCAGCAGGCGGACGAACCCGGGCTGGTCGACGATCAGGGCCCGGCCATCGGGCAGGGCGACATAGGACAACGGCGAGGTGAGACCTCCGGCCACCCGGGTGAGGGAGACGCGGGTGGCGGCCTGGACGGCCGTGAGGCCGGCGGCTCCGAGGAGGGCCAGGGCGAGGGCTGCAGTGCGGCGCAGGGACATGGACCGAGGGGTTGGTTGAGTGACTTGGATCGACTGTGTCCCCGGAAGGCGGCGGTGGCAACCCCCCCACGGCACCCCTTGGGCGCCCCGGTCGGTGACCGGGAACCGCACCGGGATCGGCATCCGCCGGGTTGACCCCGGGAGGTTCTGGGCAATGAATCCCCGACCGATGAGTTCCCCGACCGATGCGGCCGCGGCCACGCCGCCCGCCATGACCCCCGGACCCGACCTGCTGGACCGCCTCCTGGAGGCCGACGTGCTGCCGGACACCCTGATCCGCTTCGGGATCCGCCGATTGCTGCGCCAGCGGCTGGCCGAGGAGGCCGCCCACGGCGACATCGAGGGCCGGAGGGAGCACCAGCGGCGGCTGGTCCGGGAGCTGTGCGGCATGCCCATCGCCATCGAGACGGCCGCAGCCAACGAACAACACTACGAGGTGCCGACGCGCTTCTATGAACTCTGCCTGGGCCCGCGCTTCAAGTACTCGAGCTGCTACTACCACACCTTCCGGGAGAGCCTGGCCGAGGCCGAGGAGATCATGCTGGCCCTGACCTGCGAACGGGCCGGCCTGGCCGACGGGCAGGACATCCTCGAGCTGGGTTGCGGCTGGGGGTCGCTCTCGCTGTGGATGGCCGCCCGGTACCCCAACGCCCGCATCACCGGGGTGTCCAACTCCCGGACGCAGCGGGAGCACATCGAGGCCGAGGCCCGCCGGCGGGGGCTGGGCAACCTGAGGATCGTCACCTGCGACATGAACCGCTTCGAGCCCCCGGGGGGCGACGGCGGGTATGACCGCGTGGTGTCGGTGGAGATGTTCGAACACATGAAGAACTATCGGCGCCTCATGGGGAACATCGCCCGGTGGCTGCGGCCCGACGGCAGGCTTTTCGTGCACATCTTCACCCACCGCGAACACGCCTACCACTTCATCCCCCGGGGCCCGGGGGACTGGATGGCGCGGTACTTCTTCACCGGAGGCATCATGCCCAGCGACCACCTGCTGCTGTACTTCAACGAGGACCTCCGCCTCGAGGACCACTGGGTGGTCAACGGACGGCACTACGGCCGCACGGCCAACCAGTGGCTGGAGAACATGGACGCCCACGAACCGGAGGTCCGCCGCATCCTGGCCGAGACCTACGGTGCGGCCCAGGAGACCCGCTGGTGGGTCTACTGGCGGGTCTTCTTCATGGCCTGCGCCGAACTTTGGGACTTCCGCGGCGGCAACGAGTGGCACGTGAGCCACTACCGCTTCGCCAAGGCGGGCGATTCCGGCGGACCGACTCGTCCGGCCTGAGGACCGCGCCCCCGGGCAACGGCGAGCCGGCGTGGCAACAGGGGACGGCGCTCAGGCGCTGGCGCTGGTGTAATGGCGGAGGGAGAAGCGCCAGAACAGCTCGCTGGCGACGAAGCAGGCCACGGCCATCCCGAGGAGGGCGATCCAGTCGGAGGTCGAGCCCAGACGCTGGGCCAGCAGCTTGGCCGGGACGTTGGAGACCAGCAGCATGGGCAGCACCCAGGTGAAGACCGCCCGGTAGGCTCCCCGGGGAAAGGCCTCGGCCGGGAGACGGGCGATGTTGAAGAGGTTGTAATAACCCCAGACGATCCCCTGGGCACGGACCGTCCAGAAGGCGATGCAGGCCAGCAGGAACATCAGGGAATAGTGCACACTCAGGCCCGCCACGCAGACCACCGCGAAGCCAAGCCACTGGGCCGGTGAGGGGGTGGTGCCGAGGCGCGCCAGCGCGTAGAACACCACGGCCAGTCCCATCAGCGCGTTGACGATGTTGCCGATCTCGAACTTCTTCACGGAGATGAGGAAGCGGGTGTTGACCGGCTGGAGCAGCAGCAGGTCGAGGGTCCCCTTGCGGATCAGCTCCGACAGGTTCGAGAGGTTGGTGACGAAGAGGACATGGAAGAGCTGCTGGATGAACTGGTTGCACCCCACCAGCAGCACCACCTCCCAGCGCGACCAGCCGGCGATGCGGTCGGTGTGGCCGTAGATCACGCTCATGAACGCCAGCTGCAGCCCGAACCAGAGGGCCTCGACGACGATCCACAGCAGGAAGTTGGCCTTGAACTGCATCTCGTGGATGAGGGAGTAGCGCACGAGCGCGGCATGGATGCCGAGGTAGCGGGCGAGGGTGGATCGGCGGAGGGCCATCGGGATGGGCTTCGACCAGGGTTTCAGCCACCGACGGCGGTGTAGCGGCGCAGGCCCCGCGACCAGACGAACCGGGCGAGCAGGAAGGCCAGCACCACCCAGCCCGCCTGCACGGCCAGACCCCGCCCCAGGTCGCCGCCGGCGAGGCGGCCGAGCGACACCTCGACGGGGAAGTACAGCAGGTAGGGATACGGCGTCCACATCAGGGCCCGGTGGAGCGCAGGGGGCAGGATGTCCAGCGGGAAGAGGTGGCCGCTGGCAAGGTACTCGAAGGCGAACTGGATGAAGATGAAGGTGCTGACGTCGAGGACCCAGAAGGCCAACAGCGCCACGGTGTAGGCGATGAGGAACTGGAGCACGGCGGCCAACATCACCGACACCGCCGCCAAGGCCCAGCCGGCGGCGCCGGCCGGCCCGACGAGGAACTCGCGCTGGGACCAGAGGAAGCAGGCCACGGGCACCAGCGCGACGCCGGTGTAGACCACCCGCCCGGACAGGTAGAGGCAGAACCGGTAGGCCAGGTAGTCGAGCGGCTTGAGCAGGAACTGGCTCACCGCGCCGTCCTTGATGTCGGCGGCGATCTGCCAGTCATCCTCGGCCACGGCGGTGACCGAATCGACCACGGTGACCACCAGGTAGTAGCTGACCATCTGCGCCAGCGTGTAGGCCCCGATCAGGCCGCCCGGGGGCTGGTCGGCATAGACCGAGCGCCAGAGGAAGAGCGTCGCCGCCAGGGGCACGAGGCCCACGGCCGCACGGAACAGGAAGTTGGTCCGGTAGACCAGGGTGTTCTGGAGCCCCACGGACAGCACATGGAGGTACTTGGCCGGCAGGCCGGGGCGATGGACGCCCGGGACGGTGGTCACTCGTCCTCCCCGATCCCACCGTCGGCACCCAAGGACTCGTCATCCCCGTCCCCATTGGCAGCACGGTTCACCTCCGCCAGGAGGAACACCACGAGCTGGCGCAGCCGGTATTCCGGGTCGACCGCCTCGAGGATCATCTGCCGGGCCATCGGGTTGGGAAGCAACAGGGCCGCCACCAGGTCGGCATAGCGTCCGGGCTCCCGGATGGCCTTCAGGGCCCGGATGCAGTCCTCGACCCGTGTCTCCGGCAGGCGCTGGCCCCCGCCGGCCAACTGGCGGATCAGGTCCAGCGGCACCGGCTGGTCCTGCCGCAGGCGGGCCTCCACCAGGTCCAGGCTGCGGCCCAGCAGGGCGTCGATCTCGGGCGACCGTTCAGGCGTGTCCTTGATCGGGGTGATCAGGTGTTTCCGGAACGGACGGGTCTGGACGATCTTTCCCAGGCGAACGCGGATCAACCCCTGGAGCACCAGGTTCGAGGTGCCGTTGGGATTCTGGACCGAGGCGCGCACCAGTCCCAGGGTGGCGATGCGTGTGGGGGATTCCCGGACGGCGTCCATCCGTTGCATGGCCAGGCAGAACATCCGGTGGGTCTGCAGGGATTCGGCCAGCATCGACCGGTAGCGCGGCTCGAAGATGAACAGGGGCATCATGGCCTGCGGGAACAGGCTGGCCTCCCCCAGGATCATCACGCCCATGCGGTCGGGAATCAGCATGCGCGGACGGTAAAGTGGACCCGCGCCGAAGCAAGGCGCCGGGCAACCCCACCGTTGCCATCGGAGATTGAATGTCCGGACCGCTTCGGTGTCCAATGGTGCGTCTGGTCGGGGATCGCCCCGCCCGACCCCGAACGTCCCGACCATGAACTCGAAGCTCGTCCCCGCGGTGTTGGTGCTCGTCTGCCTCGGCCTCGGTGCCGGGTGGTACCTCAACAGCAAGAAGGCCGAGGAGACTCGGGTCAGCCTCGAAGGCCAGCGGGCCGCGCTGTCGAACGAGCTGGTGGCCACCACCGGCAAGCTCACCGAGCAGGTGCGCGTGAACGCGAACCTGGAAACCAACCTGACCCAGCGGATCGAGGACATCCACCTGGTCTCCAACAAGTGGGTGGCCGTGTCGGCCGAGCTGACCCGGACCACCGCCGAGGCCACCAAGGCCGCCGAGACGGCCAAGGCCGAACTGGAACGCCGGGACCGCCAGATCTCCGAGCTGGAGGGCGAGAAGGACGACCTGACCCGGAAGATGGGCGACCTCACCGGCCAGATCGGCAACCTCGAGTCGCAGATCAAGGTCACCGAGCGCAGGCTCGCCGCCAGCGAGGGCGACCGCGAGGCCCTCAAGAAGGAGCTCAAGCGGCTCATTGCCGAGAAGGCCGACCTCGAGAAGAAGTTCAACGACCTGGCGATCCTTCGCGACCAGGTGCGCAAGCTGAAGGAGGAGCTGAGCGTCGCCCGGCGCCTCGAGTTCATCCGGCGCGGCCTCTACGGCTTCGAGAAGAAGGGGGCGCAGCTGCTGCAGGAGGGCGTCCGGCCGAAGGCGACGACGACGGCGGCCACCAACGCCTACCCGTTGAAGGTCGAGGTGGGCACCGACGGCTCCTCGAAGGTCGAGGCCCCGGCCAAGCCCTGAGCGCCAGCGACCCGACCCGGTCCATCCCGCGCATTGCGGCCGGGCAGGGCCGGGCCCAAGCTCCCTCCGTGCAAGGGCCACTGCGGGATTCCCACGGTCGGGTGATGCGGGACCTCCGGGTCAGCGTCACCGACCGGTGCAATTTCCGCTGCCTGTACTGCCTGCCCGAGACCGAGGAGGCGGCCGACTTCTACCGCACCCGACTCGACGGGCTGCGGCAGGCCCTGCCGGGCGCGCGCCCCACGCCGATCCACCGCGAATGGAAGCCACGCGCGGAGATCCTCCGCTTCGAGGAGATCACGCGGGTGGTGCGCGTGGCCGTGGGGCTGGGCATCGAGAAGGTGCGGATCACGGGCGGAGAGCCCCTGCTGCGCCAGGGCGTTGAGCGGCTTGTGGCGGAAATCGCCGGCATCCCCGGCGTGCGCGACCTGGCCATGACCACCAACGGGGCGCTCTTCGGCCCCGTGGCCGCGTCGCTCCGCCAGGCCGGCCTGCAGCGGGTGAGCTTCAGCATGGACTCGCTGGACCGCGACAACTTCCGCCGCATGACCGGCCGGGATGGCCTCGGCGGGGTGCTCGAGGGCCTGCGGCTGGCCCGGCAACTCGGCTTCCATCCGGTGAAGGTCAACGCGGTGGTGATCCGCGGGATGAACGACCACGAGATCCCCGACCTGGTCCGCTTCGCGGCGGCCGAGGACCTGAGCCTGCGCTTCATCGAGTTCATGCCGCTGGACTCCAGCCGGGCCTGGCAGAAGGACCTGGTCGTGCCCGGACGCGAGATCCTCGAGCGCCTGCGGGCCGGGTTCGAGCTCACGCCGGTGGACGCCTCGGCGAACCCGTCGGAGACGGCGCGGCGCTGGCGCCTCGGGGGCGGGAGGGGTGAGGTGGGCATCATCGCCCCGGTGAGCGAACCGTTCTGCGGCCACTGCAACCGCCTGCGCCTGACCGCCGACGGCAAGCTGCGGACCTGCCTCTTCAGCCTCGACGAGCACGACCTGCGTCCCCTCCTGCGGGGCGGCGGCTCCGACGCGGACCTCGCGGCCCTGCTGCAGGACCGGGTCCGTCACAAGGAGGCCGGCCACCGGATCGGCCAAGCCGACTTCGTGCAGCCCCAGCGCTCGATGAGCTGCATCGGGGGATGAGCGGGCGCCCGGGGAGACGGGAGCCTCGACCGACCCGGTCGGACCGGCCGACCCGGTGGATCCCCGGCCTCGCGTTCAACCCTTGGTGAGCGTCTCGTCGAGGTTGAAGAGCACGTTGGCGAGGGTCATCCAAGCGGCCAGCGGGGCGTCCTTGAGGTCGTCGGGCCTGGGCGCGGAACCCACCTGCACCAGGGCCGCCGCGGCCTTGGGATCCTTGCGGAAGCCGCGTTCCTGGGACTTCACGAAGTCCAGCAGGCGGCGGTGCTCCGAAGCCGTCGGCGCGCGGCCGAGGCAGCGGCGGAAGGCGTAATCCACCCGGGCCGCATCGTCGGCGCCGCCCTCGGCGAGGATGCGTTGGCCGAAGGCGCGGGCGGCCTCGAGCAGGGTGGGATCGTTGAGCGCGGCCAGGGCCTGCAGCGGCGTGTTGGTGCGGGGCCGGCGCGAGACGCAGACGTCGCGGCTGGGCGCGTCGAACGTGGCGAAGGTCGGGTAGGTGCAGACGCGCCGCCAGAACGTGTAGAGGCCCCGCCGGTACAGGTCGGGCCCGTCGCTCACCGGCCACTCGTCCATGCCGATCTCCGGGCGGAGGAACCCGATCTCCTTCCAGAGGTTCGGCACCTGCACCGGGTTCACGCTCGGGCCGCCCACCTTCGGGTGCAGCAGGCCGCTGACCGCCAGGGCGTGGTCGCGGATCATCTCGGCGTCCATGCGGAAGCGCGGGCCGCGGGAGAGCAGCCGGTTGTAGAAGTCCTTCTCGAGGCGGGTCGCGTCGGTGGCCGCGTCCTGCCGGTAGGTGGCCGACATCACGAGCAGCTTCTGCATCGCCTTGACGTCCCACCCGCTGGCGACGAACTCGGTGGCCAGCCAGTCGAGCAGCTCGGGGTGCGACGGCGCCTCGCCCTGGCGGCCGAAGTCCTCGCTGGTCTTGACCAGGCCGGTGCCGAAGCAGCGCTCCCAGAAGCGGTTGACCGCGACCCGGGCCGTCAGCGGGTTGGCCGGGTCGACGAGCCACCGGGCCAAGGCCAGCCGGTTGGCCGGCATGCCCGCGGGCAGGGGCGGGAACACCGCCGGGGTGCCCGGCTCGACGACCTTGCCCCGACTGAGGAAATCACCGCGCACGTGCAGGTAGGTCTCGCGGGGCTTGGGCTCGGAGCGCTCCTGCATGACCAGCGTGGTGAACTTCTGGCCAGCCCGCTGCTTCTGCCGCTGCTCGAGCACGAAGAGTTCCCGCTCGAGGGTCCGCACCCGCTCGGAGGCCGACCGGTGGCTGGCGGCCAGGAGCCCCGACTGCGCGGACGACCTCTTGGCCGTCGGCAACGCGGCGACGACGCGGACCTCCTCGGGCAACGGCCACAGCCGCTCGGGATCCTTCTCGGTGGTGACCGACAGCCGGAAACGGCCGATGCAATGGCTGTTCCCGTGGTAGTGCTCGAAGCGGAAGGTCAGGCGGCTGCCGCCGGCGTATCCGGCCGGTTTCTGCAGCCGGGCGACGAGGAGGTGCCGCTCGCCGAAGCGCGGGCCGATGGCCCAGCCGGTCTTGGGGTTGCGGTCGACGGCGTGCTCGGCCCGGTAGTACTGCTGCTCCCAGTCGGCGGTGGCCCCGGCGAAGAACACGTTGGTCTCGGCCGGGACGGGACCGCGCAGCGGGGCGGCGGCCAGGGACATCTCGTCGAGGATGAAGTTGCCGGAGGCGCCCCAGCGACCCGGGCCGTTCTTGGGCAGGCTCGGGTCGGGCAGCACCTCGAGCAGCACGGCGGTGATGCCGGTGAGGTCGGTCTCGGCCTCCACGGTGATGGTGTCGTAGATGGGGTTGACGCCCGTGCCCAGCAACGACCCGTCGGCCAGGGTGGTGTAGCCCGAGCCGCCGGTGGAGTGGGCGTTGACCAGCTTCAGCGGGCGCCACGGGTCGGGTTTGCGGGCGACCGACCGCTCCCAGGCGGCGCGTCCGGCCTCCAGGTCGGCGTGGGCGCGCTCCAGGGCCTGGCGGGTCTCCCCGAGGCGGCGGGCCAGGTGCGCATCGCTGTCGGAGAGATCGGGCTTGGGCACCTCCACCGAGGGCCCGGTGCTGTAGTTGCCCGAGTCGGCGGTGTTGTTGAAGAAGGCGTAGAAGCGGTAGTACTCCTCATGGCTGATGGGGTCGTACTTGTGGGTGTGGCACTCGGCGCAGTTGAGGGTGAGCCCGAGCCAGGCCGTGCCCACCGTGGCCACGCGGTCCTTCACCGCCTTGGTGCGGTATTCCTCGGCGTCGCCGCCGCCCTCGTCGTTGACCTTGGTGTTGCGGTTGAAGCCGGTGGCGATGCGCTGGGCCAGCGTGGGCTGGGGCAGCAGGTCGCCGGCGAGCTGGTCGACGGTGAACCGGTCGAAGGGCTGGTTCTGGTTGAAGGCCTCGATGACCCACTGGCGGTAGGGCCAGATGGAGCGGGCCAGGTCGACCTGGTAGCCGTTGGAGTCGGCGTAGCGCGCGAGGTCGAGCCAGCCGCGGGCCATGTGCTCGCCGTAGTGGGGCGAGGCGAGCAGCCGGTCGACGAGAGTCTCATAGGCCTTGTCCGAGCGGTCGGCCAGGAAGGCGGCGACCTCGGCGGGCTCGGGCGGCAGGCCGGTGAGGTCGAGGCTCACGCGGCGGATGAGCGTGGCCCGGTCGGCCTCGGGCCGCGGGGAGAGGCCTTCCCGGGCGAGGCGGGCGGCGATGAAACGGTCGATGGGATTGCGGACGACGGCACCGGGAGGAACGTCACGCGGCGGTTCGGTCCGGACGGGCGCCCGGAACGCCCAGTGGCTGCGGGCATCGGTCTCGGGCCAGACCGCACCCTCGGCGATCCAGCGGCTCAGGCTGGCCACCTCGGCCGGGGTGAGCCGGGGACCCTTGGGCGGCATCATCTCGTCGGGATCGGCGGAGGTGACCCTCCGGATCAATTCGCTGGCCTCGGGCTTGCCCGGCACCAGCGCCGCCTTGCCCGACTCGGCCGCCCGGAGCGCCGCCGCCCGGGAATCCAGGCGCAGGTCCCCCTTCTGCTTGTCGGGACCGTGGCACTCGGAGCACCGCTTGATGAGCAGGGGCTCGATCTCGGCCGCGAAGTCGGTCGCCGCCGTCGCCCGCAGGGCCAGGGCGGTTCCGGCGATCAGGGCCATCGCCTCGGGGAGCAGGGGGAATTTCATGGGCTCTGGAGTGTGATCATCCTCGGCAAATCCCCGCCCGAACGCCAGAGCGGAACGCCGCCGAAGGCATGGCCAAGCGGGCGGTGGACCCGTAGGCTGCAGGCCACACGGTGAAGCCCTCGTCCATCCTGCTCATCGCCGGGGAGCCCAGCGGCGACCAGCTCGCCGCGGAGCTGGTCCGTGCGCTGCGGCGCCGGGCCGGGCCGCTGGAGCCCCGCTTCTTCGGGGCGGGCGGTCCGGCCATGGCGGCGGCAGGGGTGGAGATCCTCTGCGACCTGACGGCCCACTCGGCCATCGGGCCGGCCGATGCGCTGCGGCAGCTGGGCCGCTTCCGCCGCGCCTTCGCAGAGCTGTCACGGGCCGCGCGCGAACGGACGCCCGACGTCGTGGTCGGGGTGGATTTCGGCGCGTTCAACCTGCGCTTCCTCGCGGCGGTGACGGCCATGGCCCACGGGCGGGCCGGCCGATTCCACAACTGGCGGCCGCGGCGGGTGCAGTTCGTGTCGCCGCAGGTCTGGGCATCCCGGCCGGGCCGGGCCCTCCGGATGCCCGGGATCCTCGACCGCCTGCTGTCGATCCTGCCCTTCGAGAAGGACTGGTACGCCCGCCATGCCCCCGGCGTGCGCGTGGACTTCGTGGGCCATCCGCTGGTGGACCGCCACGGGCCGCCCCCGGAGCCCCGGGCACCGGCCCCCGGGCACCGGCCCCACCTCGTGCTGCTGCCGGGCAGCCGCGCCGGGGAACTGCGGCGCCACTGGCCGGTGGTGGCCCCGGCGGCACGGCGGGTGGTCGCGGCGACCGGGGCGCGCTGCACGCTGGTGCTGCCGCACGAGGCCGCCCGGTCGGCGCTGCCGGAGTTGCCGGCGGAAGGTGCCAGCCCGGCCGTCCCCGAGGCCCTGGTGGTGCAGGTCGGGGGCCTGGCCGAGGCGCTCGCCGATGCCGACGTGGCCATCGCCTCGACCGGCACGGTGACCCTCGAGTGCGCCTGGTTCGCCGTGCCCACCGTGGCCCTCTACAAGACCTCGCGGAGCACCTACGAGATCGGCCGGCGCATTGTCCAGGTGCCGCATCTGGCGATGCCCAACCTGCTGGCAGGCCGGGAAGTGATGCCCGAGTTCATCCAGGACGCCGCGACGCCCGAGGCCCTGTCGGCGGCGGTGCTCGGCTTGCTGGGATCGCCCTCGGCGAGGGCGGCAGCCCAGGCGGCGCTGCGGGAGGTCCGCGGGCGACTGGGTCCCCCGGGGGCGGCCGAGCGGGCGGCCGAGGCGATCCTGGCCGATTGAGCCCGTCCGGGGCGTCCCGCGGACCGGCCGGCTCAGCGGCGGGCGACCTTCGCGCGGGCGGCTTCCAGGGTCTGGCGCTCGGCCGGGGTCAGGCTGGCGATGCCTTCGCGGGCGATCTTGTCGAGAATGGGATCGACTTCCCGGGCGATGAAATCGGCGTCGGAGGGCTCCTCAGGCCGTGGGGGCGCGGCCTTGGCCCCGAACGACGGCTTGAGCACGGAGCCCCCGGCAGACCTTGGAGACGCTTGGGTGGCCCGGGCCGGCCGGGTGCGGACGCGGCGGCGTTCCTCACGCCAAGACTCCCAGCGGTCGATCCATTGCCGCCAGAGACCCTCGCCCCGATGGCCGCCGGTCGCCACCCAGAGCCAGCCGTAGAGCAGGCCTCCGAGATGGGCGGCATGGGCGACCCCATCGCGCGACGGCACCACCGTGAAGAACAGGGCCACCCCCAGCGACAGGTAGAACAGGAAGCGGGCGGGCACCGGGACGATGAGGGCCAGGAGGATCCGGGCATCGGGTTCCAGGCGGCAGAAAATCGCCAGGAAGGTCATGAGCCCGGCCGAGGCACCCACCACGTTCGACGAGAAGTGCAGCGGAAAGGCCGCGCTCACGCCCAGTTGGAGAAGCCCGCCGACGAGGCCACCGGCCAGCCAGAGCACGAGCATGCGCCGGCCCCCGAAGGCCGCCTCGATGGGGCGGCCAAACATCCAGAGTCCCAGGCCGTTGAAGAAGAGATGGGGGAAGCTGCCATGCAGGAACTGGAAGGTCACGAGCTGCCACACGAAGCCGGAACGCCACGCGCGCTCGGAGAGGGCCCCGTAAGACTGCAGCGAGGTTCCCAGATACGCCTGGGACACCTCCCCGAGGGCGAAGACGGCCACCAGCGCGACCAACAGCCAGACCGTCCAGGAGAGGCCCCGGAAGCCGTCATCGTCGCGCATGTAGTCCCGATCCGAGATCATCGGACGCGGACTGTAGAACGCCCGGGAGCGTTTTTCCAATGCCGATCGGACCATCCCGCCGAGGGAATCCTTCAGCTCCCGGCTCCACCCAACGGGTTGCCGGAGAGGCGGTCACCGCCCTGAGGCCCATCCCCGACATATGGGCCAGGTGGGCGATGGATCCCGGGATGAAGACCGCCCCCAGCGCACTGGTGAGGATGCCCCCCAGCAGGATGAACTTGGCGCGGACCTCCATGGGGAACACCAGCAGCACCAGGACCCGCAGGCGCTCCTCGGCATGATAGGCGCCCAGCGCCGCCAGCAGGCCGCAGAGCCCGGCCGAGGCCCCCACCACAGGCCGGCCGAAGGCATCGGGCATGAGCCAGGCCCCCGCGACGTGGAGCATCCCTCCGACGGTGCCGCTGACCAGGTACAGGGCCAGGAACCGGAACCGCCCCATCGTCGTCTCCAGGATCGGGCCCAGGGAGTGCAGGAAGAGGAGATTCAGCGTCAGGTGCACCCACCCCCCGTGCAGGAACTGGAAGCTCAGGCACTGCCACCAGGCCCCGTGGCGCAGGCCCTCGAGGCTGAGGGCATGGTTCAGCTCGAACCATCGGCGGCGGCCCGGGTCGACCCGCAGCAGCCAGACCTCGTAGAGGAAAAAGGCGACGTTGAGGGCGATGAGCACCCGGGTGGCGTGGTGTTCCAGCGGGGGAGGCCGGCTCCCCGGCGACGATGGCGGTCCGGGAGACGGGGAGGGCTTCATGGCGCTCAGGGCCGGCCCCTCGGTCACTCGACGGCCACCATGGCCTTGAGCACCCCGGTCTCGGGCTTCAGCCATGATGGGAACTGCGCGATCATGTCGGTGAAGGCCGCCCGGTGGGTGATCCACGGGCGCGTGTCGATCCGTCCCGCCTCGATGTGGGCGATGATGCTCCGGAAATCCTCCGGCAGGGCGTTGCGGCTGGCCAGGATGGAAAGCTCGCGCCGGTGCAGGATCGGGGCGTGGGGGAAGGTCAGCTCGGCCTGGGTGATCCCGACGTACACCAGGCGACCGGCGAAGGCGCAATAGGCCAGGGCCTTGCTCATGGACTGGTGCGACCCGGTGGCGTCGATCACGGACTCGGCGCCGTTGCCGCCCGTCAGCGCCTCGATCTCCGCGACCTCCGAGCCGTCGCCCCGGGCCAGCACGGTGTCGGCCACGCCCATGACCTCACGCACGAAGGCCAGCCGCTGCGGGTTCATGTCCAGGACGATGGGCCGGGCCCCGCTGAGCTTGGCGAACTCGAGGACGCTCAGGCCGATCGGGCCGGCGCCGACGACCAGCACCGTCTCCCGGGGTTGGGGCGAGGCCCGGAACACCGCATGGCTGCCGATGGCGAGGGTCTCGACCAGCGCAAGCTGCTCGAAATCGAGGGCCGGCCCGGGGTGGAGCTTGCGGGCCGGCACGGTGTAGAAGCGGCGCAGCCCGCCGTCGCAATGGACGCCGAGGGTCTGGTTGTGGTGGCAGCAGTTGGTGTGTCCGCGGAGGCAGGCGTGGCAGCGCTGGCAGTTGAGGTAGGGCTCGACGCTGCACCGGTCGCCCGAGCGCAGCCCGGTGACCCCCTCGCCCACGGCGACCACCTCGACCCCGAGCTCATGGCCCGGGATCCGGGGGTACGAGAAGAAGGGCATCTTGCCCAGGTAGCCCCCGAGGTCGGTGCCGCAGATGCCCACCTGGTGGACCCGGACCAGCGCCTCGCCCGGACCGGGCGCCGGCGGTTCGTCGAGGTCGATGAGGCGGAAGGAACCGGGCTTCTCGAGTTGGATGGCCTTCATGCGGTGTTCAGACCCGCGGATCATGGACCCGGGCCCGACGGCGGCGCGACAACGGAATGGCGGCGATACCCTCGGCCGGGTCTGGGTGCCTTCAGCGGGCTTTCTGCCAGGCGGCAGTCGACTCGCCGGCCCAGATGTCGGCGACCGCCTGGCGGCGGCGCACGACCGAGGCCTTGGAGCCCCGGACGAGGATCTCGGCCGGCAGCGGGCGGCTGTTGTAGTTGGATCCCATGACCGAGCCGTAGGCGCCGGCGCTGAGCAGCGCCAGCGTGTCGCCCTCGCCGACCTTCGGCAGCGGACGGTCCTTGGCGAAGTAGTCGCCGCTCTCGCAGACCGGCCCGACCACGTCGGAGGACACCAGGGCACCGGCCTTCTTCGTCAGCGGCACGATCTGGTGGAAGCTGTCGTAGAAGGCCGGGCGGATGAGGTCGTTCATCGCGGCATCCACGATGACGAAGTTCTTCTTGCCGGTCTTCTTGATGTATTCGACCCGGGTGACGAGCACCCCGGCGTTGCCGCTCATGAACCGGCCGGGCTCGAGCAGGATCTTCAAACCCAGGGGCTTCAGGAGGGGCACGAGGGTCTTGGCATACAGGCCCGGGGTCAGGATCTTGCGACCGGCCGGGGTCTTCCACCAGGAGGCGTCGCCCGACGCGAGGGCGTCCTGGTACACGATGCCGATGCCGCCCCCGATGCTGAAGAAGTCGAAGCCGTGCCGGGCGTTGAGCCGGGCCACCAGCGGCGCGACCTTCTCGACGGCCTTGCGGAAGGGCTCGACGTCGGTGAGCTGCGAACCGATGTGCATCTGCAGGCCGCGCAGTCGGAGGTTGGGGAGCCTGGCGGCGCGCGCGTAGACGGCCTCGATGGACTCGAACTGGATGCCGAACTTGTTCTCGTAGGTGCCGGTGGTGATCTTGGCGTGGGTGTGGGCGTCGACGTTGGGATTCACGCGGACGGCCACCGGGGCGATCTTCCTGAGCTTCACCGCCACCTTGCTGATGCGCGCCAGCTCGGCCTCGGACTCCACGTTGAAGCTGTAGATGCCCTGCCGGAGGGCGAAGGCGATCTCCTCCTCGGTCTTGCCGACCCCGGCGAAGACGCACTTGCCGGGGTCGCCGCCGGCGGCGATGACCCGCTGGATCTCGCCGGCGCTGACGGTGTCGAACCCGCCCCCGAGGTCCGCGAAGGTGCGGATCACGGCGAGGTTGGAGTTCGACTTCATGGCGAAGCAGATCAGGTGATCGAGCGGCGCCAAGGCTCCATCGAGCTTGGAGTAGTGGTCGGCGAGGGTCGCCTGCGAATAGACGTAGAGCGGGGTGCCGTGCTTCTTGACGAGGCTGGAAAGGGCGACGTCCTCGCAGAAGAGCTCCCGACCGACATAGCGAAACGAATGCATCGCCGCGGTTTGTGCCACAGGAAACGCCCGGAGATCAACCGCGGGCCCCGCCACGGGGGCGCGGCCGGTCCGGTCCGGGGCCGCGGGGGCGATCCTCCGGAACCGAGGGACGCGAAAAGGCGGCGGGAGACCCGCCGCCTTGGTCGGGGCCGGACGCAGTCGCCCGGCCGGGATCCGGAGACGCCCGATCGGGATCAGGCTCCCATGCCGTCCTCGAAGCTGCCCGCGGCCTGCGGGAAGCAGAGGTTCTTCGCGGTGTAGGCGATGCCGTCGGCCGAGCAGTAGTCGAGGGCCTTGTGGGCGCTCTCGGCCTCGACCACCAGCGGGGCCGACTCGCAGCCGTGCAGCTTGCAGTAGCGGTCCTGGTAGCCCACGGCCAGCAGCAGCTCGACATAGCGCTGCATGTTGAGGTCGCCGCTGCCGAGGTCGGTGAACTGCATGGCCCGGCGGGTCCAGTTCGGTTCCATGGTCCGCAGCGGGAAGCCCGGGCGGATGACAAAGTTCTTCACGTGGGCGGCGTAGATGTACTTGCCGACCTTGAGGAATCGGCTCTCCCAGGACTCGCCCTCCCAGCAGTGCGACGGATCGGCGTTGACCGCCAGGCAGGGGTCGTTGTCGCAGATGTCCACGAGCATCAGGAAGTCGTCGGCCGTCATGGCGGCGGTGCCCGGGTGGATCTCGTGGCACAGCTTCAGCCCCAGGCTGTTGGCGTGCTTGCGCAACCTGGCCGTCTTCTTGACGAAGCGCTCCTGGCCCTCCTTGACGAGGTCGAAGCCGCCGCCGCTCCAGAAACCCCACGGATAACCACTGGCCAGTTCCCAACCGAAGGCCACGCCCCAGAACATCGGCACGGACTTCACGCCCAGCTCGGCCGCGAGATCCATGAGCTTGAGCAGGTACTTCTCGTGCCAGGCCTCGATCTTGTCGGGCGAAAGCTTGGCCACCTCGGGCGCGATGAAGGGATTGCCCGACTTGGTGCCGGTCCAGGCGCTGGTGTGCACCCAGAACGGGCAGTGGGCGGAGATGCCGTCCAGGCGCATGCCGCGACCGCTGAAGGCGGCCTTGATGTCCTTGGCCTTGCGGAACCCGCCCTTGCCGTCCCCGAGCATGTAGTTGCTCGGCTGAGCGCCGGCGGCGCCGGCGGCCTTGGCGTAGTCAAGGAACTGCTCGAGGGTCTTGGCGCCGTGCTGGGCGCCTTCGATCGAAGCGTGGTAGGCGTTGGGCATAACAATGGTGTCGATGGGATTACCGGACGATGGACGGGCGGTGAACTAACCGCTGGAGCCTCTGCAGGCAAATCGAAAACCAGCCAAGGCGCGGATCCCGCAGGACGGAACCCGAGCCGCCGATGGCCGGCGAAGGCCGGACTCAGCGGCCCGGACCCACGCAGACCAGGTGGGAACGGTCCCTGAGGAACAGCCTCCCGCCGGCCAGCGCCGGCAGCGCTCGGGCGCCGGAGCCGGAGGCCTGGAAGCGCGCCACCTCGACCGCCTTGGCCGGGTCGGCCTCCAGGATCCTCGCCTCGCCGCTCTCCATCAGCAGCAGGAGCCGCTTCCCGGCCGCGAGCACCGAGCCGGAGCCGGCCCTGTCCTGCGACCATCGGACCTTGCCTCCGGAGGCTTCCACGCATCGGAAGTCAGGCCCCGATTCCTGGCGCCCGTGGAACCCATAGAGGAACCCGCCGACGGCGACCGGCGTGGCGAAGTGCGCCGAGAGCGATTCGTCCCCGGACCATGCGGGCTTGAGTCCGCCGTCGTCCGAGGCCTTGAGCAACGCCGCCCCGGTCGCGTAGCTGGCCGTGATGAACACGGCACCGCCGACCACCACCGGCGAGGCCGCATTGACGCTCGCATGCATCCGCGCCCGCCACGGGAACCGGTCGCGCTCCCGCCCGCTGTCGAGGTCGAGGACGAGCAACCCGGCCCGGTTGAAACACAGGACGTCGCGACTCCCGGACCGGACCCAGGGCACCGGCGATCCATAGCCGGCCTCGTCCGTGCCGGCCTTCCAGAGCACACGGCCGTCGGCCGCGGCGAAGGCCACCACGCCGGCCTGAGGCCCACCCACCTGGACGATGAGCCGGTCGCCGAGGAGCAACGGCGAGCTGCCGAACCCGAAGAACCCGGTCTCCGCGCCGAAGGCCCGGACGCAGTCCACCTCCCAGAGCAGCTTCCCGTCGGCCGATGAAACGGCCCGCAGCGTGCCCGAGGCTCCCAGGGCGAAGACCCGCCCCGCGTCGGCAGCCGGGGTCGCCGAGGGACCGTCGCCACCGCCGAACTGCGCGGAGTACGTCGCCGGCATCGAGTGGGTCCAGCGCGGCTTGCCGTCGGACACCGAGAAACAGTCGAGGATCTCCCGGTCGCCCGTCCGGTGGAAGAGGTACACCCGGTCGCCCACGACGACCGGTCCGCTGAATCCCTCGCCCACGGGGCGTTTCCAACGCTGCGGCCACCCCTCGGAAGGCACCGCGTCCAGGGCGGTCGGTGGGGCCTGGCCATCGCGGCCGGGCCCCAGGAACTGGGGCCAGTCGGCACCGGCGGGTCCGGAGGTGACCACGGGCATGGCGGGGCTTGCCGTCGCGGCGAAGGCGACGACGAGCAGGAGGAGACCCAGTCGGGCGGAGCGCGGGATCATGGCGGGGGCGGATGGGAAGGACAGGGACAGGACGGATCAAACCCGGCGGTGCCGGCCTTGTCGACGGGCGGCGGATCGGGCCGCCGGCGGACTATTCCTTGTCGGAACCGCCCACGTCGATGGCCATGGAGATCTTGTTGCCGCCGGCCGCCTTGATCGCATCGAGCACGCGCAGGACGTCGCCATGGGATGCCTGGAGGTCGGGCTTGAGGTAGAAGGGATAGTTGGTGTTGGAGGCCACCTTGGCCCCGACCCGGGCCCCCAGCTCGGAGAAGGGCAACCGCTTGCCCTCCACCTTCAGGTCGCCCTCGCGCTCGATGACGATCTCCATCATGTCGGGCTTCTCGCTCGACTTGGGCGCCACGGCCGAGGGGAGGTCCATCTGCAGCGTGCGGAGGCGGTTCATGGTGAGCGTGACCATCATGAAGGCGGCCAGGAGGAAGAACATCACGTCGATGAGGGGGATGATCTCGACGCGGGCCTTCTTGACGGAGGTGGGGGATCCCAGGTGCATGGCGGGGTCGGGTCAGTCGCGGGCGCGCTCGGATTCCCTGGTGACGAACGACACCCGGGTGAACCGGGCCAAACGCACCTGTTGCAGCACGCCGCCGACGGCCCGGTAGGGGGCGGACCTGTCGCCGGTGATGAAGACCGGCGTCTTGGGATTGGCCTTGTAGCGCGCGTTCAATTCCCGGGCGAGTCCGGCGGTGTCGACCACATTGGTGCCGATGGCCACCGTGCCGTCCTTCTCGACCCCGATGTTGAGGACGTCGGGCTTGAAGTCGTCACTGGCCTTCTTGGCATCGATCAACTCCATGGGGCGTGTCTTGGACTGCTGGAGGCTCAGGGACACCATCATGAAGGCGGCCAGGAGGAAGAACATCACATCGATGAGCGGCACGATCTCGATGCGCGCCTTCTTGATCGGGATGGGCGAGGAGAACTTCCCCTTCCTCCCGCTGTTCGCCGCGGCACTGCGGCCGCCACCTCCGCCAGCCATAGGTCAGGCGTTCTTGGCTGAGACGTCGCGGCGGAAGGCGGCCGTGTCGAAGCCCTCCTGCCTGGCCTGGGTGACCATGACCTCGACGTTGGTCGCGGCGGTCTCCAGGTCGAACTTCAGCTTCTCGAGCATCTCGTTGTAGATGTTCAGGAAGAACACGCCGAGGATGGCCAGGCCCAGTCCCGCAGCCGTGGCGATGAGCGCCTCGCCGATGCCGCCCTGGATCTCGGTCATCGCGCCGGCGATGCTCGATTCGCCCATCTTCTGGAACGATCCCATGATGCCGGTCACCGTGCCCAGGAGTCCCAGCAGCGGTGCCAACGTGATGCAGGTGTCGATGAGGACCATGAACCGGCCGGCGCGCTTGATCTCCTGGCCGGCGGCGACCTGCAGGGCTCCCTGGAGCGAACCGTGCACATGGGTGAGCCCGTGGAAGATCATGCGCAGGATCGGGTCGGTCGACTCGCGGGTCCGGGCGACGGCATCCTTGAAGTCGCCGTTCTCCATGGCGCCGAGGGTGTTCTCCAACTGGGCCATGTCACGACGGCGCCCGAGCAGGATCCAGAAGACGCCCCGCTCGGCGACGACGGCGAACTGGAGGATGGCGACGAGGGCGATCGGATACATGATCGGTCCGCCCTTGGTGAAGTATTCGGCGAGGGTGTTGGCGAGCATTGCAGCGTCGGTCGGGTGGTTGGTTCGGAAAACGGGTTTGGGAGGGATTCGGGCGGTTGGCTGCGGGTCTTCTCAACGGAGGCGATACTCGAAGGGGATGATCAACTGACCGGCGTCCTCGGGAAGGAAACGCCATCGACTCCGGACATGCTGCCGGAATGCGTTGTCGAGAATGAAGTGCCCCGAGGAGGACAGCAGTTTGGTCTCGGTGATCCTGCCGGTGGCATCGATGGTGACGAGGAATTCGCCGGAGCCGGTCAGACGATCTCTCAAGGCGTCTTTGGGATATTGGGCATCGGGCGTGATGCGTCCCTCTCCGGTCCCCGAGCCACCCCTCTCGAAGCGCCGCGGACCCGAGGGAGCCTGAGGCGCCGACGGGGCACCGCGTCGGGCCTCCCGAGGCGGAGGCGCCGCGAAGTTGGGATCCTTGGAGAGGATGACCGGCCCCGGCGGCACCACCGGGAATGGCACATTGGCGTCGGGCGGGGCGACGATCACCGGGGGTACCGACACCTCCTCGACCGGTGTCGGCTCCTCAGACATGACCTCGTCCTTCGCCGGGGGGGGACGATCCTCGGGATCGGTCTTGAGCACCTTGACCTCAACGGGCTGGAGGACCGGCTCGACGGCGAGCTTCCGGAGAACCAGCCCGGGAGGATGGGCGATGCCCAGCAGCCCGCCCGCAAGGAAGAGGGTGCAGACGGTGTTCATCCAGACGACCCGCCGCCCGGTGTCCTCTGCCGTTTGAGGCAGACAGGAACGGTAGAGCTCCGATCGGAGCGGGTGCCGTGGGCGACCGTCTGCGTCCATGGATGCGGCGATCATCGGCGGATCCTGCCCGATCGCGGCGGGAATGGAAGGCTTGGAAACTGCATGCGGGACCGCATTTTCCGGAGGTTCATCGACGGTAGATCTGGCCCCGGGTGACCCCAGACGACGATCGCCGGACCGCAGGCCGTCGCCGGCGGATCATGGGCCAAATCCGACCTTCGGCAACGCCGGGTTTCGCGGCCGGTCCTCCGGCCTCGGCGATGACGCCCCACCCCTGATGGGGGCCCCACGCTTTCAGTCCCGCGGCGTGTACACGACCCGGGTCCCGGCCACCAGGTCATGCAGGGCCCGGCGGGTGGGCCCGAGGATCAGCAGATAACCCAGCCCGAGGGACAGCAGGGTGAGCATGCCCGCCAGGTAGCGACGGAAGGCGCCGGCATAGCCGGGGAAGTCGCCCTCGAGGGTGACCACCGACAATCCGATCATCCGCTTGCCCGGGGTCGTACCCCAGCGGCCGTGGAATCCGACCAGGTAGGTCAGGCTCACCCCGGCGCACAGGGTGGCGAACATCGCCTGGAACCGGAGCAGCAACCCGAGGTCCGGAAGCGCCCCGCCCGGGGAATCCAACTGCGCCCGGACCTGCTGGAGGAGGGCTTGGAGCTGCTCCTGCCAGGGCAGGAGGACCAGGTCGACCAGGAAGAGGATGATCGTCCAATCGGCCAAGCAGGCAAGGAGCCGGGGCACGAAGCCGGCGTCGGACAGTCCCGCCAGGGGGCGGGCCGGCGAAGCCACCGCATCGGGCGTCGCCGAGAGGACGGCCGGCGGGGGCGGGGAAGGCAGGTCCCAGACCAGCTCATGCCGGCCGGAGGCCTCGATCCAGCGCTCGTCCCCGTCGTTCCAGACAAGGGTCGCCGGGCCGAGCCGACCCTCCTGGGCCCATTGGCGCAATTCCTCCAGCGAGCCGGAATATTCGCGCCCATCCGCGCCGATCATCGTGTAGGGTGTGGCCATGAAGGACCCCGACCAGATAGGGCCGGAATCGCAAATGGGCAACCGCGTTCCTTCCCCCGGGGACGATCCTCCCGGCGGTCCGGCCGAAGGCGCGGCCCCCCGTTGGCCATTGAAACCATGGCCGCTTCCGGATGTCCTCACCTCAGGCACCGCCCCCGTCCCAACGATGAACCCCACCGAACCCACCGCCGTCACCGTCGCCGCGATCGAACAGCTCACCGCGCGCCACCAGGCGCTGGTGGGGGAGCTGGGCAAGGCCGTCATCGGGCAGCGGGAGATCGTCGAGAACACGCTGCTGACGCTCTTCGCCGGCGGCCATGCGCTCATCACCGGCGTGCCGGGCCTGGCCAAGACGCTGCTGATCCGCTCGCTCAGCCAGGCGGTGGACCTGCAGTTCAACCGCATCCAGTTCACCCCCGACCTGATGCCGGGCGACATCACCGGCACCGACGTGCTCGAGGAGGACCCCGAGTCGGGCCGACGCCGTCAGGTGTTCCTGCCCGGGCCCGTCTTCGCGAACCTGGTCCTCGCCGACGAGATCAACCGCACCCCGCCCAAGACGCAGGCCGCCATGCTCGAGACCATGCAGGAGCGGCAGGTCACCGTCGGCGGGCGCACCTACCCCCTGCCGAGGCCGTTCCACGTGTTCGCCACGCAGAACCCCATCGAGCAGGAAGGCACCTACGTGCTGCCCGAGGCGCAGGCCGACCGCTTCATGTTCTGCCTCAACACCACCTACCCATCCCCCGCCGACGAGGAGCGGGTGGTGCGCGAGACCACCGGCACGGCCCGGCCGGAGATCCGCCCGGTGATCACCGGGCCCGAGCTGATCGAGGCCCAGGCCCTGGTGCGCAGCGTGCCGGTGAGCGACGAGGTGATCGCCTACGCGGTGCGCCTGGTGTCGCGCACGCGGCCCGAGACCCCCGAGGCGCCCGCCTACATCCGCGAGTTCGTTCGCTGGGGCGCCAGCCCGCGGGCCTCGCAGTTCCTGGTGCTCGGGGCCAAGGCGCGCGCGGCGACCACCGGCCGCCTCTGTGCCGACGACGAGGGGATCCGCCACGTCGCCCGGCAGGTGCTGCGCCACCGCATCAGCCCCAACTTCAACGCCCGCGCCCAGAAGGTCGGGGTGGAGGGCCTCATCGACCGGCTGCTCAAGGACGTGCCCGTCCGATAGGCGCCTGGAACCGGGGACCCGCAGGACCATGAACCCATCCCTCGACATCGATCCCGGACTGCTGGCCGCGGTGGAGGACCTGCCGCTCCTGGCACGCTCGATCGTGGAGGGGTTCCTCGACGGGCTGCACCGCAGCCCGTTCCTCGGCTACTCGACCGAGTTCGCCAGCCACCGTCAGTACGTCCAGGGCGACAACCTGAGGCACGTCGACTGGAAGGTCTGGGCGCGCAGCGATGCGCTGTACGTGCGCCAGTTCGAGGACGACACGAACCATCGGGCCCGGATCTACCTCGACACCTCGGCCTCGATGGATTTCGGCGCGGGGTCCACCCACAAGTTCACCCATGCGCGGCTGCTGGCCGCGGCGCTGGCCCACCTGATGGTGCTGCAGCGCGATGCCCCCGGCCTGGTGCTCTTCGGTCCGGAGGGACGATGCGCCCTGCCCTGCGCGGCCACCCGAGACCACGTGCTGGAGTTCTTCGCCGAGCTGGCCCGCGCGCGGCCCGGGGGCCAAACGACGGTCGGGCCCGACCTGCTGGGGATCGTCCAGGCGGTGTCCCGGCGCGGCCTGGCGGTGGTCATCTCCGACTTCTTCACGGCCGACGACTCGGGCTTCGAGCTGCTGCGCCAGCTCCACGCGCACCGCCAGGAGACGGTGGTGTTCCAGGTGCTGTGCCCCGAGGAGCTTGAGCTGCCCGAGGACGGCCAGTGGCTGCTCGAGGACGCCGAGACGGGCGAGGAGCGGCTGATCGACCTCGACGTGGCGCGCCGGGGATACCGGGAACGTCTCGAGGCCTTCTGCACGCGGGTCCGCTCCGAGTGCGAGGCCCAGGAATTCGATTACGTGCGGCTGGCCACGGACCAGCCGCTGG
>JAJTFN010000192.1 GCA_021298285.1 Verrucomicrobium sp.
CCGGTCGCGCGGATCGCCCGACTTGCACCCCGACTCCTTCCCCTCCTTGATCCCATGCCGGAGACACCCGAGCCCATCGTCCGCATCCGCGACCTGTCCAAGGTCTACCGGCAGGGCGACATTGACGTGACGGCCCTCAACGGGGTCTCCCTCGACATCTCGCCGGGCGAGTTCGTGGTGCTCATGGGACCCTCCGGCTCCGGCAAGTCCACGCTGCTCCACATCCTCGCCGGCATCGACACCGCGTCCCGGGGCACCGTGGAGGTGCAGGGCGTGAACGTGGCCGGACTCAACGAGTCCGAGCTGGCCGACTGGCGCAACCAGAACGTCGGGTTCGTCTTCCAGAGCTTCAACCTCATCCCGGTGCTGACGGCCTTCGAGAACGTCGAATTGCCGTTGCTGCTCACGGCGCTGTCGCGCTCCGAGCGGCGACGGCAGGTCGAGACCTCCCTCGAGTTGGTGGGCCTGGCCGACCGCGGTCACCACCGGCCCGACCAGATGTCCGGTGGCCAGCAGCAGCGCGTGGCCATCGCCCGGGCCATCGCCACCGACCCGGCGCTCATCATCGCCGACGAGCCCACGGGCAACCTGGATTCGAAATCGGCCGCCGACGTCCTGGGGATCCTGAAGTCGCTGGCCCGCGACGCCGGCAAGACCGTGGTCATGGTCACCCACGATCCCAAGGCGGCGGGCTACGGCACGCGCAGCCTCCACCTCGAGAAGGGCGAGTTCGTGGCATGAGCGACGCCGGGGGGCATCCGCAGGCGGCGGCGACCCCGACGGGGCGCCCCCGGTCGCCGGGCATCAGCATCCCGGGCTTCGTGCTGAAGAACGCCCTGCGCAACGGGCGCCGGGCCCTGCTCACCGTCCTCAGCGTGGCCATCAGTTGCGCCCTGCTGGTCACCCTGATGACGCTGCAGCGCGAGTTGACCGTGCCCCCGGAGAGCGAGTCGGCCTCCTTCCGCATCATCGCCCGCAACAAGGTGTCGCTGGCCCAGCCCCTGCCGGCCCGGCAGATCACCACCATCGAGAAGATCCCCGGCGTCCGGCAGGTGTCTCCCTTCACCTACTTCGGCGGCCTTTTCCGCGATGAGACCGTCACCAGCTGGGCCCAGTTCGCCGTCGATCCGGCCCGCTTCCGGGAGCTCATCCTCGAGGGCAAGATCCTCGAGGGCACCTATGAAGCCTGGGTGCGGGACCGCAACTCCTGCCTCATGGGGGCCGACACGATGAGGCGATACGGCCTCCGGGTGGGCGACTCGCTGCGGTTCCGTGGCACGTTCTACCCGGTGGACCTCCAGCTCACCATCGCCGCCGTCTATTCGGGCACGGTCGACGACCGCAACTGCTTCTTCCACCACGCGCTGCTCGACCAGCTCATGGATGACTGGGGCATGGTGGGCACCTGGTACCTGATCGCCGATTCGGCCGACGCGGTGGACGGCGTTCTGGAGCGCGTCAACGCGGCCTTCGAGAACACCTCGGCCGAGGTGCGGGCCGAGACCGAGCGGGCCTTCCAGCTCGGGTTCATCAGCATGATCGGCAACGTCAAGCTGCTCTTCGGCAGCATCAGCGCGGTGGTGGTCTTCACGCTCATCCTCGTCTGCGTGAGCACCATGAGCATGGCCATCCGGGAGCGCTTCCGGGAGTTGGCCGTGCTCAAGGCGCTCGGGTTCCGGCGGCGCGAGCTCTTCGCCTTCATCCTGGCCGAGAGCTTCGGCCTGTCCATGTTGGGAGCCGTGGTCGGGATCGGGGGCGCTTGGCTCTTCTGGTCCACCATCAACCTGCAGAAGCTCACCCAGGGGTTCCTGGTCTACTTCGAGGTGACCCCGCGCATCATGGCCACCGGTGGCATCGTCGCGGCGCTCCTGGGCATCCTGGCGGCCATCGGGCCGTCGATCGCGGTGGCGCGCACCAGCGTCGTGGCCGGCCTCAAGACCCTCGACTGACGCCATGGCCCTGCCGCTCAAGTACAACTACCGCAACGTCCTCATCCGGTGGCGCACCACCCTCTTCACGGTGGCGGGCGTCGCGGCGGTGGTGTCGGTGGTCATCCTGCTCAAGGCCCTCGCCAAGGGCATCGAGTCGAGCAGCGCCCGCACCGGCGAGCCGGGAAACCTGCTCGTCGTCCGCAAGGGTTCGCAGGCCGAGTCGGGCAGCCTGGTCACCCGCGACCAGTTCCGCACCCTCCAGTTCTTCGAGGAGATCGACCGCAACGCCGCCGGTCAGCCGGTGGTGTCGGCCGAGCTGGTGATGATCATCAACGCCCCGCGACGGGGCGAGGCAGGTTCGGCCAACACGCTGATCCGGGGGGTGACGCCCCGTGGCCTGGAGCTGCGCCCGAAGGTCCGGCTGGTCGAGGGCCGGTGGTTCAATCCGGGCCAGCGCGAGGTGACCGTGTCGCGCAAGCTGGCGGGTCGCTTCGAGGGCTTCGAGGTCGGCGGGGTGCTCAAGGCCGGGCCCGATCGCCTGAAGGTCGTCGGCCTGTTCGAGGCCGGCGGCAGCGCCTTCGATTCCGAGGCCTGGATGGATGCCGACGAGGCCCGGGCGATCTTCGACCGTTCCGAGATGTATTCGAGCATTCTCCTGAGGCCGCGGGACGAGGCGGCGATGCGGTCGCTGACCAACCGGATCGCCCAGGACAAGCGCCTGGGGCTGCGGGTCGAGCCCGAGACCGACTACTACGCCCAGCAGACGGCCACGGCGGTTCCCTTCAACATCCTGGCGGGTCTGCTCGGCACGGCGATGTCCGTCGGGGCGGTCTTCGCGGCCATGAACACCATGTACGCCAACGTCGCCTCACGCACCCGCGAGATCGGCACCCTGCGGGTCCTGGGCTACTCGCGGGGGGCGGTGGTGGTGTGCTTCCTCATCGAGGGGGTGATCCTGTCCGGACTGGGTGGCCTCGTGGGCTGCGGCCTGTCGCTGGGCGTGTACACCTATGTGGTGGCCCGGGGCGTGACCTTCGGGACGATGGATTTCCAGTCCTTCGCCGAGACCGTGTACCAGTTCCGCGTGACCCCCGACCTGATGCTGCTGGGCCTGGGCTTCTCGATGGCCATCGGGCTGGTCGGCAGCCTGCTTCCGGCCCTGCGCGCCTCACGGTTGCCGGTGATCTCCGCCCTCAAGTCCCTGTGAACTTCCTCCCATGAGCGACGAACGCCTTGAACGCCTCCGGATCGCCTCGCACCAGAAGCGTCGGTCGTCCCTGCCGACCCTGATGATCGTGGGAGCGGTGGTCCTCATCACCGGGGCGGTGGCCTGGTGGGCCGTGCCCCGGGCGGGCGACGACGTGCGCTCGGGCATGAAGTCGGGTTCGAGGAACTCCGGCAGCGACCCGGCCGCATCCACCGCGAAGCCCCCGGCGGCCAGCCCCCCCGGACGGCCGGGTCCGGGCATCGGGACCAATGCCGTGGCCGGTGGTGGTGGGGCCGCCGGGGTCGCATCCAGTCAGGCCACCGGGTCGCAGGCCGGATCCCTGCTGACGGTCTCGGGCTACATCATCGCGCGTGAGCGCATCGAGATCAGCCCGCGCTTCATGGGGGTGGTGCAGTGGGTCGGGGTGAAGAAGGGCGACGCGGTGACCAATGGTCAGGTGGTCGTCCGGCTCGACGATGCCGAGTACCGCGCCCGCCTCGCCGAGAACGACGGCGCGCTGGCGGTGGCCGAGGTGGCCATCGAGCGCGCGCATGTCGACCTGCGGCGGTCCGAGCCCCTGGTGTCCGAGCGGGTGGAGACCCAGAAGGCCCTCGACGACGCCCGGTTGGCGCTCCGGACCGCCGAGGCCCAGCGGCTCCAGGTGCTGGGGGCCCGCAAGAGCATCGAGACCGTGATCGACTGGTGCATCATCCGCTCGCCGGTCACCGGCGTCGTGCTCGAGAAGCTGGTCGATCCCGGCGAGTTGGTCACCCCGCAGACCTTCGGCGGCACCCGGGGCCCGAGTTCCTCGCTGGTGGCCGTGGCGGACCTGCGCGACCTGCAGGTCGAGGTGGACATCGACGAATCCAAGCTGGCCCGTGTGGCACTGGGCCAGGGATGCCTCATCTCGCCGGTGTCCTATCCCGACAAGCGTTACCAGGGCCGTGTCGCCGAGATCGCACCCGAGGCCAACCGGGCCAAGGGCACCGTCCAGGTGAAGGTGCAGATCCTTGAGCCTGACCGCTTCCTCACCCCGGAACTCAGCGCCACCGTCGACTTCCTGGGCGGCGGGAAGTGACCGGTGGGGCGGCCTTCCCGGGAACGCCGTGTGTCCCGCGCACCGGTGGAAACCGAACCGTGGCTCAGGCGGCCAGGCGCCGCGCCAGGCGCTCGATCTCCTCGTCGCCCCGGGCGCCCTTCCAGCGCAGTTCGCCCATCCACCAGTGCCGCACATAGCCGCGCCGGTCGATGACGTAGACCGTGGGCCACATCGTGGTGCCCCAGGCCTCCCAGGTGGCGCTCTTCAGGTCCACCAGCACGGGGAAGTCGAAGCCCGCCTTCTTCGCCGCGGCCACCACCTTGCCGGCATCGCGCTCGTCGTCGGTCTCCGGGGTTTGCACGCCGACCACCACGATGCCTTCGTCGCGCAGCGTCCGGTCCCACCGGTTGTAGACATCGAAGTTGGCGTGGCAGTTGTGGCACTGGAAGGCGTAGAAATGCAGCAGCACGACCTTGCCGCGCAGGTCGGCAAGGCGGGCCTGCCGGTCGGCCTCGACCCAGACCCCCGAATCGACCAGCTCCGGGGCCATGGGCAGCACGCGCTCGAAGGTCCACGGCTCGCGCGCGTCGCCCAGGCACGACTGCCAAGTCGACCATTGGCCGGCATCCAGCAGCCGCTTCATCGCCTCGGACTCCGCCGTCCGCAGGCGCGCGACCGTGGCCTGCCGGCGCGCACGCCCCGCCGCACCCACCGAGGCGACCTGGGACAGCGTCCGGTCGGATCGCTCGAACAGCGCATCGAAGCCGGAGCGCTGTCCCGCCTTGAGGGCCAGGTGCTCGGCCACCTCGGGCCTGAGCATGGCCCGGGCTCCCTGAGCCTGCAGTTCCAACTGGCGGAGTCGGGTCACCGCCGCCCCACCGAACCGCCGC
>JAJTFN010000193.1 GCA_021298285.1 Verrucomicrobium sp.
CCTCCAGCCGCGGTTCGGCGAGGACGGAGCCTGGAGCCTCCGCATCGACGGCGAACCTGGCCCGGGCTACCGACTCCAGGCCTCGACGAACCTGACCTCCTGGAGCGACCTCGGGCAGTTCCTTCCCGTCGTGTTCCCGTGGACCTGGACCGAGGACGGATCGACCTCGCCCCAGCCCTGGCGATTCTTCCGGGTCATCGCCGAGCCGGCACCGTCCACCTCCCCATGAACCCCCTGTCCAACCTGTTCGTGCTGCTCACCGGTTGCGCGGTCGTGCTCCGGGTCGGGGGGCACGATCTCGCCGATGGCCCCGACGGGCACACCGGGGCAGGTCTTTCGGCCACCAGCGCTGTCGGTGCCACCGCTCCGGTCCGCCTTCCCATGAAGGTGGCCGAGGCGGCGGCCGGGCGGTTGAAACTCTTCGGTCGCTTTGGTCCCCAGGTGCGGGCCTCGACCAACGCCACGCACTGGATCGTCGAGAGCGACGGGATGCCCGACCACCGCATGATGGTGGGAATCACCGCCTGGCAGCAGCAGGTGCCGCTGCCTCAGCCCTACACCGGGGACAACGCCTGGCGGATTCCGCGCTTGCCGGTGCCGGCAGCCCGCCCCCTGTCCGCCAAGGACCATTTCTTCCGGGGAGCCATCGCCCTGGCCGTCAACGGCGTGCCCATCTTCAACCCCATCAAGAATGACGGACGGACCGACACCTTCCTGGCCGGTGAACTGGACGAGTTCGGCGGCCATTGCGGTCGGGCCGACGACTACCACTACCACATCGCCCCGACGCACCTGCAGGAGCGGGTCGGCGCCGGCGAACCCATCGCGGTCGCTCTCGACGGGTACTGGATCTACGGATTCACCGAGCCCGATGGCTCACCCACGGGCGCCCTGGATGGCTTCAATGGGCACAGCACCCCGACGCTCGGATACCACTACCACGCCACGCGGGCCTATCCGTACCTGAATGGCGGCTTCCACGGTGAGGTGGTCGAGCGGGATGGTCAGGTGGATCCGCAGCCCCGGGCCGCCCCGGTGCGCCCGGCGCTCCCTCCGTGGCGCGGGGCCCGGATCACGGGCTTCGATCGCGTCCGCTCCAACGCCGTCGAGGAGTTTCATCTGGAGGTCAAGGCCGCCGGCCAGACCCATCACCTCAGGTACCGGTTGAACACGAACCAGACCGTCACCTTCGAGTCGCCGGACGGGGAAGGGCGCATCACGACGGAGACCCATCCCATGGGCCGGGTCGATGTCCGGGGCCGCAACCGCGAGGCGTCGGGCCGACCTCGCCGGAGTCGCCAGCCATGACGCCCCTGGCGTTTTTCCGGAAGGTCCGCGGTCTTTCGACACTGGGCATCCTCTGGGCCGGAACGCTGGTCGCGGCCGATCCGCCGCCGGCGGCGGACGCCCGGGGCGGGTCCCGCCGCAGCCATGCCACCGTCCTGGCCACCGAGGTGCCGAGAATGCCGCTGCGGGTCTGGTTGTGCCGTCCCGGTGCCAGGGAGACCTCCGTCAGCCTCTTCGCCCAGGAGGGGGTGCAGGCCCGGGTGGCCTGGGGCGTTTCCGGGCGGCCGAGGCTCCGCCATTCGGAGTGGATGAGGTTGGAGCCTGGCGAGACCCGAT
This sequence comes from Verrucomicrobium sp., assembly GCA_021298285.1. Taxonomy (GTDB): domain Bacteria; phylum Verrucomicrobiota; class Verrucomicrobiia; order Limisphaerales; family UBA9464; genus SXXZ01. The sequence goes on from JAJTFN010000193.1 coordinate 1,624, forward strand.
TGGTCTCCCTGACGGGGCTGCAGCCGGACCGATCCCATGGCTATTCGGTGGCGTTCCGACGGCAGGCCGATGGGATCCTGGAGATCCTCGAGGGGACATTCCACACCCAGCGGTCGAGACGGTCCGCCTTCACGGTGGACCTCCAGGCCGACAGCCACCTGGACACCGGCACCGATGTGTCCCTCTACCAGCGCACCCTCGACAACATCCGGGCGGACGCCCCGGATTTCCTGATTGATCTGGGAGACACCACGATGGTGGACAAATTTGGAGGCTTCTACACCCGCGCGGAATCCCAATACATCGCCCAGAGGCATTTCCTCGGAACGGTCGCGCGTGAGGTCCCCGTCCTGATGGTTCTCGGGAACCATGACGGCGAGAAGGCCGAGCGCCTGAACGGCCATCCGGATTCCATGCCGCTGTGGTCGCTGCGGATGCGCCGGAGGTACTTCCCGAATCCCGAGCCGGGCGGGATCTACTCGGGCAATCGGATCCCCCAGGGTGATGCCGGGCTCCTGCAGGACTACTTCGCCTGGGAATGGGGCGATGCGCTGTTCGTGGTGCTGGATCCCTTCTGGTTCACGGCCTCCGGACGGCGGGGCGACCCGTGGGCGATGACCCTGGGCCACGACCAGTTCCGATGGCTGGAGTCGTCGCTGGCCGGGAGCAGGGCCTCGATCAAGCTGGTGTTCATCCACCACCTGGTCGGAGGGCGCGACCGGGAGGTCCGGGGCGGGGCGGCCATCGCGCCCCTCATGGAATGGGGTGGACGCAATGCCGACGGCTCCAACGGGTTCCGCGACCATCGCCCGGGATGGGCCATGCCGATCCACGACCTGCTCAAGGCGCACGGGGTCCGGGCGGTCTTCCATGGGCACGACCACCTGTTCGCCACGGAGGTCCTCGACGGCATCGTCTATCAGGCGGTCCCGCAGCCGGGGCACCCGAGGGCCAACGCCCGGAGCGCGGGCGAGTACGGATACTCCGGGGAGATCCGGGAGGGCTCCGGTCACCTGCGACTGCGGTTCGGGCCCGGGAAGGCCGAGGTGGAATTCGTCCGGTCGGTGCTGGCCGGATCGGACGGCAGGGGGATCACCAACGGTCAAGTCGTCCACCGATATCGCCTCGAAGCCCCGCCGGCACGTCCTTCCAGGAACACCCACAACCCCGCACCATGAACCTTTCAGGATACCTCCGGTTCGTCGCCATCGCATGCCTCGGGTGGGCGTGGGCCGCCACCGCCGCCACCGCCGCCACCGCGGCACCGGGGGTGGCCCCCAACGTCGTCCTCATCCTCGTCGACGATCAGGCCTGGAGCGGAACCCCGGTTGAGATGATCCCCGGCGAACCGCGCAGCGCGACCCCGGGAATCAGGATGCCGAACCTGCAGAGGATGGCACGCGAGGGAATGGTCTTCTCGCAGGCCTACGCCGGGCATCCGAAGTGCGAGTGTTCCCGGGCTTCGCTGCTCATGGGGCGCAGCACCACGTCGCTCAACGCAGTCCAGAAGGATTCGTTTCCATGGAAGGCGCCGCTTTCCGAGTCGTTGGCCAATCGGTTGCGTGCGGCGCGGCCGGATTTCAGGACGGCCCACTTCGGCAAATGGCAGTGGCCCGTGTCACCGAGGAGCCTTGGTTTCGAAATGAGCGACGGGATCACCCAGAATTCCGATGGCACCTCGGACGACCCGATGGATCCGAAGCGCACCTTCGGGATCACCCGCCGTGCCCTGGCGTTCCTGGAGGAGCAGGCGCGGGCACGGCGACCGTTTTTCCTGCAATTGTCCTACTATGCGGTGCATGAGCCGCCACAGGCGCTGGCCGCCACGCTGGAGCGCATCCCTTCGTCCCCCGGCGGCGCCGGGCGCTCCGGACGCAAGGATCCCAGGCTGATGGCCGCGATGTCGGAGGACCTCGACACCGCGATTGGCTCGGTGTTCGCGACCCTGGAACGCCTGGGATTGTCGACCAACACCCTGGTCGTCTACACCTCGGACAACGGTGGGAAGTCGGCCTTGTTGAAGGGCGGCAAGACCCTGGTGGACGAGGGGGGCATTCGTGTGCCGCTGATCGTCCGGGGGCCTGGGATCGGGGCCGGTGGCCACTGCCAGGAACCGGTCGTGGGGTACGACCTGCTGCCGACCGTGATGGATTTTGCGGCTCCCGGGAGCGTCCTTCCGGCCGGTGTGGAGGGGGGCAGCTGGAAACCCGTGCTCCTCGCGGGCGGTGCCGGTCGTGTGGCGAGGCCGGTTGACTGGTTGGTGTTCCACCATGACGTGGAGGTCGAACATCCGCAGACGGCCCTTCGGCAGGGGAACCTCAAGATCGTCCATCACTGGGATACGGGACGGAGCTTCCTGTATGACCTTTCGGTCGATCCCGGTGAGCGGACGGACCTGTCGGCGAACCGGGTCGAAGAGACCCGACGGTTGCAGGGAATCCTCGAGGCGCACGTCCGGGCAGGCCTCGGGGACGAGCGGGTGGCACGATTGCGCCAGGGATCCATCCCGTCGAAGGGCCATCGGAAGGGGAGGAACGGTCCACCCGCCTCCGATGGCGGCCTGCGCCGGGCGAAGGGCGATGGTGACGGATCGGCGGCCGGGCCCCGGGACGATGCTCCTTGAGCCCGGGCCGGTTCAAAGGTGCGTCACCACCTCGGAGGCCGGGAATCGCACCTTCTTCTGGGAGGCGTACTTGTCGTCGGCTGAGCGATGGCCGGCGGCGCAGGCGACGACCGTCCGGTAGCCGGAGTCGGTCAGGCCCAGCGCCTTGTCGTACTCTGCCGGGACGATGCCCTCCATGGGGCAGGTGTCGATGCCGAGCAGTGCCGCGGCCGTCATGAACTGGCCGAGGGCGATGTAGAGTTGGTGGGTCTGCCAGGTGTCGAGATGCCCGCTTTCGGCGGACCGCTGGAGGCTGTTGACCATCAGGCCGCGGTATCCGCCGAGCGATTCGAGGCTGCCGCCGCGGACCTCGACCTGGCGTCGGAGGAAGCGGTCGACGTGGGCTTCATCGAGCCCCGTCTTCACCGCGAAGACCACCAGATGGGAGCAATCGGCCGGTTGGGATTGGCCCCACGAATGCGCCACCAGGCCCGCCTTGACCAGCGGATTGGTCACCACGACGAATTTCCAGGGTTGGAGACCGAAACTCGAGGGCGACAGCACCAGGGCGGACTCGAGGGTCTGCCAGAGTTCCGGGGCGATCTTCGCCGTCGGATCGAACTTCTTGGTGGCGTAGCGCCAATGGAGGGCTTCGAGCAGGTGTTCCGGGGACAGGTTCTTCATATCCAAGGCCGCCAGACTAGCCTGCCGGCGACGGCCTGCAACCCGGGGTGTTCGGTGGGGTTTGCGCCGATGCGCGGTCCCGGGTCTGCCGTCAGGTTCGCCCGCCGGTGATGGGTGGACTTCGACTCCAAAAGCCTGTCCGACGACGCAGGTGATCCCGCGTCGTGGCGATCGAGGCCAACGAGGCCTTCTGCGGCCAGGTGGCCAGTCGCTTTCCGGAGGCTGTCCAATCGGGCCGCCTCATCATCCTGAACGTCGCCGTGGCCGGTGAACCGGGCGAGGTGGAATTCTGGATCAACGAGGACCACCCGGAGTGGAGCGCCTTGGACGTCGCCAGCGCGGCCCGGGGCGGCCATCGCCACCGCAGGGTGACCGTGCCGGCGGTTCGGTTCGCGGACCTGCTCCGGCGGCACGGGGTGCCCCACTACCTCAAGGTGGACATCGAGAGCGCCGACCACTTCTGCCTCGACGGGTTGCGGGAGGTCGGCCTGCCGGATTTCCTGTCGGTCGAGGTGTCGGACGTCGCCCTGGTCGATGCCTGTCGGGATCTTGGTTACCGCCGGTTCATGCTGGTCGAGCAGAGTTCCCTGCTGCCGATCGGCGATTGGGCCGGGCCGTTGGGGTGGGTGTCGCAAGTGCCCCGGATCCTGACCGCCCATCGGGCATGGCCGTTCCGGGTGCTTCGGAAGCTGGTCGGCTATCGGAGAATCCGGGGCTTGGGCCAACGGTCACGCCGATTTCCGGGGCGCGATTTTCCGATCGGTTCCTCCGGAGACTTCGGATCCAACCTCGTGGGAGACTGGACCTCGGCCGAAGCGGTCCAGGACCTCTGGCGTCGGCACCACCGGCACTGGACCGCGCACGGACGGGAGTTCTGGTGCGACCTGCACGCCCGCCGCGATTGAGGGGCAGGGGAGCGCGACGTGGCCCTGGCCTCATGTCGGGCGCCTTGGATGTGGGCCCGGGACCTGGGCTCAGGAACTTGAAAACCAGAGTTCTCGGGAGGCGGTCAGATCACCGCCAGTCCCGGGTCACTTAGCCCGCAGATCAAAGCAGTGCAGGTACTCCTGGTCGCGGAGGTACAGGCGACCATCGAGCACCACCGGGTGCGGCCAGATGCCCCCCTGAGAGCTGCGCTTGGAACTCAGCGGAGCGAGTTTGAACCGGCTCAGCTCCTTCCAGCCCTCGGTGCTCGCCGCCACCAGCGCGACGTCGCCCGAGCGTTCATCCAGGCAGATCAGCTTCCCGTCGGCGTAGGTGACGGCCCCTTTGCCGAAGCCCTTGTGCGCCCAGACCTCCTTGCCTGTCTTCAGGTCTTGGCAGACCCATCCGGCGCCGTCGGAGTGGCCGTAGACGTGTCCGTCCACGCAGACCACGCCCCCGTGGTGGTTCTTCATCACCTTGTTGGCGTACAACGGTTCCACCGAGTTCTTGGCGCCCAGTCGGATCGCCTCGCATCCCACCCCGTACCCGGCGCTCACATAGACGATACCGTCCTCATGGATCGGGGTGGGGATGACCGCCACGCGGCCCGGGAAGTCCTTCTTCCACAACACCTTTCCGTCCTTGGGGGAGACCCCGAAGAAACGGTTCATGACCAACTGGACCACCTGATCCTGCCCCTCGTGACGGATGAGGATCGGAGAGGAATACTGGGCGTTGTCCGTCAGGTCGGCCGTCCGCCAGCGGACCTCGCCGGTGGCCTTGTCGAGTGCCGCCAGTGTCCCCTTGGCACCGCCCGGCGTGCAGACCAACACGTCGCCCACCACCAGCGGGGACTCGGTGTGGCCCCAGTCCTGCAACTTCCCACCGAGGTCGTTCACCAGGTGTTTCGACCAGATCAGTCGGCCATCCTTCGCATTGACGCAGACCAGCAACCCTTGGCCCCCGATCGCGAACACCCGATTCCCGTCGACCGTGGGCGTCATCCGGGGACCATCGCCCCAACCGTTGGGGTATTTCGGGCCTGCCGGTGTGCTCCACGATTCCTTGCCGCTGGCGGTGTCCACCGCGATCAGGAACTCCTGGCCCTCGCGCAGCCCCATCGTGAACAGCGTTCCCTGGGCGATGGAGTACCCGGCATATCCCAGCCCTGCGTTCTCGTAGACCCATGCCACCTTTGGCCCGCCCCCTGGCCACCGGTTGGGAAGCCCCTTGTCTGGCGAATGGTCCTTTCGCCCATCCCCCCGCCACTGAGGCCAATCCGCCCCCACCACCGAAAGCGCCAAAGCCAGCCCCCCCACCAGAACGCAGCGACTCGAAATCATCAATCAACCTTCCCAAAACCCCACCTCCCGTCAACCCACCAAACAAAGTGACAGGTTCAAAGTATTGACAGGTCGGCTTTGGGAGGTGAGTCTTGGA
>JAJTFN010000194.1 GCA_021298285.1 Verrucomicrobium sp.
ATCCTCAACGCGTTGGGCATCCAGGCCTCCTGCTTCGGCAACCATGAGTTCGACGACAACACGCCGCTGGTCCGGAGCCTCATCTTGCCCGACGCGGCCGTCGGCTATGCCGGGACCCTGTTCCCCTACCTCAGCGCCAACCTGAACTTCGCCCCGGACACCAGCCTCGCCAGCCTCGTCACCACCGACGGGCAGGACGCCGCAGCGGGTCGGAACAAGATCGCCCGGAGCACGGTCCTCACCGTCGCCGGGCAGCGGATCGGCATCGTCGGGTGCACCACGCCGACCCTGCGGAGCATCTCCTCGCCCGGCGCCGTTGGCGTGCTGCAGGATCTCCCGGGCTCCATCCAGCCGGTCGTCGACCAACTGCTGGCCTCCGGCATCAACAAGGTGATCGTCCTGGCCCACCTCCAGCAGTACGCGCTGGAACTCGACCTCGCCACGCGCCTGAGGGACGTCGATGTCGTCATCGCCGGCGGCTCCCATGCCGTCTTCGCCAAGCCCGGCGACCGGCTTCGCGACGGCGACGTCGCCGCCGAAGCCTACCCGGTGCGCAAGGTCTCCGGCTCAGGCGAACCGGTGCTCGTGGTGAATGCCGGGGCCAACTACCGCTACGTCGGCCGACTCCTGCTCTCCTTCGACGAGGCGGGCCTGATCCGCGACGTCGACGCGCGCTCAGGTGCCTACGCGGCCGACGCCCAAGGGGTGCGGGACGCGGGCAACGCGGCCCCCGCGCCGGCCGTGCTGTCGGTGGTGACCAATCTGGCGGCGATCCTCGACGCGAAGGACGGCAACCGTTTCGGCCGGACCGAGGTCTACCTCAACGGGCTGAGGAACTCGGTGCGCACCGAGGAGAGCAACCTCGGCAACCTGACGGCCGATGCCAACCTGTTCCGGGCCCGGCAGACCGACCCCTCCACGACGGTGTCGCTGAAGAACGGTGGCGGCATCCGCGACTCCAAACACCCTGAGCCTGCTGACCCTCACGGCCCGCCAGCTCCGGGACACGATGGAATGGGCCGTCGCAGGCAGCGGCACCCCGGGACAATTCCCTCAGGTGTCCGGGATGCAGTTCAGCTTCCAGCCCACCAACAAGCCCATGACCTACCTGCGAGCGACCAACGGCACGCCCACGGCCATCGACTTCGCGGGCGAACGGCTGCGGAACCTCGTCGTGGTCCGTGCGGACGATTCCCTCGACCTGGTGGTGGAGGACGGCCGGGTGGTGGGGGACCCGGACCGGACGTTCCGCATGGTCACGCTCAACTTCATGGCCTCGGGCGGGGACAGTTACTTCGCCCTGACCCAGGGGAAGGACCGGGTGGATCTGACCCCGACGGGTACCCCGATGGTCTTCAACACCGACGGCGGCGAGCAGCGCGCCCTGGCGGACTACCTCGCCCGGCTGGGATCCTTCGCGGAACCCGACGGCGGAGCTGAGTTCGACCTGCGGGTCCAGAATCTGGGTCGACGAGGCGATGCCGTCCTGGCTCCGTCCGTGCGTCGGTTGGAGCCCACCCCGGATGGCACGTCGGTCTTCTTCCGGTCGCTGCCGGGCCGGCGCTATTCCCTGCAGGGCAAGGACACCCTCGAGGGCGCCTGGGAGGCACTCCCGCCCCAGACCCCCGGCGACGGCACGATGCGGGTACTGAAGGACCCGCGGCCAGGAACGGCGGCCCAGCGGTACTACCGGGTGGAACTTCTGCCTTGAGCCGCATGGGTGACCGTGTCGGACACGGACAAGCTCCGCGATCCGGGTCAGGACAACAGGCCGCCCGACGCCAGCGTCGGGCGGCCCATTTCCTCTCAGGCCCCGGCCGGAGGCGATTCCTTGGTGCGACCCAGTCGCTTTGCCGATTTGTCGAGAGCCCGGCCGGCATCGCGGGCGGAGGCACGCAGTCGGTGCCAAAGGGCCTTGGCCGACCGGGCAGCCTTCTTGGCAGCCTTGTACTCGACCTTGGCCTGGCGGTACTGCTGATGGGCCGTCTCGGCCTGTTTCATCACCAGCGAGGCTTTCCGCTCGAGCGTCCGGTGGGCGGCGAGCTTTCGGGCCATGCTGGGTTCGGATCTGGTGCGTTTCATGCGCGGTTGCGACCCTGAGTTCCGTCCCTGAGTCATTTCGGTGACAGTCTGCCGCAGGATCGCGTCCACCTCTGGACCGGACCTCCCACAGGGGCAAGCGGGCAAATGTTACATTTGCCGGGGAGCAGGCCTCGAATTCATCCATCCGAGCGGCTCCGGACCGGACGCGGGGCAGGGTCCACGGGAGGTCGCCATGGCTTCCCGGTGGATGGTGAGCACCTCCTGGACAATCGAGTCCCATGACATGGTCTCGGCGTGCCGACGAGCCTGCCTGCCAACGACACGGATCCGATCGGGGTTCCCGACCGTCGAATCCAGCAGGTCGAGGAATCCAGCGGAGTCGCCATAGGGTGCCAACCATCCTTGGACTCCATGGCGAATCACCGAACCGGCCGCCCCGTAGTCGAATGCGATCACCGCCAGGCCGCTGGCCATGGCCTCGAGGGTGACGTTTCCGAAGGTCTCGGTGAGGCTCGGGAAGACCATCAGGTCGGCGGAGGCGTAGTGGGCGGCGAGGTCGTCGCCGACCCGGCGCCCGACGAAGATCGCGCCGGGCAACGAAGCCTCCACTCGTGGCCGGGCCGGGCCATCTCCCACGATCACCAGACGCATTCCCGGTCGGATCGAGGTCATTCGCCGGCACCCCTCGACCAGCAGCCCGAGATTCTTCTCGGGCGCAAGCCGACCCACCGAGATCGCGACCAGATCGCCGGGGCCCGCTCCCCAGGAGGCCCGCAACGACGCGGACCGGCGGGCCGGATCGAACCGTCTGGAATCGACGCCCCGGGCGACGACCCGCAGCCGCTCGAAGCCGAGGACCTGAAGGTCGGCGGCCAGACCCCGGGTGGGGACCATCGTGGTGGCACACCGGTTGTGGAACTGGCGCAGGTAGCCGAGCACGCAGGGACGCAGCAGGCCGATCCCGTAGTGGGCGCTGTAGGCGTGGAAGTTGGTGCGGAACTCGGAGACCACGGGAATCCCCTCGGAACGCGCGACCCGGAGGGCGGACCATCCCAGCGGACCCTCGGTGGCGATGTGGACGAGGTCGGGTCGCCGGGCACGCCACGCCGAGCGCAAGGCCCCTGGCACCGGGAGACCCATGCGGAGGCCGGGGTAGCCGGGAATGCCCGCTCCCGGCGTGAGGTGGACAGACAACCGAGGCCGGGGACCGGCGGGGTCCGGGACCGCCCTCCCCTCGCCTCGGGCAGATTGGTCAAACCCGGGCTGCCGCGGGCGAACCAGGTCCACCCGATGCCCCTCGGCCAGGAACCCCTCGACCAGCCGGGCCACGCTCATCGCCACACCGTTGATCTCGGGCGGATAGGTCTCAGTCACCAGGGCGATGCGGAGGGACGACGACGAGGGTCCACCTTGGAGGCTGCTGGGGTTCGTTCCGGGGCTCACGTCCCGCATGCAAGCCCGGGCACGCGACGAACCGATGGCGGATTTTCGATATTTCGGTATCGAAACCGGACCGACATCGGACCTTCACACGACACGTGCGCCATGGTTGCCGGGTCCGGACGGACCCCCGGAAAAAACCAAGCACCCCTCCATGAACCGCATCAAGACGGCCCCGCTCTCGGAATACCTCGAAGCCCTGCGCGTGCAGCGCTGGGACGACCACCGCTACTACCACCACAGCCGCATCAACCAGTCACTGCACCTGGTGAGCGCCGTGTCCTTCGTCGTGGCCTACGGCTTCCTCGTTGTCGATCCCGCGATCGCCGCCCTCATCGCCTGGTGCATCTCGATGACCTCGCGCCAGTCGGGCCATTTCTTCTTCGAGCCGAAGGGCTACGATCACGTGAACCGGGCCACCCACGAGCACAAGGAGGACATCAAGGTGGGCTACAACCTGCGGCGCAAGGTGGTGCTGATGGCTCTGTGGGCCGCGGCCCCGGCCGTCTTGTGGTTCAGCCCGGACTTCCTCGGATTGCTGGACCGGGAGACCGTCGATTCGGGCTTCGTCCGAAGCCTGGGCATGGTCTGGTTCGTCATCGGCGCCGGTGGGCTGGTGTTCCGCACCGTGCACCTGTTCTTCCTGCGCGACGTGACGACGGGCCTGGTGTGGGCGGTCAAGATCATCACCGATCCGTTCCATGACATCCTCCTCTACTGGAGGTCGCCGCTGGCCCTGCTGCGGGGCGAGCTGATCGATCCGATGGATCACGCCTTGGACGACGGACTCGACGGGCCGGTCGACCAGCCCGGCGCCACCCGTTGAGTCCGTGGGCAACCTTCCCGTGGGACACCGGCTCATCGGCGTGGACCACGGGATGGATTCCACCTCAGGCGCGATCGACACTGTGGAACGGACCATCCCGGTGGCCGACCCCTCCCCTTCGGAGACGCACCAACACTTCGCTGAAGATCCGGCGGCGGATGGATTGGTGATCCAGTCCTGGGATCTCGGCCCACCAACCGTCCGCCCTCATCGCCTCGGCCGCGCGGACAAACCGGTCGGCCACTCCCTGGAAGTCGGCATCGGTGAAGTTGAGACTGAAGATCATCCGGCCGCTGCCGACCCAACTCAGGGCAAGTCCTTCGGCGCGAAGGTAGAACTGGAACATCCAATGGTAACGACCCGGCACCTGGTAGAGGATGGTCCAGACCGTCGAGAGATTGGCCACCCGGACGGGCAATCCAGCGGCGTCGAGACGGCGATTGAGCTCGCCCGCCCTCCGACTCCAGCGTTCGTCGAGCCCTTCGTAAAGGGCGCGGACCCCGGGGGATTCCAACCGCTCGAGGAACACCTGCATCGCCGCCATGACGTACGGATGGGAATTGAAGGTGCCTCGCGCGAAGCACAGGTCGGCCGGTCGGTCCTCGCGGAAGCGGCGCATGAGCTGCCGACGGCCGCAGACCACCCCGACGGGCAGACCGCCGCCGAGGGTCTTGCCGTAGGTCACCAGGTCGGCGTCGATGCCGAAATATTCCTGGGCGCCGCCCGGAGCAAGCCGGAAGCCCAGGAAGACCTCGTCGAGGATGAGCACGATGCCCCGGCGCGTGCAGACATCCCGCAGCTCACGAAGCCATGCCGAATACCGCTCCCGATCGAAACCGGCCAGCCGGGAACCGTCCACCAGAGTGGAGTCCCCCGGCGCCGGACGGTTGGGGTGAAGCGCCTGCAGCGGGTTCACCAGGACGCAGGCGATGTCCCGGCGCGTGGCAAGCACCCGCAGGGTGGCTGCATCCAGTTCCTTGAGGGTGTAGGTGAAGGAGGGCGGCACCGGGTTGCCCGGACCCGGTTGGACGTCGTCCCACCAACCATGGTAGGCGCCGCAGAATCGGACGAGGTGGGTCCTGCCCGTGTGGTACCGTGCCAGGCGCACCGCCTGCATGACGGCCTCGGTTCCCGACATGTGGAAGGAGACCTCGTCCTTGCCCGAGATTTGACACAACCGCTGGGCATTCCAGGCGGTGCTCGGATGCAGACCGCCGAGCAGCGGGCCCAGGGCCTGGGCCCGGCGCAGGGCCTCCTCGATGCAGTCCTTGTAGAAATCGTGCCCCATCAGGTTGACCCCGTAGGATCCGGTGAGGTCGACGTAGCGACAGCCGTCCAGGTCGGTGATCTCGACCCCCGCGCTGGACTCGTAGAACCCGCCGAGACGGAGATGCCGGCGCAGATAGGGGCTGAACTGGAAGGGCACGCGATAGGCCCGGGTGAACTGGAGGTCGGACAGGTGCTCGGCGGCCTGCACCGTCTGGAGGATCGAGCGCGGATGGCAGCCGGCGAAGCTCCCGGCGAGACGGAAAAACCCCTCGCGGCGCAGCGCCTCGACCTCCGGTGGCGCCCCGTCGGCCCGGAAGAACTCATCATCCTCGTAGGCATAGCCGGGGATGAGGCGCGACACGCGGTGTGCCCATCGGGAATGCCCTGTGAGCGACGGAT
>JAJTFN010000195.1:0-4019 GCA_021298285.1 Verrucomicrobium sp.
GCCGTTGCCGACGATCGGGCCATCGCGACTCCATCAATTTCTCGCTTCCATCATCTGTCGGGCCAGACCTTCAGAATAGTTTCTGGCCGAATGAGGCAACAAGTGGGTGATGGTTCCAAACTCCGAATCCGGCAAAATCGTCGGCATGGACAACGCGGGGTCGCCCGCATCCAGCCAGGCTGCCACGTCACGCTGGATCTGGGACACCGTTGCCTGGTGGGTCTTGAGGGCGTGGGATTGCGGGATGGGTGAAATGACCAGGCGCACCCGGACTCCCTTGGGAAGCAAGCCTCGGAACGCTTCGCACTCTCCCCGGATCCTGCGCGCCAGGCGATACTCCGCCGAACCATGGGGGGAGCGCGGGTCGAAGGTGGCCGTTTCCTCCATGGTGCCACCGGTTGCCAGCAGCCGGGCACGAAGATCCCCGGTGAATCCATAGCGACTGCCCATCCGTCCCCGCAAGGGCGTCGGGATCCAACGATCCAGCACCCGGTTTCGCAGACCATCAAAGGTCTCCCGTTGGAATCGGTTGCCGGAAAGCCCCTCACCCGGGACCCCCGGGATTGAGAGGGCCGACTCGAGGATCGCTCGATGCTCCATCGAAGGCTCCGTCAAGCGCAGGCACTCCGGGTGGACCACCAGGATCACCTCGGGGGACGATTTTCCTTCGCAGAAGCGCTGCGCCAATCGACCGAAGGCATCGATGCTCAGGTAGCTCAACGTGCCCAGATTGACCGCGTCGATGCCATGGTTCCTCAGCGTCGGGATGTCGATGTTGATCAGGCACGAGGAGTCCCCCACAAAGGCGATGGATTTTCCGGTCGTCTGGGATGCCAAGAGCGCCTTCGTTGAAATGATCGCCGAGTCCGGATTGGAAAGGTGCGCCTCGGCCGGCAACAGGCCGCCTCGGATCAGGCCCCAGACCAAGGTGGTCAGGACGACGAAGGTGCCCATCATCCAGGCGAGGTACCGCCCCAACTCGCCCACCTTCAAAAAATACCGATGTCCCATGGCAGGACCACCGGATGGGTTCAATGCATCGGTCGGCATGATCTCAGAATTGGAAATAGATGAAACTGGGAGCTTCCTTGCCCCAGCGGGCGATCACGAAGGTCAAAAGGACTCCCTGAAGAATGGCACGCCGTTTCCAAGACCACTGAGCCACCTGTTCCCAAGGATACCGTCTCTGGAACCCATCACAAATGGCGACCATGGCCACACCAATGCCCACCGAAAGCAGGTAGCTGGACTCCCACAAGGGCGCCGGCTTGCTCCAGATCGAGGTAATCATCTCGAATGCGTGATTCAACGAAGTCGCCCTGAAGAACAACCAACCAACCCCGACCACCAACAACGTCAAAAACCAACCCACTGGCTTCGGAACGACAACCTTCCGGCTCCAAGACGCCTGACGCCAGTACCTGAAGAACGCCAATGACAGTCCGTGGCAGAGCCCCCACACGATGAACGTCCAATTGGCACCATGCCAAAGACCCGCCAAGGCGAAGGTGATGATGATGTTGAGATAGGTACGACCATTGCTCAACCGATCACCTCCCAACGGGATGTACAAATAATCCCGAAACCATGTCGACAAGGTTTGATGCCAGCGTCTCCAGAAATCTTGGATGTTTAATGCAAAATATGGTTGGGAAAAGTTGGGGGATAGCTCGAATCCCATCGTGTTGGCCAAACCACGGGCAATCAAGGAATAGCCCGCAAAATCACCATAAATTTGACCGCCGAAGGCCAAGGTGCCCAAGAGAATGACCGCGCCTCCGGCTTCCGACGACGCAAACACCAAGTCAGAGAGTGGCGCGAGGTAATCCGCAATGACCACTTTCAGCACGAAGCCCCACAAAATAAACCACAGACCCCGAGCCACCAGATTCATGTCAACCGACCGGGTCTCGCGGAACTGGGGCAGCAAAAAAGAGGCTCGCTCGATGGGACCTGCCACCAATTGGGGAAAAAATGTCAGAAAGGCAAAATATTTGGAAAGGTTCCGTTCAACTGAAATCTGTCCCCGATAGACATCCAACGTGTAGGACAAGGCTTGAAAGGTATAAAAAGAAATGCCGGCCGGGAGCAGGATCTGCAAGGTCGGGGCTGAATTGGAAATCCCAAACCGCTGCAAGAGTGTCACCGCCGAATCGATGAAAAACCCTGCATACTTGAAGAATCCCAAGGTGCCGAGATTGGAAACCAAGCTCAACATCAACCATCGTTTGCGTACCGTCTTGTCAGGATGATCGGAAATCTTGATGGCACAGAGAAAGTCGATACCACCGGTCAAAACCAACAATCCGAGAAACCGCCAATCCCAAGATCCGTAAAAATAAAAACTGGAAACCAGGATCAATCCGTCACGATGCTTCTGGTTGTGACGCACCAACCAATACAACAGCGTCACTACCAAAAAGAATAGGACAAACGCGTTGGAGTTGAAAATCATTGCCAGGCCATTGTCAACGCCGCTGATTTCGGAGATTTGAAGACCGTTTCCGGGTTTCGACTTGGGCAGGAGATCTTGAGAGGCTCGGAGTCAACCGGCCAATCGGAAGATGGAACCCCATAGATTTGACAGAGACGAGAACCCGTCTCCTGCTCCGAAGCCTCATTGCCAATAATAACCGCGTGCCGTATCGGCAAAAAGAGCAGAAACCCCCAAGCCTTCCATCCGTTTCTTACCGCACGCCTCCGAGTGGCCATCGATGAACCACCCGTTGACCATCCTCGAATGGCGAGCCATGACGTTCGTCGAGTCGGAACGAAAAAAATGCAATTGTTCCTGGGTAAAGCCTCCGACCGCAACACTCGTGGTGTCCCCAAGATGGAAGTAATCCGATGGCCGTTCGATCGAGTCCGACCTCAGGAATCCCAGGATTTCACCTTCCGAGATTTCACCCCGGTAATTCTCTTTTGGCGGATCCGTTCGCACTCCATAAGTGCGATACCAATCCACGAATGTTTTCGGTTTGTAGGTCGGGCAGACAAACGTGTCTCTGGGCATGCCGGCAACATTGGTGTTGAGCAGCGCTCCCCAGGTGTTTGGCACCCGATTCGGCACAGGGGCGGTGGCTTCAGACCCCAACTGGATCATCCCCTTGTTGTCGATACTGTATTGAATCAGTGCCAAACCCAATTGCTTGGTCTGATTCATGCATTTGACACCGCGCGCCCGTTGTTGCGCGTTGGAGAGCGCCGGGAGAAGCATTCCTGCCAAAATGGCAATGATTGCAATGACCACCAACAACTCAATGAGTGTGAAACCCTTTTTATCAGAGGTGAAATTCTTTTCGCGTTTCATAATGGAATGGTCTTCGGCTCGAGAAGTTGTCGTAGAAACATTGCCTTGCCTCTCATCCAGACACGCTTGTCAACCGTTGAACGATTGAAATCGATGGGACGCTCCGGCGGGTGCCCCGTCGGGTCAATGCAAAAATGGCAACCACCCAATGGTTTTGGCACCTCACCCCATCACGGGCACCCGGTCCAGAGCCCGCTGGAGTTCAGCAACGCGCACGGGCTTGGGCAGGAACTGGTCGAAGCCGGCCTGCAGGGCCTGTCGGCGATCCTCTTCCAGGGCGCTGGCGGTGAGGGCGATGAGGTGGGTATGCGCCCCGGTGGGGGCCGTGCCCGAACGGGCGGAAACCGCGGTGTTGACCGCCGCCCCCTCGAGTTCCCGGAGCTGGACGGCCAACTCAAGACCGCTCATCTGCGGCAATCGGAGATCCAGCAGCACGGCGTCGAACCGGGCACCCAGGACCCACTCGGACAACATGGCCTCGGCCGTCTCAAGCATCTTCACCTCGTGTCCCGCCCGGCCGAGCAGGATCTGCAGGAACTTGCGGCTGGTCGGGTCGTCGTCCACCACCAGGAGGCGCAGCGGCCGGAAGGGCTTGGGCGCCTGCGGAATCGGTGCGACCGCCGCGGTCGGGCGCGTCTCGATGGCCGGCAGGATGAGGTCCACCGCCAGGAGCGTGCCGGCGCCCGGACGGCTTCGGACGACGATCTGC
>JAJTFN010000195.1:4049-10248 GCA_021298285.1 Verrucomicrobium sp.
AGCCGCCCCCTCCGCCTGCACGTAGGCCTGGAACAGGCGGGCCTGGGTGTCGGCATCCATGCCCGGTCCGGTATCCTCGACCTCGATGCGAAGCCCCACCAGCGAGACGTCCCGGCTGGTGGTGTGGACCGAGAGGCGCACACGGCCGGTCTGTGTGAACTTGATGGCGTTGGACACCAGGTTGGAGACCACTTGGGCGAGGCGGTCCGCATCGCCCTTGACCCGCTCGGGCAGGCTCGGGTCGATTTGCACGTCCAACACGAGCTTCTTCTCGGCAGCCTTGGGGGCGAAGAGCTTGCCGACCCGCTCGAGCACCTGCCGAAGGTCGAACTCCTCGGAAACCAGACGCATCTTTCCAGCCTCGATCTTCGAGTAGTCGAGGGTGTCATCGAGGACATTGAGCAGGGTGCCGGCGCTGGATCGCAAGGTCTCGATCCAGTCGCGCTGCTCGTCGGTGAGCGGGCTGCGCTCCAGCAGCTGCAGCATGCCCAGCACGCCGTTGAGGGGGGTGCGGATCTCGTGGCTCAGCTGCGCCAGGAACAGGCCCTTCGTCCGCTCGGATTTCTCGGCCACCTTCAGCCGCTCGACCAGCTCCTGGGTGCGCTCCAGCACCTGCCGTTCGACCGACTGCCGGACCCGAGAGACATCCGAGGCCGTCTGGTCGAGCTGGAATCGGGTGGTGGACATCTCCGCAAGGGTGCGATCGATCCTCTTGCGCAGGTGGGCGATCGCGTCCTGGATTTGTCGCAACTCTTGGGGAGCCAGGCGGTCGAAGAACCGCGTCTCGCCGTCGGCTCCCTCGGCGTCGAGTGAGCGGAGGCGCCGCGGGAGCGCGTCGATCGGCCCGGCCCAGCGACCCGACAACCAGGCTGAAACGGCCAACTGGGCGGCCGCGAGGCTCAGGCCGGCGATGAGGACCCAGACCCGGTTGCGACCCGCCTCGATGGCGGCCCGCTCGGCCGGCGAGGCTGGCGCCCCGAGGGAGGGTGCGGTGGGCGCCGACGGCGGCAACTGGCCGGTGATCCCGTCCCGGTAGGCGCGGTCGAGCCACACCCCGAAGAGAATCGTGGGAAGGAGGCCGAACGCCATGAAGGCCGCCAGCAGGCTCGACCGATAGGACAACGGGTTGTGGAGGCGCGGCCAAAGACCCAACCGGTGAAGGATCCGCTGGACGCGGGTGCGTGGCGCGGCGACCTCGGCCGAGGCGGCTGGCTCGGACTGGCCGGCACGCTGCGCCCGGGCCGTGGGAGCGGACGGCTGGGGCGTCGAGGGGATGGGGTCGCGGGATTCAGGCATGCATGGGCGTCCTCAGGGCCATCGCATCCCATCGGCGAAAACCGTCCGGAGCTTGAGGCCGTTCGCCCCCGGAATGCGGAACCGGCCGCCCGCGAGGGTGGTCCGCGGGGTCAACCCGCGACCCCGCAGGCGGTGGCGCAGGCCTCCGCGGGCTCTCCGGCACCGGGATCGGCAACCCCTCCCCGCCCCTCCTGGGCCGGGTGGGTGCGACCGTGCTTGAAGGGCTCGCGCATGCGCAGGCCCAGGGCCTGGAGCAGTTCGGCATCCCGGTCGTAGCTGGGCGACGGCACCGCCTTGGTGAGCATGAATTCGGTCTCACTGCTGAAGATCGAGTTGGCCCCGGCCAGGAAGCAGAGGGCCTGGGCCGTGTCGTCGAGCGTCACCCGGCCGGCGGTCAGGCGCACATCCGAGCGCGGCATCACGATGCGCGCCGTGGCGATCATGCGGATCACGTCCCAGACGGGCACGTCGGGATTGTCGGCCATGGGCGTGCCGGCCACCTTGCTGAGGATGTTGATGGGCACGGACTCCGGGTGCGGCTCGATGCGGGCCAGCGTCTGGAGCATCTTCAGGCGGTCGTCCACCGTCTCGCCCAGGCCGATGATGCCTCCCGAGCACAGCGTCACGTTGGTCTTGCGGACCTCCCCGAGCGTCTTCAACCGATCGGCATAGGTGCGCGTGGTGATGATGGTCTCGTAGAACTCCGCCGAGGAATCGACGTTGTGGTTGTAGGCATAGAGGCCGGCCTCCTCGAGGCGCTTGGCCTGCTGCTCGTTGAGCATGCCCAGCGTGCAGCACACCTCCATGCCGAGGTCGGTGACCCCGCGCACCATCTCGAGCACCCGGTCGAACTGGGCGTTGTCCTTCACCTCGCGCCACGCCGCCCCGAGGCACACGCGAGAGACCCCCGCGTCCTTGGCCCGCTGGGCGATCTCCACGACCTTGGCCTTCTCCATGAGGCGCTCGGGGCTGACGCCGGTCGAATAGCGCGAGGACTGCGCGCAGTACGAACAATCTTCCGGACAGGCCCCGGTCTTGATGGAGATCAGCTTGCTGACCTGCATCTCGGCCGGGTCGTGGAACTTCCGGTGCACGGCCGCCGCGCGGAACACCAGCTCCAGCAACGGGGTGTCGTGAAGTTCGCGGAGGGCCTCGAGGCTCCAGTCGTGTCGGATGTCGGCGGTCATGCAGATGTCCGGGATGCGAACCACGGCAATCGGCGTCCGCTGCTCCCGTCGCCCGAGTGTGGTCGGTGGCCCCCCGCCTTGTAAACCCAAGGATGTCGCCGGATTGACGGACGGCTCGGCCGACGCCACCCCCCTTCACGCCACGGAGTCGCCACGCAGGACCTCCAGGGGGGACTGGCGGGTGAGGCCGCGGCTTGAGAGGAGCCCGACGGCGACGGTCAGTGCAGTGACGACCAGCACCGCCGCCAGAAGCACCCAGGGCGAGACGGCGAAGGGCGCACGGAAGGCGAAGCGGGCCAGGGCCCAGGCCGCGGCGCAGGCCAGCAGGGTCCCGGTCAGGGCGCCCATCACGCCGAGGGCGGCATACTCGGCCAGGAGGGCCTGACGCAGTTGACGGCGGCTCGCGCCGAGGGTGCGCAGGAGCACCATCTCACGCACGCGTTGCCAGCGCCCGGTGAGGATCGCCCCGGCCATCACCACCAGGCCGGTCACCACCGTGAAGAGGGCCATGAAGCGGATGCCGTGCCCGGCCTGCGTGACCACGCGGTCGAGCGTCTCGAGCACCAGCGTGAGATCGATGGCCGAGACGTTCGGGAAGCGCGCCACCAGGGCCCGTTGCAACCGCGCCGAGGCGGCCGCATCGGGCACCCGGGTCGCCAGCACCGTCATGGCCGGGGCCGCCTCGAGCACGCCCTCGGGAAAGACCACGAAGAAGTTCGGGCGCACCTGCTTCCAGTCGACCTCGCGCAGGCCGGCCACGCGCGTCTCCATCGGCACGCCCTGGATGTCGAAGGTCACCGCGTCGCCGACCGACAGGCCCAGGTCGCGGGCGATGCCGCTCTCGATCGTGATCGGCACCGGGCCTTCGGCCTCGGAGGCCCTGGGCACCAACCGGCCGGCCACGAGGCGCTCGGACCCCACCAGCGACCCGCGGAAGGTCGATCGGTATTCGCGGCGGAGCGTCCAGCCGGGGATCGGGCTGTTCGACTCGGCCAGGAGGCTCTCGGTGCTGCGGCCCTTCAATGCGGCGATGCGCATGGTCACGATCGGGGCCGAGTCGAGCACGGGGAAACCCTCGGACCGGACGGTCGCCTCGACGCCCTCGCGCTGGTCGGGCTGGATGTCGAAGAGGATGGCGTTGGGCTGCTGCAGGCGGTCGGCCGGGAAGAGCTGGGTGAGCAGCACGTCGCGGGTCAACTGGAGGGTCACCAACAGGAAGGTGCCGAGCCCCACCGAGGTGAGCACCAGCAGCGTGCGGTTGCCCGGCCGGTGCAGGCTGGCCAGGCCCTGCCGGATCGCAAAGGGCCAGGAGGCAGGAGTCCAGCGGCGCACGGCACGGACCAGGCCCCAGGCCACACCGGCCAGCGCCCCGAAGGCCCCGGCCAGGCCGGCGACCGCCACCAACCCCTCCCAGGGCCTCCGGGCCTGCAGGGAGGCCAGCACCCCCAGGCCCAGAAGGATGGCCGCGCCGATGCGCCAGCGCCACCGGCGGTCCGCGGTCCCACCCCGCGAGTGGTCGGCCCGGATGACGCTCAGGGGCGACACCGCCCGCAGGACCCCGAGCGGCAGGAGGGTGAAGGCGAGGCTGACCGCGAAGCCGACCAGCGCGGCCAGGAGGGCCGGGCCCAACTCGAACCGGGCTTCCAGGGCCACGGGGATCCACCCCGGCAGCAGGGGCGGGATCATCGGCTGCACCACGGCGGCCAGCACCAGCCCGACGGACGTGCCGAGCGCGGCCAGCGCCAAGGCTTGGGCCAGGTAGATCGCCGACGTGGCCTCGATGCCGGCACCGAGGCACCGGAGGATCGCCGCATTGGGCAGCTTGGAACCCACATGCACCTGGAGGGCGCTGGCGATGCCGACCGCCCCGAGCACCAGGGCCACGGCCCCCACGAGGTTGAGGAAGCGGTTGAGGTTCTGCAGCGTGCGGCCGAGGTCCTGCTTGCGCTTGTCCACCGTGTCGGTCTCCAGCCGCAGGTCGGCCAACTCCGCCCGGTGGGCCTCGCACCAGGCCTCCACCGCCGCGGCCTCAGGCCAGCGGAACATCACCCGATAGCGCGCCAGGCTGGCGGTCCCGAGCAGTCCGGTCTCGGGCAACCGAGCGGCGGGCAGGTAGGCTCGGGGCGCCAACGTCGAGAACGCCATGGTGTCGCCGGGAACCCGCACCAGCGATCCCAGCAGGCGGGTCTTCCAGCGTCCGAAGTGGACCGGGTCGCCGACGCGCAATCCGAACTGGTGGAGGACCCCGGCATCGAGGATCACCCCTTCCCCGCGACGGAGCGCCTCGACCGCCTCCGGGGGATCGCATTCCAGGCGTCCATAGAACGGGAATTCCCCGTCCACGGCCCGGGCATTGACCAGACGGGTGGCGTTGGTCAGCGCCGGGAAGACGGCCATGGTGGAGAAACTGGTCTCGCGGGCGGTCTCGAGCGCGGGGACCGATCGGGCGAGGGCCTCGGCGGCCGGGGAAAGCGGCTGACGGGATGCGAGCACCAGGTCGGCCCCCAGCAGGGTCTTGGCCTGGGCCTCGATGGCTGCGCGGAGCGTGGCCGAGAGCGAGCCGACGGAGAACCACACCAGGCGAAGCCTCGAGGCGCGGGATTCGCGCCAGGCCATCCGCCAGGTCCATCGGTGACACAGCGCCCGGATCACGGCCTCAACCTAGACGCAACCCGGCCGGAGGCGAGTCCCGGGAACGCTTCTTCGGGCCAGAACGCCGCGGAAGCCCCCCAAAAAATCTGCCACCGTCCCGCCCCCGATCAGCCTGGGCGGCGGCAGGAGCCGAACACCGGCATTTCATCGCGCGATCCGGCACGCTACCATGCCGTTGTCCGTCCGACGACCCACGCCCTCCCATGCCTCCCCGATCCGCCGAATTCGTGACCAGCGCCACCGACCTCGAGGGCTGCCCGGATCCCATCGTGCCCGAGTTCGCCTTCATCGGGCGGTCCAACGTGGGCAAGTCGTCGCTCATCAACCGGCTCACCGGGCAGCAGGGACTGGCCAAGGTCTCGGCCACCCCCGGCCACACCAAAACCCTGAACTTCTACCTCGTGCAGCGGGAATGGCACCTGGTGGACCTCCCCGGCTACGGCTTCGCCCAGAAGAACCTCGCCGACCGGGAACGCTTCGAGGCGATGATCATCGACTACCTCGAGCAGCGCGAATCCCTCATCCGGGTCTTCGTGCTCATCGACTCGCGTCTGCCGATGCAGAAGCTGGACCGGGACTTCGTGGTATGGCTCATCGGCGCGGACATCGACTTCGCCCTGGTGTACACCAAGGTGGACAAGACCAAGCCGGCGGTGCTCCGCGCGACCCGGGGCGAGTTCGAGGCGCTCTTCCAGCAGATGGGCCTCTCGGCGGCGCCGATGTTCGAGACCTCGTCGGAAACCGGTGCCGGCAAGGTGGAACTGCTGCGCTTCATCGCGGCCGAGGTGGCCAGTGTGCAGGCCGATGGCGAAGACGAGGAAGACTCCTCCGAGGTGGACGGGCCGCATCCGTCCGAAGGCGACCGGACCGCCGCTGGGTGAACCATCCGCCGCCACCACCACCTTCAGGTCACCGCCCGGGTCACCGACGCCGCCTCAACGCGGGCGGATCACCAATTCCTCGATGACGGCCCGGGAAGGCAATTGGACGGCCAGCAGGACACAGGCGGCGATGTCCTCGGGCTGCATCATGCGGGCACGGGCGGCCTCATCGGGCACCACCGG
>JAJTFN010000196.1 GCA_021298285.1 Verrucomicrobium sp.
CACCGAATACCGCCTGTGGCCGGACTCGCAGTTCAACCCGTCGGTGCCCCACGGCACGGTGACAAGGCACGTCTTCACGGCAACGGCCGGGAGCCTTTTCCCGGGCACCCGGCGCGACTACTGGGTCTATGTGCCGAAACAGCATTCGCCCGACAAGCCGGCATGCCTGATGGTCTTCCAGGACGGCGGCGGCTACGTGTCCACCAACGGTCCGTGGCGGGCCCCGATCGTGTTCGACAACCTCATCGCCCGCGGCGAGATGCCGACGACCATCGGGGTCTTCGTGAACCCCGGGGTGGTGCCGTCCGCGCAGGGAACCAACGCCCTGCCCCGCTACAATCGCAGCTACGAATATGACGGGCTGGGAGACCGCTACGCGCGCTTCCTCGCCGAGGAGCTCCTGCCGGAGGTCCGCAAGACCGTCGCCTTCACCGACGACCCCGACGGGCGGGCGATCGCCGGGGCCTCGAGCGGGGCCATCGCCGCCTTCACCGCGGCCTGGGAACGTCCCGACCTCTTCCACCGGGTCTTCAGCACCATCGGCACCTACGTCGGGCTGCGGGGCGGCAACGCCTACCCGATCCTGATCCGCAAGACGGAGCCCAAGCCCTTGCGGGTGTTCCTGCAGGACGGCTCCAACGACCAGAACATCTACGGGGGCAACTGGTGGATCGCCAACCTCGACATGCACAGCGCCCTCGAGTTCTCGGGCTATGAGCTTGAGAAGGCCTGGGGCACCGGCGGGCATGACAGCCACCAGGCCGGAAGCATCTTCCCGGATGCGCTGCGTTGGCTCTGGAAGGAATACCCGAAGCCCGTGGCGGCGGGCCAAGGCTCGCGACAACCCCTCGTGCGCGAGGTGCTCGCCGCCGGCCAGGCGTGGACACCGGTGCCGGTGTCTGCGGCGGGGCCGGTGCGCCAGTTGTGGGCCGACGCCGACGGCTCGGTCTTCGCGGAGACCGGGCGGGCATTCATCCGCCTGGGGGACTCGCGGGCCATCCCGAGGTCGAGCGAGGAGGGGCGCCGCCTCAGACGCGTCGTCTCGGGCGAGGCGACCGCGTGGACCACCCGCGCCGACAGGCACGCCTACCGGCTGGAACCGACTGGCCACGGATTGTCGCACCGGCAGCCCACCGGAGGCACCCGGCGCATTCCGCTCACCGGGTTCGAGATGCCGTCGGCCCTGTGCCTTTCCCCGGATCAGACCCTCCTGTACGTGGCCGATCGCCGGCGCCAGCTCATCAGCGCCTTCCAGGTTGGCAGCGACGGCACGCCGACCTTGGAACAACCCTACTTCCACCTCCACCTGCCCGACGATGCCACAGGCTCCGGCGTGGGTGGCCTGTGCGTCGACACGGCGGGCCGCCTCTATGCGGCCACGCCGATGGGCGTGCAGGTCTTCGACCAGGCCGGTCGCGTCAACGGGATCATCCAACCGCCCCGGCGCATCGCCACGGTCGGAGGGTTGACCTTCGGCGGAACCACTCGGAACGAGCTGTACCTGCTGGCCGACGGTCACCTCTGGCGTCGGACGCTCCAGACCCGGGGGGTCTTCCCCGGGGCGGCACCCGTCCTGCCGGCCCCACCCCGACTCTGATCCACCAAAGACCTGCGGCCCCGCGGCCTCCCCCGGGCGCGAAATGCTTCGCGGTGCGGTGGCAGGCTCTGCTAGGCTCCGTCCCTGCGAATGAGCACGAAGCTGTTTTCTGAACTTGGTTTGTCGGACGAGATCCTCCAGGCCGTCCAGCGCCTGGGATTCGAACAGGCCTCCCCGATCCAGGCCGAGGCCATCCCGGTGTTGATGACCGGTCGGGACATCGTGGGGCAATCCCAGACGGGTTCCGGCAAGACCGCCGCCTTCGCGATCCCGGCCATCGAACGGATGGACCCCCAGGCCTCCGGCCCCCAGGTGCTCATCCTGTGCCCCACGCGCGAACTGGCCATCCAGGTCAGCGAGGAGGTGCACAAGCTCGCCTTCTTCAAGCGCGGGGTGAAACCGCTGCCGATCTACGGCGGGCAGAGCTATGAACGGCAGTTCGCCGGTCTGCGCGCGGGGGCCAACGTCATCATCGGCACGCCCGGGCGCATCATCGACCACATCGACCGCAAGACCCTCCAGCTGGGCGGCATCCGGACCGTCATCCTCGACGAGGCCGACGAGATGCTGAACATGGGGTTCCGCGACGACATCGAGAAGATCCTCTCGTCGACGCCGACGGAGCGGCAGACGGTGATGTTCTCGGCGACCGTGCCCCGGCCCATCGAGGAGCTCATCGCCCGGTACACGCGCCAGCCGGTGCGGGTCCGCATCGAGGCCAAGGCACTCACGGTGCCCACCATCGAGCAGGTGTACTTCGAGGTGGACCGGCGCTGGAAGTTCGAGGCCCTGACGCGGCTGATCGACCTCCACGACGTGACCCTCGGCATCATCTTCGCCAACACGCAGCGGGTGGTGGACGAACTGACCGAGGCGCTGGTCGGGGCTGGCTACACGGCCGACTGCATCCACGGCGGCATGCCGCAGGCCTCGCGGGACCGGGTGATGGGCAAGTTCCGGTCGGGCGCCCTGCGCTTCCTCGTGGCCACCGACGTCGCCGCGCGCGGCATCGACGTGGACGACATCCAGGTGGTGTTCAACTTCGACCTGCCCTACGACGCCGAGGACTACGTGCACCGCATCGGGCGCACCGGCCGGGCCGGCCGCAGCGGCCTGGGCATCTCCTTCGCCAGCGGCCGCGAGGTGTTCCTCATCCGCGACATCGAACGCTTCACCCGCCAGCGGATGCGACGGGGCGAGATCCCCAGCCTCGGCGAGATCGAGGACGCGCGGCGCGACCAGTTCCTCCGGAGCCTGCGCGAGACGCTCCAGGCCGGCGACTTCCGCCACTACGACCACGTGATCGAGGCCCTGCTCGAGGAGGGCTTCGACTCGCTGGATGTGGCCAGCGCAGCCATCCATCGCCTGATCGGCAAGCCGGGCGAGGAGGCCTCCAAGACGCCGAAGCCGGCGGGACCCAGCAAGCCGGCCAAGCCGACCAAACCCTCACCCCCACCGGCGACCGCCGGCGCGATCCCTGCCGGAGCCCCGGCTCCCGCCGCGGCGCTTCCGCCGGTGACCGCCCCACAGGCCCGGCCGCCTAAAACGACACCGATACCGAGACCGGACTCGACCTCGTCCTCCGCCCCCGGGGCCGCCCCGGAACCGGGACGCACGGCCCGCCCCGCGGCGAAGCCGCCCGGACCGTCCGTCCACCGGCCCGGAACCCCGGAGCCCGCAAGGTCGCCCGGCCTGGAACCCCGCCGTTTCGAGCCGAAGCCGGTGACCCCGGTCCGGACCGAGCGGGTCCGGCATGACCTCCCTCGGCCCGTCCAGACGCAGCCGGCGACGGCCGTCCCGTTCGTGCCGCCGGCGGTACCCAAGACCGACGCCGTGATTCCGTCGATCCCCACGCCGTCGGCACAGGCCACCCCGGTGGCCCCAATGCCGTCGCCGGTCGGGGCATCCGGCCCGACGACATCGACCGGGACACCCCCGCCGCCAGGATCCCCGAAGGCCTCGACGCGTGCCGTGACCGGAGAGACGCCTCGCACACCGACGCCCCCGGCGCCGACACCCCGACCCAATGAGGCGTTGGCCGTGGATTCGAAGTCCCCGCCACCTCCGGCCGGCACCGTGGGCACCACGCGCCTGTGGATCAGCGCCGGCGAGGAGCATGGGGCCACGGCCGAGTCGCTCCGGACCTTCATCCTCGGGACGACCGGGGAACCGGAGGCGTCGCTCGGGGCGATCGACCTCCGTGCCCGGCACGCCTTCGTGGATGTTCCCGGCGACCGGGCCGCCTCGTTCGTCTCCCGGCTCAAGCGTTCCGAATTCGCCGGCAAGCGGCTCAAGGCCAAGGTGGACTGACGCACCGAGGCTCCGACATCCGGAGGAGGCGCAGGTCTCGCCGGGCTCGAGGCTTGGGCCGGGCGCATGCCTGCCCTAGCCTCGGCCCGCATGAACGTCACGCTCCGGGGCAAGAGCCGGCCCCACCGCACCGTCGGATTCGACCCCATCGCCAACGCGGTGGTGCTCATCGAGCAGCGGCTCCTGCCCCACGAGTTCCGGATCGTCCGGACCCGCAACTACCGCCAGACGGCCGAGGCCATCACCGACATGGTCGTCCGGGGAGCCGGCGCGATCGGCGCGACGGCCGCCTACGGATTGGCCCAGGGAGCCCGGGCGTTCCGGGGCAGGCGCCTCGACCGCTTCGAGGCCCACCTCGAGGCGGTGTACCAGACCCTGAAGCACGCGCGCCCCACGGCGGTGGATCCGGTCAACGCGATGGACGCCGTGCGCGCCTCGATGTCCCTGGGCGGGACCGTCCCGGAGCGCCAGGACCTGGCCTTCGCGGCGGCCTCGCGCTTCGCCGAGGAGGACGTCGCCCATTGCCGGGCCATCGGAGAGCACGGCGCCCCGCTGATCCGGGAGGGCATGCGGGTGCTGACGCACTGCAACGCGGGTTGGCTGGCCTTCGTGGACATCGGCACCGCCACGGCCCCGATCTACGCCGCCCAGGCGGCCGGGCGGAAGTTCCACGTGTACTGCGACGAGACCCGGCCCCGCTGCCAGGGAGCCTCGCTGACCGCCTGGGAACTGGCCCAGCAGGGCGTGTCGCACCAGGTCATCGCCGACTCGGCCGCCGGATTCCTCATGAGCCGGGGCGAGATCGACCTGGTGATCGTGGGGAGCGACCGGGTGCTGGGCCGGACCGGCGAGGTCGCCAACAAGATCGGCACCTACACCAAGGCGGTGCTCGCGCACCGGCACGGCATCCCCTTCTACGTGGCGATCCCGCTCTCGACCATCGACTGGGAGCTGAAGTCCGGCCGGGAGATCCCGATCGAGGACCGCTCCGGTGACGAGGTGCTCGGCGCCTGGGGCACCCTGCCCGGACGGGGCGGCAAGCCCGGGCGACGCGCCTACGTGCGCATCGCCAACCCTGGCAGCACCGCCCACAACCCAGGTTTCGACGTCACGCCGCCGGCAGAGCCGGGGCCCCGGCGCTACGGCTGGACGAAGCGGAAGAACTGCGCCTGGTTGGTGGAGGACCCGACCGGCAGGGAAACCGACTGCACGCTGCCGGGTCCATTGCCGGTGAGCGGGTTCGGAACCTGTGGCACCGGGGTCCAGCCCCCAGCCGGCGAGGCGGCCTGCTGGAGGACGTACCGGGCACCCGACGCACCGGTGAAACGGAGTTCAAACCCGCCGCCGGCCACCGGCTCCAGCGTCAGACGGACAGCGACCGATGCCGGCTGGAGAACCACGATGCGGAACTCCTGGGACACCGACACGACGCCGTCGCTCACAGAGACCTCGACCCGGTTGGTGCTCGGGCCCTGGGCCTCCGTCGGGGACCAGGACAGCACCCCGTTGGTCGAAACCACCAGACCCTCCGGCCCGCCGACCAGGCGGAAGACCAGCGTCTGCGCCGGCAGGTCGGCGTCGGTGGCCCGCAACTGGAACCTCATCGACAAGCCTTCGCTCACCCGCCGCGTTCCCGGATCGGTCCACACCGGCGGCTGGTTGCGCTCGGCCACGATCACGTCGAACTCCTGGGAGATGCCGGAGACGCCATCGCTCACCGAGACCCGGACCCGGTTCGTGCTGGGTCCCTGCGCCTCGGTGGGCGTCCATGACAGCACGCCATTGGTGGTGACGACCATGCCGGCGGGCCCGATGGCCAGGCGGTAGGTCAGCCGCTGGGCAGGCAGATCGGTGTCGGTGGCGCGCAGCGGGAAGGTGAGCAGCAATCCCTCGGTCACACGGCGCGTGGACACCTGGCCCACCCAGGTCGGAAGCCGATTGGACTCCAACACCACCACATCGAACTCCCGCGGCACGGTGATCAATCCGTCGCTGACGCTGACCCGGACGCGGTTGGTGCTCGGCCCCTGCGCCTCGGTGGGCTGCCAGGACACCAGGCCGTTGGTGGACACGGTCATGCCCTCCGGGCCGGCGACCAGGCGGAAGATGAGCGGCTGCGCCGGCAGATCGCCATCGACGGCCCGCAGGGTGACATTCAGCAGCAATCCCTCGGTCACCCTCCGGGTTCCCGGGTCGGTCCACACCGGGGCCTGGTTGCGCTCAAGGACGATGATCTCAAACTGGTTGGTGGATGCCGCCTGCCCATCGCTGGCGAAGACGCTGACCAGGTTCGTGCTCGGCCCCTGCTCCTCGGTGGGGAGCCAGGCCACGAGCCCATTGGTGGTCACGGTGAGACCGGCCGGTCCCTCGACCAGGCCGAACGTGACGGTCTGGCCGAAGGGATCCGGGTCGACGGCCTTCAGGGCGAAGCCCAGGCGCAATCCCTCGCTGACCCGGCGCGTCCCCACGGGAGTCCAGACCGGCGGACGATTCAGGCTCGCACGGACCCGGAAACCCACCGGTCCACCGGCCGGGATCCGGACCCGGACATACCAGTCGCGTTCCAGCGACGGGAGATCGCGCCCGGCCTGAACAGTCACCCGCTCGGGCTCGAGGCCGGGCTTCGGATCGCCGAAGGAGAACGGGGACAACGGGGGCGGCTCGTCCGGACTGACCTCCATGTCGGCCTCGCCGGTCAGGCCCTCGAGGTCGAAGGTGATCCCGGGCACATTGCCCGGGTTCCGGAAGATGAACTCGAGATCCCTGGGACCGTTGGTCGCCGGGGAGTCGAACCACAGGCCGTCATTGAGGGTCTGGAAGACGGCGTCGCCGAAGCGATAGTCGGCCAGGACGGTGTACGGGGTCGTCTTGGACCCCACGCTGGCCACGCCGAAGTACCAGCGGCCACCGGCCAGGGGCACCGGTTGGGAATCCGGTGTCAGCAGGAGGTCCTCGTCGCCGGATCCGGCCCGGTCGCTCTGGTACTGGAAGGTCTGGAGCGTGGGGACGGGCAACCGGTTGCGGGAACTCAAGACCAGGTCGTTGGTCGCCCCGCGGGTCTTCACCCGCAGCGCCACCGCATTGGTCGGCACGGTGACGTAGTAGAAGTCGTCGTCGATCCCGGTGTGCTCGGCCAGGACGCGCTGTCCGGGGATCAGTTCACGGATCCGACCGCGCTGCTCCGTGGCGTTGATGGTGTAGGCCACGCCGGGAATGCCCGAGACGTTGGTGACGGCCAGGTACCAAAGCCCGGGTGAAAGCGGAACGGGTTGGCTGTCCAGATGGATGATGAGGGTCTCGTTGGTCGCCCCGGCGTTGATCGACTCGTAGTCCGCCTGGCCCTTGCCGGGCAGCTTCGGGGCGCGGATGGCGTACAGGTCGACGTCGCCGGTCTGGGCGGTGACGGTGAAGGTGACCCCGAGCACATTGCTGGCGGGCACCTCGTACGAGTAGTAGTCCTGCAGGTAGGGCAGCGCATTGGTGACCCGGAGGTCCTTGCGGTGCACCAGCGGTGTGATCCGGACCCCGAAGTCGGCACGGATCGAGAACTCGTTGGAGGAGATCCCGCCGGCGCCCTTCACCGCCAGGTAGTAACGCTGCCCGACTCGGTCGGATCGGGGATTCCCGAGGCACTGTAGAGCAGGGTCAGCGGCGGACCCGACAGGTTGACCAGCAGGTTGGTGGCGCGCTCGGCCTCCAGCGGCACATCCACGAGGAAGTACCTGACATCCTCGCCGACCACGTTGGTGGTGAAGGCGATGCCGTTGGTCAGGCGGAAGGTCGGCGGGTTGGTCGGCATGAAGGTCATGCGCAGCTGCCAGTCGATCAACTGGCCGGCCTCGCCACCCCGGGCGTCGGTCACCTGCAACTGCCACGTCCCGGTGCCCGGCTGCCCCATGAGCGGCCTCAATGGCTCCTCGGGCTGGTAGACGAGGCTGGCGCCTTCCTGGTCGAGCCACACCCGTCCGATCTCCAGGCCCGGGGGCTGGTTGGTCTCGTAGGTGCGCGGCAGGACGGACACGAACCCGACCGAGGTGCGGGACGACGTCGCCACGAACACGGCGGTGTTGGTCTGCCAGACCGTCGGTCTCGGATCGTTGAGGTTCAGTTGGACCGCGCCATCGATCCAGACCTGGGCGTTCACGATCTCCCGGGCCTCCGCCGACTTGCGGACCGTGAAGGCCAGCCGGTAGGTCTGGCCGATGTTGAGGTCGTACTGCCGCTCGAGGATGGCGTTGCGCAGGTGCAGCACCTGGCCCTCGGGGGGGCCCTGGACCACGGAAACCACATTGGACTTCACCGTCCACCCCTCGAGCCGGTTCGTCCCGGCCACATAGTCTCCGGGCGCGAGGGTCTCCCAGTCGTTGGACTGCAGCACCTGTGGATAGGCCCGGCCCATGAAGGGCGTCTGCGCGAACTTGATCGGCGTGTAGGCGGAATTGGTCGAGTCGCCGAAGACCGCGAAGGCCCGGTTGGTCACCACGCCGCCGGCCGGGAGCAGCCCCGGCGCCGACTTGAGGACGACCTGCTTGCCGTTCTCGTCGATGAACACGGCGCTCAGGGAGCCCGGACCATTGCCGAGGGGGGCCGGTTGTCCGACCAGCAGCACGGGGCCGGCCCGACGGTTCGTCCGGTCGTACCAGCCACCCACCACCAGGCGCTCGTTGCCCAAGTCGGGCTGGATCCACGCGTCCAGGGTCAGTCCTCCCAACCGCCCGATCTCCCGAACCCGGGAATCGGTGGTCGTGGCGCCCGTGCCCGTGCCCGCCACGCGCATGCCGAAGTTCATCTGGCCCGGGACGGTGGAACCGATGTTGAGGAGGTTGATGGTCTGGCCGGGAATGGCGTCGAAGCCCGATCCGTCGAGGGGCCACAGCGCCGCCAGGCCCGACCGGGTCAGCGACGGGGACTTGGGCTTGCCGACGAGTCCATCCTCGTAGATCCGCCGGATCTCGCCATCGCGCAGGGTGCGACGCCACAGGCCCACGTCGTCGAAGTGGATCGGGCTGGCCGGGAGCTGGGCCACCGCCATCGAGCCGAGATGGAAGGATGACGGGGTGTTGCTGGCCGAGAACCGCGCCGCCTGCTGGGCGACGACCTCGCCGTTGAAGTAGATCTTGGCCAGGCCCTCACCCCGGTCGATCGTCAGGGCGACGTGGTGGTAGTTGCTGGTGACCAGCACCCCGCCGAGGCCGGCACCCGAGGACAGACCCCGGTTCTCGAAGACCAGCGCACCGGCGCCACCGGGAGTCACCACCCGCAGCGCCAGGTCGGACACCCGGGGATGCTCGGCGCGCACGGCGACCTGCACGTCGGCCACGGGCCGGGGATCGTCCACCTGCACCGTGGCCACCGTTCGGGCGACATCGGCCAGCGTGGCCGACCCACCCTCGATCGTGCGGGTGAACTTGGAGGAGAGGTTGCGCTCGCCGTAGATGGCCACGTCGAAGCACAACGGCACCCCGGAGGGATTGCGGAAGAGCACGAAGTAGGTGCCGGTCTGGAGCGCCGGGACATCCCTCACCGAGATGCTGATCTGGCCAGGGCCCAGCAGCGTGGCGACGCGGTCGTTGGCGTCGGGGTTCTCCGGGTCGGGGAAGGCCTCGCGCCGGATGAACACCTCGAGCGGCAGGTTGGCCGGCACCATGTTGGTGACCTCGACGATGAGGCGGCTGGCATCCGGCGGCACCAGGCGCAGGCGGAAGTCGTAGCCCCCGGGACCCAGACAGAGGGTCTCGAAGACCCGCTCGTCGAAGGCCGGGAGGATCTCGGGCTGCACCTGCAGCTCGACCGAGCCGAGGAATCCCGACGAACCCAGGACATCGTCCTGGAGCAGGTAGTTCCAGGCGCCGGTGGCTCCGAGACCGGAGAAATCCAGCAGCGTGGTGCTCGGGCCGTCGGTCGGCTGGCCACCGGCGAACCGGAGGCCGGGGATGTCGTCATAGAGACCGAGGACCGGGCCGGAGACCCGCGTGAGACCCGTGCCGTAGTCACGGATGGACCGGCGATTGTTGATGGTCACTCCGAACCCGGCATGAAGGAGCGTTCCCTGCAGGTCGAAGAAGTCCTCGTGCAACAGGGACTGGATGAAGGTCACGTTGCGGGTGATGCCCGAGGGTCCCGTGCCGAAGTAGCGGACAACCCCCGGGGCGTCGGGGCTTCCGTCGGGAATGCCGCGACCCCCGCTCACCGGCGTCATCAACACGCTGTAGCCGTTGGCCCCGAGGACCTGGAAGGGCCGGTCGCTGCTCCGCACCACCAGCTCGAATTCGCCGGCCTGCTGGTCCTCGGCCTTGACGGCGATGTAGTAGATCTCGCCGTTGGCCGGGGCATTGGTGATCTCGATGCGCTCGTCCGAGCCCTGGAGGGTGGACCGGTAGGCCGAGGCCAGCACGTCGGCCTGCAAGTTGGTCAGGCCCGGATCGGTGGACATGTAGAGGTCGAGGTCCGGACCCAGGACGCGTTCCCTCAGGCGGGTGCCGGCACCCGCGGTCCCGGGTCCGCGCGGCCGGGAGAGGTTGGCGGCCGAGGCGATCACGAACTCGACATACTGGCCGTTGGTCAGGCCGGTCGCCTCGGCCGCCTCGGGGTTGAAGAGGTTGGTGAAGACGAAGAAGTGCCATTGGGCCGCCTGCCCGGCGGCGCCGCCGAGGAGAGGCGACTGGGCGCCGACCCTGGAGGCGGGCACCGGGATGCCGTTGGTGGCGACCACCGACACCGGGGGCCTCTGGACCGGGCCGAAGGCCGAGGCCGAACCGAGCGATTCGGCGGTGGCCACGATGTCGTCGCCGCTGGCCGCGTCGGAGGCCAGGGCCACCACGAAGTCCTGGACGATGGCCGGGCGGTTCAGGAGGTTCTGGGCCTCGCGGGAGGCCAGGGCGTTGACGTTCACGCGGCGGGCCACCACGTGGACGATGTACTCGTTCGACAGCGGCGGCTCGAGCACCACGCGCTCGACGTTGTTGACCGTGTCGAAGACGGAATTGGTGACCCCCTCCTCGACCACCTCGACGGCGTTGGTCCCGGGCCGCGGAGCGGTGTACCCGGTCCGTGCCAGGTCGTTGCCGACGAAGATCTCGCCGGTGAGGACGTTCGAGACGATCAGGTCCAGGTCGTTGACCAGCTTGACGCCCGCCGCCGGGTTGCCGGGCGGGTCGGTCCAGACGAGCGTGAAGTGGAAGGCCCCGCCGGAGGCCACCTCGTTGGTGGTCAGGCGCAGGCGGACCGACTGGCTGGTGCCGGTCGAGAGTTCACCGGCAAACCCGGCCAACTCGACGACCGAGCCATCGGCGCGGTTCAACCGGACGCCGCTGTCCAGCGCGCGCGGGAGGCTCGGCCTGCCCCAGCCGCCGTAGTTCATGACCGAGCGGAAGTTCGGGGCGTAGATCTCGGACGAGGGGCGGGCGCTGTTGATGACCATGGCCTTGTAGGCGGCCGCCTCGATGCGCCTGGGCAGGTTCAGGCCGGGCCGGTGCCAGAACTCCTCGATCTGGGCCAGCATGCCGGAGACGGCCGGTGCGGCCATGCTCGTGCCGGAGAGGAAGCGGTACCAGGGGGCCACCGGGCGGTTCAGCTCGTCGAAGACCGCGTACTGGGACGAATTGGTCTCGTACTCGCTCTCCAGCCGCCACTGCGCCGAGCGGGCCGAGAGGATCTGGGAACCCGGGGCGACCACGTCGGGCTTGAAGCGGCCGTAGGTGCCCTCGATGCCGATGCCGACGTTGCCGCGGCTCGAGAAGTTGGCGACCTCGGTGTCGCTGTCGGTCGCCGCCCGCAGGACGAGGTTGGTGGTGAGCTCGGCGTTCGTCGACGGATCGCGGAACTGGCGACCCCCGGCCCAGATGACCCGCCCTTCGTCGTCGGTGACGATCGCGTTGGTGAGGTTGCGGCGGCTCTCGAGCGCGCCGACGGTGATCACGTTCTTCGCGTTGCCCGGGACGGTGATCGAACCTCGGAGACCCCCGACGCCGTTGTTGCCGCCCTGCCCCGAGTTGCCGGCGGCGAAGACGAAGAGGACCGGCTGCTCACCCGAGGTCTCGGGCAGGGCGTCCCGCGCGGCGGCGTCGTAGCTGGCGGAGATGG
>JAJTFN010000197.1 GCA_021298285.1 Verrucomicrobium sp.
ACCGGAACCTCAACGGCGTGCTGGACCCCGACGAACCGAGCCTGGGTGGATCGCTGTCCGTGACCCCGGGCCTGCTCGATACCACCACGGTGTTCAGCCGGGAGCCCAATTTCCACGCCGATGGCACCCAGCTCACCAACGTCAACACCCGGGCCCAGATCCAGGGCTTGCTCGACTCGGCCTTCGGCACCGTGCGGAGCCGGGAGATCCTCGGGCGCCTGGGCTTCACCCAGGGAGGCGGGCAGGGAGGCGGTGGCGGCGGCGGTGGCGCCGCCGCGACTCCGAACTTCCCGAGCCTCCTGCGCTTCTACCTCACCAGCGGCCTGAGCCAGGATGACTTCGAACGCATCGCCCCCGAGCTGAGCGTCACCACCAACACCTACAGCTATGGCCGGGTCAATGTGAACACCGCCAGCGCCACGGTCCTGACGGCGCTCATGGTCGGGGCGGGCCTGTCGGCCGAGGTGGCCGAGGGGGCCGTCTCCACCCTGGTCCGCTACCGGGACCAGAACCGAGCGAACCTCGGTTCCATCGCCTGGGTCGTGGCGGCGCTCGGCCGCGATCATCAGGCCGTAACCACTTTGGCTGGCCGCGATCTCCTTACGACGCGGAGCTTCCAGTACGCCGCCGATGTGGTGGCCGTGGGTCCCCGGGGTCGGGGGCACCGCAGGGTGAGGCTCGTGTTCGACATCAGCGATGGTATGCCCAAGGTCATCCACCGACAGGATCTCAGCCGACTGGGCTGGGCGCTGGGGGACCGTGTCCGCCGCCAATTGGCCGAGGCGGACGGACAACCACTGACGGCCCAGGGCAACCCATGATGTCTCTCCTCCAACGGATCTTCCGGGCCCGCAAGGCGCCCTCCGCCGTGCTGGGCCTGGCCTTCGACGGGCGGCGTGTCGAGGGCACGCTGCTGCGCAGAACCCCGGAGGGCCTCCGTCCGTCCGGGGCGTTCGACGCCGAGCTTTCGATGGACCTTGACAGCGGGGATCCCGAGGCGCTGGGCCGGGAGCTTCGGTCGCGGCTCGACGAGGCCGGCCTCCGGGAACGGCTTTGCGCGGTGGCCGTGCCGGTCGGCAGCCTGTGGGTGACCCAGACCGAAATCCCGGCGATGTCCGAGGCCGACGCCGTCGATCTCCTCCAGCTCGAGGCCGAGAAGGGATTCCATGCCGACGCCTCGGCGCTCCAGCTGGCGATCTCGCGCTGCCCCCGCCCCGACGGCACCCAATGGGCCACCCTGGCGGCCCTGCCCCCGGCACGACTGGGCGCCTTGGAACGGTTGCTCGCCGCCGCACGCCTCAAGCCGGTGAGCATCGGCGCCGACCTGGTTGAGCTGCATCCGCCGGCCACCGCCCCGGTTTCAGGCATGATCACCCTCCGGTTCGGAGCGGGGCCTGGCCCGGTTTCCCTGCAGGCCACGGCGGGTGGTGCCCTCGTGGCGCTCCGGTCCTTCGAAGCCGACACCGATGAGGGTCCGGGTCAGGCCATGCCCCGGCCCGAGGGCGTCGCCCGCGAGGTCCGCATCACCCTCGGCCAGTTGCCGGAACCCTGGAGCCAGACCCTCCGCGAGGTGCGGGTCGACGGACCGTTGGCTGCCGCGCGATCCCTCGTCGACGGCCTGTCGGCCCGGTTGGCGCTGTCGGGGTTCCGGGTGCGATGCGCCCATGAACCGCTGCCCACCGAACCCGCTGCCCTCGCCGTCCCCGGTGTTTCAGGATCACCCGACCGGAAGGTTTCGGCGGTGATCGCCGCACGGGTGCTCACCGGATCGGTCGCGGCGACCCTGGAATTCCTCCCGCCCAAACCTTCGGTGCTCCAGCAGTTCCTGGCCCGCCACGCCCAGGGCCCCAGGCGCACGGCCTGGACGGTCTGCGGTGGCCTAGCCGGCGCGGCCGCCCTCGCCTTCGGCGTCCAGCAGGTGCAACTGGCGCTGCTCGAGTCGCGCTGGGCCGCGGTGTCGGGCAAGGTCCGCGAGCTGGAGCGCATCCAGGAGGACCTGCGCCTGTTCCGTCCCTGGACGGCCGGATCTTCCCGCGGCTTGGCGATCCTCGAGGCCCTGACCAGCGCCTTCCCGGAGAACGGCTCGGTCACCGCCAAGGTCATCGAGATCCGCGAGTCCGGCGAGGTGGTGTGCAGCGGCACGGCGACCGACAGCCCGGCCTTCCTGGCCATGACGGCCCGGCTGGGGGCCCTGCCCGGGGTCAGCCGGGTGCATCATGACCAGTCCCGTGGCTCGTCGCCGTTGCAATTCAACCTCCGCTTCGTCTGGGATGGAGGCCAGGCCCGATGACTCCTGCCCAACGCCAACGCCTGCTGACGATCGTCACCCTTGCCGCGGTGGGGCTCTACCTTGCCGACCTCTTGGTCTTCTCGCCCCTGGGGCGGTTGTGGTCGGCACGTTCGGCGCGGATCGACACCCTCAGGCGCCAGGTCGCCTCGGGCCGGGCCCTGGTCCAGCGCGAGGCGGGCCTCAGGGGCCAGTGGGATCGCCTCCGGACCAACGCGCTGCCAGCCGAGGCGTCCCAGGCCGAGCAGCGGTTGTTGCGGGCCAGCGACGAATGGGCGCGCTCCTCCGGGGCGCAGATTGTCGACCGGATGCCGCAGTGGAAGGGTGATGAACCCGCCTACCAGATGCTCCGCTGTCGGCTTGAGGCCTCCGGATCCCTCGCAAGCCTCACCCAGTTCCTCCAGCGCATGGAGGAGGGCCCGCTGGCGGTCAAGCTCGACAGCCTGCAGCTGCTGAGCCGGGACACCACCGGAAGGCAGTTGACCCTGGGCCTGCAGATCAACGGCCTCGTGCTCAATCCCCCTTCGAAGCCATGACCGCTCCGCTCCAACCCACCGGGGAGCCGGGAGCCGGCACCGGGCAACTCCCGTCGGCCCGGGCTCTGCCGTCCTGCTGGTCGATGCGGTGGTTCCTGGCGGTGCTGACCTCCGCCTGGGTGATCCTGCCGGCGACGCAGGCCGCCGAGACCAACGCCCCCGCCGCCCCACGGGACCCGGCATCCCTGGCCCGCCGCATCGCCGAGCGGAACATCTTCGATCCGGACCGTCAGCCCCGCAGCCGCGGTGACTCCAGGCCGGCCCCGAAACCCCGGCCGGTGATCGCCGCCGACGCGGCCGAGTTCGGACTGGTGGGTGTGATGTCCTACGCCCGCGGCACCTTCGCCTTCTTCGACGGCAACGACCCGGAGTACCGCAAGACGCTCGCCCAAGCGGCGATCATCGCCGGCCACACCGTCGGTGCGATCACCCCCCAGTCGGTGACGTTGGTGGAGTCCAATCGCCCGCCGGTCCAGCTCCGGGTGGGCCAGCGGATGCGCCGCGATTCCGAGGGCAACTGGCAGCCGGTGACCTCGGCGGCAGGCGAACCCTTCGCGCGGAGCGCGACGTCCGGATCCACCACCGGGGGGGGGTCCGCCGGCTCATCCGGATCCGCCACCGGCGCCGCGACGACCCCCGCCGAGGATCCCCCGGGATCCGATGAAATCCTCAAGCGGTTGCTGAAGAAACGGGAACAGGAGATGAAATGAAGACCTTGACCACACGAGCCATGCGGACCGCCTGGGCCCTCGGAAGCCTCACCGGAGCCCTGCTCGCGCAGGAGTCCGCCCGACCCGCCGCCGACCTGTCCCAGGCACCCGCCTCTCCGGAGGCGGCCGTGCAGACGCCCGCGACCGGCGGTGGGCCCGGCATCCAGATGAATTTCCGCAATGCCCCCCTCGAGCAGGTGCTCGAGCATCTCAGCGAGGCCGCGGGCTTCATCATCGTGCTCGAGGCCCCGGTCAAGGGCACGGTCAACGTCATCAGTGCCAAGCCGCTGAGCCAGGATGAGGCCGTGGACTTCCTCAACACGGTGCTCAACAAGAACGGCCTGGCGGCCATCCGCGACGGCCGCACCCTGACCATCGTCGACCGCACCACCGCCAAGAGCCGGAACATCCCGGTCAAGGTGAGCAACGACCCGAGGCTCATCCCGAAGAACGACGAGATCGTCACCCAGATCATCCCGATCCGCTACGTCGAGGCCGACCAGCTGGCCAAGGACCTCGCCTCCTTCATCTCCCCGCAGGCCACCTTCGTGGCCAACGCCGCCGGCAATTCCATCGTGATGACCGACACCCAGTCGAACATCCGCCACATGGTGGAGATCATCAAGGCCATCGACTCCAGCGCCGAGGCCGAGACCGAGATCCGGGTGTTCCACCTCACGCACGCCAGCCCCTCCGACGTGGCCTCGGCGTTGTCCGGGGTCTTCCCGAGCAACACCGGGTCTGGCGGCGGCAGCCAGGCGTCGGTGCGTTTCGGTGGCGGTCCCTTCGGCGGCGCCGGAGGCTTCGCGGCGATGATGGGCGGGTTCGGTGGGCGCGGTGGTGGCGGCAATGGTGGTGGCGGCGGCGGCCGGGGCGGTTCCTCGTCCTCCGGACAGAACGACCGCATCAAGCGGGCCCAGCAGGTGTTGGCCGTGGCCGATTCCCGCACCTCCTCGGTCATCGTCACGGCCTCCAAGGACCTCATGGGGCAGATCGCGGGCATGGTCCGTGAGCTGGATGTCCCGTCGAACCGCGACCAGCAGGTCCATGTCTTCCGCATGAACAACGGGGACCCGCAGCAGGCCGCCCAGGTGCTGCAGAACATGTTCCAGAGCACGACCTCGGGCCGGGCCGGCACCACGGGCAACAACCAGAACAGCGCCCTCATGCAGCGGCAGCAGAACAACAACCAGACGATGGGCAACAGCAGCAGTGGCGGTGGCTCCTTCGGCAACAGCGGCGGCGGCGGCCGCACCGGTGGACAGCTGTTCTGACCCCCTGATCCAGGACCTTCCACCCGAATCCCCCATGAAAACCCCCGGTTTCCCCCTTCGTCGGTTCCTTGGCCCGGTGCCGGCCTTCCGGTTCCTTGCCGTGCTGTTCGGCCTGGCCCTCTTCGCCCACTCCTCCCTGGCCCAGCAGGGCCGTGGCGGCGGTGGCGGTGGTGGATTCG
>JAJTFN010000039.1:0-3191 GCA_021298285.1 Verrucomicrobium sp.
GAAATGCAATGATACACCGCCACCCCTCCCGCCTGCCCCTTGATCCGCGCCAACCTCATGCCCAAAACCATCCCTCCCCACCAGCCACACGTCAACAACTTTGAACCTGTCACTCTATTTAGATCGTTGACACTTTCGAAGATGCTGGCGGACATTCGGACTCAAGTATGGCCGAAACGAAGGACAATCCGCTGATGGAGAAGATCGTCAGCCTGTGCAAGCGACGGGGGTTCATTTTCCAATCGTCGGAGATCTATGGGGGCATCAACGGTTTCTGGGACTTCGGGCCACTGGGGGCGGAACTGAAGCGGAATGTGAAGGAGCTGTGGTGGACGACGATGACGAGGCTCCGGGATGATGTGGTGGGGCTGGAGGCGACGATCATCATGGCGCCGCAGATCTGGAAGGCTTCAGGTCACGTGGACACGTTCAGTGATCCGATGTGCGATTGCCTGCTGACCAAGAAACGGTTCCGGGCAGATCAGATCGAGCCAGCTTCAGGGCTGGTGTTCCACTTCTCGGGGGCGAGGGATGCCTCCACGAACAAGGAGTCGGCAGAACCTTTTTCCGTGCTGCTGCCCGCAGGGAAGCCTCCGGAAAGCGCCAGGAATGTCGCGTGTCAGTTCTATGTGTCGCGAGGGATCATCCAACCGGTGCTCGAGGGGGAACGGACGGAAAAGGTGGAGAATTCTACGCGGTTCAATCCGGAGAACGGGGCCCTGCTGACGGAACCGAGGCCGTTCAACCTGATGCTCCAGACCTACGTGGGGCCCATCCAGTCGGAGGAGAACATCGCCTACCTGCGACCGGAGACGGCGCAGGCGATCTTCGCGCAGTTCAAGAATGTCCACGAGACGTCCCGCCAGAAGGTGCCGTTCGGGATCGCCCAGATCGGAAAGGCGTTCCGGAACGAGGTGACTCCCCGCAATTTCATCTTCCGGTCCAGGGAGTTCGAGCAGATGGAACTGGAATTCTTCATCAAGCCCGACGAGGCGATCGAGGCGATCCATGGGAGCGTGGCGACGGTGGGTGAGAGCGGCCACCCGGGGGAACCGCAGCCGAATTGGGGCTGGCAGGCCTGGCACCGGTATTGGGTGGAGGAACGGGTGCGCTTCTACGAGGGGATCGGTCTGTCACGCCAGACGCTGGGGTTCCACCACCAGACGCCGGAGGAACTGGCCCACTACGCCCGGGCCTGCACGGACATCCTGTACAAGTTCCCCTTCAGCAAGCGCGATGCCTCGGGTGAGGTGAAGGGGGAGCAAGTTGAGCCCGGAAAAACAGACGGATTTGTCGTCCCGTTACTTCCAGGCGCGCCTGAGATACCTGACCAGGTCGGGGGTTCCGCAGGAGAAGGCCGAACTCGAGGCGAAGGAGGACGCGGAAGGATTGGCGAAGGGACAGTACATCCCGCACGTGATCGAGCCTTCGGCCGGCGTGGACCGCCTGATCCTCGCGCTGGTGTCCAATGCCTTCCAGGAGATCACCTCCACCGACGAGAAGGGCAAGAGCGAGACCCGGACGGTGATGCGCTTCCATCCGCGGGTGGCGCCGGTGAAGGTGGGCGTGTTCCCGCTGCTGAAGAACAAGCCGGAACTGGTGGCCAAGGCCCGCGGGGTCTTCCAGTCGCTGCGGGGTCAGATGATGGCCTTCTACGACGACGCCGGGGCGATCGGGCGACGCTACGCCCGCCAGGATGAGGCCGGGACCCCCTTCTGCGTGACCATCGATTTCGACACGCTCGGCGAGAAGCCCGAGCTGCTGGACACGGTGACCGTGCGCCACCGCGACGACGGCAAGCAGGAACGGATTCCGATCGCCGATCTGCAGGCGTGGTTGCTGGCGCGGGTCAGGTGAACCGCAACCGGATCGGGGACGACGCCCGACGTCTCCGACCCGGGCGTCTCCGAGGGCGGTGACACGGCGTCAGGCGCGAGGCGGTTTGAGGGCCATCCGAACGCCGCGGGAAAACGGGAAACGCGCGGCAGGCCATCGGGTTGGAATCGATGGGGCCGAGAACCCACCCGGAATCCACAGCCGAACCGGATCGGATCCTGCAGTCGCTGCACCGCCCGGGGCCCGGCCATGCTCACCCCCCGCTTGTCAATCGACCGGCGGGCACGATGATTCCACGGCCATGATCCGTTCACCAATCTCCGATGGACCGGCGCTCGCCCGTCTGGTCCCGCTCCTGGCGCTGGCGACCGGGCTGTGTGGCTGCTCGTCGTTCCAATCGCGATGGGACCAGGCCCCTGCCCCATCGACCGACGGGGTCTCCGGCCGATGGATCGGCACCTGGCAGAACACCAACAACGCCCACGGCGGCCCCCTGAAGGCGGTGCTCATGCCGCAGGGCTCCAACACGTTCTCGGCCCATTTTCACGCGGGATGGGGCAAACGGTCGGGGACGTTCCGGATGCCGATGCGCGGCACGCACGAGGGGGATTCTTTCCGGTTCGAGGGTTCCCGACGGATCCTCGGGGTGCGCATCGACACGGCGGGCACGATCCGCCCGGACGAGTTCCAGGCCACCTACCACAGCCGCTTCGACACCGGCACCTTCACGCTCCGCCGGCCCCAGCCGGTGCCGGATCCCGGCTCCTCCTCCCCCGCCCCGAAGCGCTGACGACACGGGATTGTCCGCGCCCGCACCATCTCGGAATGCCGCACGACGGATTCCGTGCAGGCACCGTCACCCGAGTCCACCGCCTGAAAGAAACCCCACCATGGCCGTTGGAGACGGGCCCCTTCTTACCGAAGGAACCAGGTGGGAGCAGCGGGTGCTTCGCCGCCTTCCTGTGGAGGAGGCATGGCTTTGTTGCACTTAGACCGCTTTGACGCTCCCGTTTTGGGAAACAAGGTCGAGGGACACTGTCTCGATACACGCACCGGGCAGGGAAATCTGAAAAGATCGAAAAGCCGCGCACTGAATCGTCCGAAATGGATGCGAGCGCAAGTCGATTTCCGAGCGTTGACGACGCAGGCGGGCGCGGATCCCCCACTCGCCAGGCGCAAGCGCGCCGCGGGCTCAGGCCAGGATTGGCCGGATCACGTTGCCATGGACGTCGGTGAGCCGGTAGTCGCGCCCCTGGAAGCGGAAGGTCAACCGCTCGTGGTGGATGCCCAACTGGTGCAGCGCCGTGGCCTGGAGGTCGTGCACGTGCACCGGGTCCTCGACGATGTTGTAGCCG
>JAJTFN010000039.1:3256-37334 GCA_021298285.1 Verrucomicrobium sp.
TAGCCGAAGTCGTCGGTGCGGCCATGGCTGACGCCGCCGCGGATGCCGCCGCCAGCCATCCAGACCGAGAAGCAGCGCGGGTGATGGTCGCGGCCGTAGTCGGTCGCCGTCAGCTTGCCCTGCGAGTAGTTGGTGCGCCCGAATTCACCGCCCCAGATCACCAGCGTGTCGTCGAGCATGCCGCGCTGCCTGAGGTCGGTGATGAGGGCGTAGGAGGCGCGGTCGACGTCGGCACACTGGCGACGGATACCCCCGGGCAACCCGCCGTGCTGGTCCCATCCCGGGTGGTAGAGCTGGATGAAGCGGACGTCGCGCTCGGCCAACCGCCGCGCCAACAGGCAGTTCGCCGCGAAGGTCCCGGGGTTCCTGGCCTCCGGGCCATACAGGTCGAGCACGCTCTCCGGCTCGCCCGACAGGTTCATCACGTCGGGCACGCTGGTCTGCATGCGGAAGGCCATCTCGTACTGGGCCACGCGGGCGTTGATCTCGGGATCCCCCAGGTCGCGGTGCTGCAGGTGCTCCATCTCGGCCCAACGGTCGAGCAGCTTGCGCCGACTCTCTCCAGACACACCGTCGGGATTCTGCAGGTACAGCACCGGCTCGCGCCCGGACCGGAACAGCACGCCCTGGTGCTGGCTGGGCAGGAAGCCATTGCCCCAGAGACGGGAGTAGAGCGGCTGGTCGATGCGGTCCTTGGAGATGAGGACCACGAAGGCCGGCAGGTTCTGGTTGGCCGAGCCGAGCCCGTAGCTGAGCCACGACCCGAAACTCGGCCGGCCGGCGATCTGCGAACCGGTCTGGAAGAAGGTGATGGCCGGATCGTGGTTGATGGCCTCGGTGTGCAGCGACCGGATGACGCACAGGTCGTCGGCGACCTTGGCGGTCCACGGCAACAACTCGCTGATCCAGGTGCCCGACTGGCCTGCCTGCCGGAACTTGAAGATCGAGCCGGCCATCGGCAGCGATGCCTGCTGGGCCGACATCCCGGTCAGGCGCTGTCCCATCCGGACGCTGGCGGGCAGGTCTTCGCCGGTCCGTTTCACCAGCTCGGGCTTGTAGTCGAAGGTCTCGAGCTGCGACGGGCCGCCGCTCATGAACAGGTAGATCACCCGCTTGGCCCGCGGCGCCAGGTGGCCGGCCGGCAGGACGCCGGAGAAGGGACCCGTCGCGGCGGCCCGGGCGTCCTGGGCCATCAGGCCGGAGAGGGCGACGCCGCCGAGACCCAGGCCGAAGCGGCCGAAGAAATCCCGGCGGTTCATGCGGAAGTCGACTTGGGAGCAGTTCATGGGGCGGCGGGGTCTGGAGGGCTGGGCTTCAGCGGCGCATGACCGCTTCGTCGTGGTTGAGGAGCAGTTGGGCCAGCACGGTCGCCGCCGCGAGGCGGGCGGGCGGATGCTCGCCCGGCACCGGTTTGTCTCCCACCTTGAGCAGGCGCTCGGCCGCGGGAAGATCCCTCTGGAACTGGGCCTCCTGCTCGTCCATCAGGCGCGCCATCACCGCCACCTCGTCCCTGGATGGGCGGCGACCGGTGACCAGGGCGAAGGCGAAGCGCACCTGGCGCTCGGTCCCGACGCCGGCCTCGCGGAGCATGCGGCCGGCGACATGGCGAGAGGCCTCGACCATCTGCGGGTCGTTGAGCAGCACCAGCGCCTGCAGCGGGGTGCTGGTGGACTGGCGACGGACCACGCAGTAGCTGCGGTCGGCCGCGTCGAGCGTCATCATGGAGGGCGGCGGCACGGTGCGCTTCCAGTAGGTGTAGAGGCTGCGCCGATAGAGGTCGTCGCCTTTGCCGACCTGGTACTGCCCGCCGCCCATGGTCATCTGCCAGAGACCATCCGGGTGGTACGGCTTCACGCTCGGCCCACCCACCTTGTCCACCAGGAGGCCGCTCACGAAGAGGGCCTGGTCGCGCAGCATCTCG
Source organism: Verrucomicrobium sp. (assembly GCA_021298285.1). GTDB lineage: Bacteria > Verrucomicrobiota > Verrucomicrobiia > Limisphaerales > UBA9464 > SXXZ01. The sequence continues at coordinate 5,178 of JAJTFN010000039.1, forward strand.
GCCGAGAGCCGACGGGCCGGTCCCCGGGCCAGCGTGCGGTTGTCGGGATCGGCCTCCCAATCCCGGGGCCTGACGTGGGAGGCCTGCTGGTAGGTGTCGGAGGTGACGATCAGGCGCTGGAGGTCCTGGAGGTTCCACGGGCGGAGGCCGACCGACTCGTTGCCCCGCACGAAGGACACCGCCAGCCAGTCGAGCAGTTCTCGGTGGGTTGGTGCCGCCCCCTGCAGGCCGAAGTTGTCGGAAGTCTCCACCAATCCCCGGCCGAAGAACTGCTGCCAGACCCGGTTGACCGTGACGCGCCCCATCAGCGGGTTCGACGGATCCAGCAGCCATTGGGACAGCCCGAGCCGGTTGCGGGGGGCGCCCGCCGGGAGACGGCCCATGACGGCCGGCGTCTCCATGGTGACCGACTCGCCCGGCTGGTCGTAGGCCCCACGCCGCAGGACATGGGCCGGCTTGGGCCGGTCCATCTCGTCCATGACCATGATGTCGGGAATGGAGGTGACCAGGGCGTTCTGCTCCCGCCGCACCTTCAGGAGGGCGTCGAAGGCCTCCCGGTGCGGCGCATGCCGGGTGAGCAGGAAATGCTCGAGGACGGCCGCCTCGCCAGGAGTCGCGTCACCCTGACCGGCCAGCACGGCCACCTCGACCGGCGACAGGGTCCGGTCGAAGACGTGCAATTCGTCGACCTGCCCCTGCTTGAAGCCGAAGTCGCGCATGCGCTGGCCGATGGTCAGGTTGGGCTGCCCGTAGGTGATGTCCTTCCAGAGGTTGTCCCGCACGACCTCGACCTCGGCAGGGCGGCCATCGAGGTACACCTTGAGGCCGGCGGCACGGCTGGAGCCGTCATAGGCGAAGGCCACGTGGGTCCACGCGCCGACCGGGGCCGCCTGGCGGGTGCGCACCTTGAGGGCGTTGCCCGGCCACATGTGGTGCAGGCCGACCGCGACCCGCCCATCCTCCATCAGGATCTCGTAGCCTCGGCTGCCGGCATCCATCCAGGCCGAGCTGTGATGGATGACCGTCTGCCGGGGCACGTGCATGGCGGGACGGATCCACAGGGCCAGCGAGAACGGATCGACCCGGGAGAAATGCCCGATGCCCGGCATGGAGACGCCGTTCTCGCCGCTGAGCATCAGCGCCTTGCCGAAGCGCCCATCCACAGCCTGGGGGGATTCGAAAGGCTGCGCCCGATGGCCGCCCACGGCGCTCGGGTAGGCGTTGGACACCATCGCGTCGAAGGAGAACCTGGCCACCGCGCCAGAGACCTCCGGGGGCTTCCCCGCCGACTCGGCGCGCCATGCGTCGAAGGCCGGGCGGGCCGCCTGGGCCACCTCACGCAACCGGGCCTCCCCGGCCCGGATCCGGGAGTTGAGGTCCTTGAGCCGGGCGTCCTGCTCCGGGGTGCTCAGGAGCAGGGTCGGCACGGGCATGATGTCGCCGAAGTACACGCTCTGCCCGGACTCGTCGATGTTCTGGAAGAAGGCGAAGAGCTGGTAGAACTCCTTCTGTGAAATGGGATCGAACTTGTGGTCGTGGCACCGGGCACACTCGAAGGTCATGCCCAGGAAGGCCGTGCCGAAAGTGTTCACGCGGTCGACGTTGTAGGCCACGCGGTACTCCTCCTCGACGATGCCGCCCTCCTCATTCTGCAGGTGGAGGCGGTTGAAGGTGGTGGCCAGGCGCTGCTCCTGGGTGGCCTCGGGCAGCAGGTCGCCCGCCAACTGCCATTGCACGAACCGGTCGAAGGGCAGGTGACGGTTGAAGGCCCCGATGACCCAGTCGCGCCAGGGCCAGACCGGCCGGTAGCGGTCGGCCTGGAACCCGTGCGTGTCGGCGAAGCGGGCCAGGTCGAGCCAGTCGGTGGCCATGCGCTCGCCGTAGCGGGTCGAACCCATGAGGCGTTGGACCTCGGACAGGTAGTGCTCCCGGGTGGGCCGCCCCTCGAAGGCCACGATTTCCTGCGGCGTCGGCGGCAGGCCGGTGAGGTCCAGGGAAAGGCGGCGCAGCAGGCGCCCCGGCTCGGCCGGCGGGGACAACCGTTTCCCGGGGCCCAGCCGTGCCAGCACGAAGGCATCGATGGGGTTGCCACTTTTCCAGCTCCGATGCTTCGGAACCGGGGGCAGGACCGGGGGCACGAAGGACCAATGCTGCCCCCAGCGTCCCCCCTCCTGGATCCATCGGCGGAGGAGGCGCACCTGGTCGGCGCTCGGGCGCTTGCCGGTCTCCGGCGGGGGCATGACCTCGTCAGGATCGGTGCTCCCCAGGCGTCGGATCATCTCGCTCTGGTCGGCCTTGCCCGGGACGACGGCGGTCTTGCCGCTCTTGCCGGTCCCGAGCGCGCCTTCCTGCACGTCGAGGCGCAGGCCGCCTTTGCGGCCGGTCGTCGAGGGCCCGTGGCACTGGTAGCAGTGCTCCGAGAGGATGGGCTGGATGTCGCGGGCGAAGTCGACCCCGGCCGCGCGGAGCCGAGCGCCGGCCAGCAGGAGCCCCAGCATCATCCAACCCCTCAATGGCAACATCGAGACCATGGGAATCACGACGCCGAGTGTGGAGGAGTCTTCAATCGAGGCGATGGCAAACTGTCACGGCGGCTTGCCGGAAGAAGCGATTCCCGGGAACGGCACCGGGGGCGACAGCGTCAGCGCCATCGCCCCCGGTGGAGTGCTTCCGGGTGCTCCCCGGGTCATCGCGGTTCGGTCACTTGGCGAAGGCCTTGTGCTGCGGGTTGCCGCCGGACTGCAGGTAGGCGACGAGGTCGAGCAACTCGTCCCGGTTGAGGGGGTTGATCATGCCGGCCGGCATCAGCGACACCGGGTAGGGCTTGCGGCCCTTGACCTGGTCCAGCGCCACCGCCGTGAACTCCTCGGGGTTCCGCGGGTCGGCCGTCACCACCAGCTTTCCGTTCTCGGTGTAGGCCCGTCCCACCAGCGTGGAACCGTCGGCCAACTGGATCTCCTCCGAACCATACTGGTCGGAGATGACCTTGGAGGGCTCGATGATGTTCTCCATCAGGTCGCGCACGGTGTAGCGCGAGGCGACGCCGGAGAGATCCGGACCCACGCCGCCGCCCGCCCCGTCGAAGCGGTGGCAGGCCGCGCAACCGACCGAGTTGTACATGGCCTTGCCGTTCTCGAAGCTGCGTCCCCTGATGGCACCCGAGGCCAGGGCCACGGCCTCGTCGACCGAGTAGGCCTTGCCGGGACCCTTGGGCGCCGCGTAGGTCGGGTCGCCACCGGTGGCCCGGCGGGTGGAGATCTCCTCGTAGGTCTTCCGCTCGGCCGTGTCGGCGACGGTCGCCAGGGCGTCCTTGCGGATGTTCTCGAGGAAGCCGCGGAAGCTGTTGCCGCCCTGCCAGGGGGCCGTGCGCGGGAACCAGCTGAAGAACGATTTCCGCAGCGCCGGGGTCCAGCCCACCTTGGCTTCGCGCAGCAGGTAGGCGTAGGCGATCTGCTCCTGGTTCGGGCGGCTGGCCGTGGCCTGGGCGAAGGCCCCGGCGTAGCCCCGGTTGCGCTCGAGCAGGGCGTCGCTGGCGTAGCGCACGTCGGAATCGTTGGCCGTGAGCATCAGGGGCACGCTCTTGGCGACCACCGTCGGCGAACCGAGACGGATGAGCGCCCCGACGAGTTCGCGGTTCAGCTGGCGGCTGCCCGACGGATACAGGGCGTCCAGCCGGCGAAGGGTCGCCTGGAGGGTCTCGCCCTGCGGGTTGCCCTGGCGGATGAGCGCCAACTGGTAGGCACGCACCACGGCCAGCTTGGCCGGCTCGTCCAGCTTCCGCAGGTCCAAGCCGTTCAGGAAGCCCAGCAGGCGGTCGCGATGCTCGGGCTTGCCGACGCGGGCCAGCGCGACGGCCCCCTCGATGGCCGCCCACGGCCGGGTCTCGGCGAACAACCGGTCGGCCCAGGCCGTCACCGGCTGGCGCTCGATGGCGACACGGGCTGCATACCGGACGAAACGGTCCTCGTGGCCGAGGCTCTTCCAGGCCTTGGCGACCGCCTCGGGCCCGGTCCCCTCCAGGTGCAGGCGCTCGAGGTCACGCCGCAGCTTGGCCGCTGCCGTCAACTTCGGTGCGGGGGCCGGGGAGGTGCTCTCCTTGCCGACGTAGGTGACGCGGTACACCGCCGACTCGGTGCCACGGCCACCGATGGCGAAATACATCGCCCCGTCGCGGGGATGGATCAGCAGGTCGGTGAGGGGCAGCGGACGACCGCTGACGAACTCCTCCTTCTCGGCCTTGTAACCCGCCCCGTCCGGGGTCAGGTGGATGGCGTACATCGTGCCGTAGGTCCAGTCGTTGGCGAAGATGGCGTTCTGGTAGCGCGCCGGGAACTTGGCTCCCAGCCCCGAGGAGACACCGGTGGGTGACCCGGGCCCGATGTCGACCAGCGCGGGAAGGCTGTCCGGATAGTAGGTGGGCCACTTGCCCGCACCCGACCGCCACCCCATGTCGCTGCCGCTGGTGGCCATGGACACGCGCGTGGGACGGTACCAGGGCGCTCCGGCATCCCACTCCATGTCGGAATCGTAGGTGAACAGGTCACCCAGCGCGTTGAAGGCGATGTCGTACTCGTTGCGGTACCCGTAGCTGATGAGCTCGAAGGTCTTGCCGTCGGGGTCGGTTTTGCAGATGTAGCCGCCCGGGGCCAGGATGCCGCGGGCGTGGCCATTGGCGTCCCAGAGGCGGGTGACCACCTGGTCCTCGTCCCACGACCGGGCGGCGCGGGAGAGTTCCATGTGGTCGGGCAGCTTGGTGTGGTTGCCGCAGGCGACGTAGAGGCTCTTGCCGTCCGGGGACAGCACGATGCCGTGCGGGCCGTGCTCGCCGCCTCCCTCGATGCGGCGGAGCATCTTCTCCTCGTCGTACTGGTCGTCGCCGTCGGTGTCGCGCAGGCGCCAGAGGCCCTGGCGGCCACCCTGTTCATTGACCATCACATACAGGCTGCCGAAGGCGTGCAGCAGGCCGTGGGCGCCCCCGACGGCGTTCTTGAGCTTCTCGATGGTCGCCGGCGCGGAAGATCCCGGCGCGGCGAGGGTCAGGCGGTACAGGCCGCCGCCCTGGTCGCAGGCCACCAGGCGGCCCTTCGGATCCACGGTCATGCTGACCCACGAGCCCTGCTGGGACTTGGGCACCGCGTAGATGAGCTCGGCCCGGAACCCGGGCAGGAGCTTGATGTCGGAGGGGGCGATGACCGGGGCCGCGGCGGGTTTGCCGGGGGCGGCCGCACCGGCCAGCGCATTGCCCCAGGGCTGGTCGCCGTACTTGGCGAGCACCTTGGCGGGCTTCCAGTCGGACTTGCCGGGCAGCGCGGCCTCCCAGGAGCCGTCGCTCTCGATGACCGTCTGCTTGCCGTCGTTGTCCTTCAGGGTGAGCCGCGCCACAAAGCCGGCGATGTCGCCCTCGTTCTTGCACTCGGCGCGCAGCTCATGGCGGCCGGCCTTGAGCTTGCGGGTGAGGTTGACCTTCGAGGGTTCGCTCCAGTCGGGGTTGGTGACCACCAGTTCGCCATCCAGGAAGACCTTCGCGCCGTTGTCGCAGGTGACGACGAGCACGGCCTCCTTGAGCGGGCCGGCGACCTCGAACGATTTGCGGAGGTTCGCCGCCGGTTTGCTGCCGGGGCCGTCGGCCCAGATCCAGGAAGTTTCGGCCTGCAGGGAAACGGAGCCGAGGGCCAGTGCGGCCACCAGGGAACGCCACGGGAACGGACGGGTGAAGTGCATGCCCCAATCAACCCCAACCCGCACGACCGTTCAAGCCCCGGAACCGCTGCGAGGGCCAAAAAACGTGCCTGCGCCGGCGGTGGGTGGCCGGGAAGGCTCCGGGGCGACCAAGGCCCCGACCCGGGACCGGGCCGACGACCGGCACCTCCGCCGGGGCCGATCCCTTGGGGACCTCAGGGAATCGTCGGGTGATACCGGGCGAGCTGGAGCCCGGAAACCCATCCACCCCGTCCCTCGGCGTCCACCACGCGCACCCATTCGTTGCGGCGCTGCACGATCCGCACTTCGGCAGCGTCGGCATAGGTGACGGCGATTTCGGATTCCTCCAGCGGCCCGAAACGTGCCGGCACCTCGCGGCCCGCGATGGCGGCATTGGGTCCGCGAACGACCGACACCCAGGCCGTCAGCCAGGCGGCGACCACCAGCCCAGTCGCGCCGCCGAGGACCGCACGCACGCCGGAACCCGCCCGGGCATGCTCCGGCTTCAGGCGCACCCACGCCGTCCACGCGGCCCACAACCAGACCAGTCCCACCGCGCCGAGGGCCCATTCGTCCAGGGTGAGCATGCCAACCCAGCGCCGCCAGATCGGGGCCGGAGGCTGGCCGAGGCGACGGCGGATCAGGTCGAGGTTGTGGCGCAGGGCCGGGTCGCGCGGGGTGATCCCCTCGGCCTGCCGCCAGGCCGCCAGGGCCCGCCCCATCTCGCCCTGCCGGAAACGCGCATTCCCGAGGTTGTAGAGCACGCCGACCCCGCCAGGAGCCCCTTGCAGAGCCCTCTCGAATCCGGCGACGGCCGCCGGAAAGTCGCCCTGGTCATAGGCCTTGCGGGCCTGGTCGAAGTCGGAGGCCGCCCGGAGCCCGGGGCCGGCTGCACACCCCAGCCAAACGACCAGACCAACCACCACGGCCAGGGAGAGCGATCGCCTTCGGATCACGGGTGCCCTCCTTCCAGCCGTTGCAGGACCGCCACGGCCGACTCGGCGTGTTCCCGCAGGCCCGCCAACGACGCCGGGCCACCGCCCGGGGCGTACTTGGCCGCATCCACGGCCGCGAAGAGCTGCCGGAGATCCTCGGCCTCGGCCTCGTCGAGACCCCGGGGAACGAGGTCGGTGTCCACCACCCCGACCGTGATCGCTTCGCCCGAGGACGCCCCAAGGGCGAGGGCGCACTGGAGCCTCAGCATCGCGTCGAGAGCGGCGAAGAACCCGGAAGAATCGCCGGTTTCGGCGGCGGCGACCAAGGCGGCCCGGTGGGCGGCGACGGTGTCCCGCATCCGAGAGGCCTGCGTCGGCCGAAGTCGGCGGCGGCGCAATTCCTGCCACCGCTGCCAGCCCACGAGGCATCCCAGGATCCCCAACGGGGCTCCCCCGACCGCCAGCCAGAGGGGTTGGCGCGCCCAGGGCGGATCGGCCGGCACCCGACGCCCCCCGCGGAGGGACAAGGACATCAGGTCCTCACGGTGGTTGGGCACCCGGGCGGCCGGGACGGACGGCGCCGTCGCCTGGGCCGCCGTGCCCGCCGGAGACGCGGTCGTCCCCGCCTCGGGCCGCACGGTCACGGCGATCGGCCGCGGCCTCAGCGTGGTGTATCGGCCGGTGTCGGGGTCGAAGTACGAGAAGGGCTCGAAGGTGAGCGCCCGGATGTCCGGAGACTCGAGCACCACCATCGATTCGAAGGTCTTGGTGCCCGAGAGGCCCAGGGGATCGTCGGCCTTGAACCCGTTCGTGCCCGGGTAGCTCTTGAGACCATCGACCGGCGTCACCTGCGGCGACGGCACCGAGGGGAAGCTGCCCTGGCCCGACACCAGCCACTTCACCGTGATGGCCTCGCCGACGGCGACGTTGGTCCGGGAGGCGAACGGCCGGACGGTGAAGCGCCCGATCGCTCCGGAGAATCCGGGCGGACGCCCCTCCGCGGGCAGCGCCTTGACACGGATGCTCCGGGCGGGGGCCTCGGCCGTGCCACGCTCCAACTCGGCCCCGCCGCCGAAGAAGTCGTCCAGCAGGCTGCGCGGCCGCCGTCCCCGGTCGACCTCCAGCACATACTCCTGGGTGGCCGGCCCGAGCGAGAGCACCCCCTCCTTGGTCGGGGTGGCCGTGTGGCGATAGCTCAGCACGATGAATGCCTTGCCGTCGCGGATGGTCTGGGTGTTCGACGGCGGCATCTCCTGGCCGGTGACAAAGCCGTCGAAGCTCATCTTGGGCGGGGCGATCTGGTTCAGGTTGACCGACGAATACAGCTGCAGGTCGTAGGGCAGGGTCTGGCCCACGTAGCACTCGTCGCGCGGGGTCACGATCTTGAGGGACACCCGGTCGTTCTTGGGTTCGCGCGGCGTGATCCGGCAACTGACCGGCTCGGTCTGGAGCGGACCGGCCCGGGTGGCGACCGTGAGGGTGGGGATCGTCAACTCACCCTCCCCGCGGGTCTGGACCTGGAACTGGAAGACCACCTGGAAGGATGAGACCCCGTTGACGATCTGGGTCATCTGGCGCGGGCCCAGGTATTGCACGGACTGGACCATCGGCAGGTTCGGGATGCGGGGAACCGCCGTCGGTTGCTCGCCCTCGAGGGTGATGTTCAACCGGAGGGTCTCGCCCGACTCGGCGATGGCACGGTCGAGCGATGCCGACACCGTGGCGCCGAGGCATCGGGTGGCCAACAGGCCGGCCAAAAGGCAGGCGCCGAGGAGGCGACGGAGAACGCTCACCATGCCTTCCTCCGTCCTGCCGGGCCCGTGCCCTCGCCGAGATCGCCGATCACCCCGCGCCGCCGACGCAGGATGAGGGCCTTCTCCGATCCCTTCTGGCCATCGAGGACCTTCTCGGCCTCGCGGATGGTCATGAGTTCGCCCTGGCGGGCATCCTTGTCGGGTTCACCGGCGGAGCCCTCGCCGCCCGCCTGCGCCTCGGCTCCCCGGCGATCCCCGGAGGCTCCGGACGGCTTGGCCCCCGCGGCCGAGGGCTTGCCCGACCGCCCGTCGCCGGGTTGCCGCGCCGGCGACTCCCCCTGCTGGGCCTGGGACGGATCGCCATGCTTCGAATCGGTCGACTGGTCGTCCTTGCCACCCTTGCCCGGGTTCGGGTCCTGTTGGCGCTCACCGGGCCCCTGGGAGCCCTGCTTGCCGGACGGCGACGGATCCGCCTGGGACGGGTCGCCCTCCTTCGCCCCCTGCCGGCCGTCCTTGGACGGGCTGTTGTCCTTGGATTGCCCGGATTCCTGCCGCGAGTCCTTCGATCCCTGCGAGGGCTGGCGGGAATCCTTCTGGGAGTTGTCCTTGGACGGGTTCTTGGAGTCGTCCTTGCCCTTGCCTCCCTGCTGCGAGGGCGGGGGCTGCGGGATGGCCTCGATCGCGCGTCGGGTGGCCTGGTAGTTAGCCTGGGCGGCCGTGTCGCCGGGGTTGAGCTTGAGCGCCCCGGTGAAGCTGGAGAGGGCCTGCTGCCACTGCTCACGCTTCTTGTCGGGATCCTGCTCCGACTCGCCGGCCCGGAACCTCGCGTTGCCGAGGTTGTACCAGGCCTTCTGCTGCAAATCGAGGTCCGGCGAACGCAGGACCTGCTCGAAGAGGCCGGCGGCCCCCTCGAAGTCGTCCATCTTGTAGGCGGCCGCCCCGGCGTTGAATCGCAGGCGGAAATCGTCGGGACTGCCCTGCGCGAGGCGCTCGTACTCCTTCCGGGAGGTGGCGTACTCCCCCTGGCGGTACCGCTCCAGGGCCTCGTCGGACGCGGCACGGACCGGCGTGCTGGCCAGCCAAGTGACCAGCAGCACCGACGCGCCCACGGCCCGGCCCAACGCCCCCTGCGGGAGGACACGTCCGGCCGCCTTCGAGGCGCCTGGCAGCAGCAACTCCAGCAGCAGCAGGAGAATCCCCACGCCCAGGGGCCATTGGAACCGCTCGATCCGGGACCGCACGGTCGCCGAGGAGAACCGCACGGCCTCCATCGGGGCGATGCCCCGCTCGTAGAGGGTGGCCATGGTCTTCGAGGACTGCAGGGGCAGGTAGAACCCGCGGGCCACCTCGGCCAACCGCTGCAGGAGGGGTTCATTGAGCTGCGACTTGACCGGGTTGCCGTCCTCGTCCTTCACGAAGATCGCGTTGCCGTAGGGATCGCTGCCCTTGAGCAGGTCGCCCTTCGGGGTGCCCACCCCCACGGTGAAGAGGCTGATGCCGGCCGCCGCCAACCGACGCGCCGCCGGTTCGGCCAACTCCTCGTGGTCCTCGCCGTCGGTGATCAGGATGACCGCCTTGCGGGTGCCCGAGTCGGCGCTGAAGGCCTCGGCCGCCTCGTCCAGCGCCGCGGCGAGGGCGGTGCCCTGCTCCGGGATGATGTCGGTGTCGAGGGCGGCGACGTTCTGCCGGAACGCCTCGCCGTCGAGGGCCAGCGGGCACTGGAGGAAGGCTGATCCGGCGAAGGCCACCAGGCCGATCCGGTCGGACCTGGCGACCGAGAGCAGGTCGTAACAGGCCAGCTTGGCCCTGGCCAACCGGCTCGGGGCGGTGTCGGTCGCCATCATGGAGCGAGAGACGTCCACACAGACCACGAGGTCGCGCCCGGTGGCCTGGGCGACCGCCTCACCGTAGCCCCACAACGGGCGGCCCAGCGACACCAGCACGGAGGCCAACCCGGCCGCCCAGAGCACGGACTTGATCCGCTGGCGGGCCATCGACACCCCCACGGTCAGCTCGTCCATCCAGCGGGCGCGGATGAACTGGCCCAGCGCGGCCCGACGCCGCCGCCCGGCCCAAGCCAGGAAAACGACCATCAGCGGCGTGAGCACCGCCGCCAACTGCATCCACTGGGGTTCCGCGAAATCCATGCGTTGCGTCTCGGGTATCCCGGCCTTCAGGGCAACCGGCGCCAGACCGTGTTGCCGACGATCAGCTCAAGCAGCAGCAGCGCCGCGCCCGGGGCGACGCACCACGCCATCCATTCGGCGTAGAGCACGTTCTGCCGGGTCTCCACCTCGGTCTTCTCGAGCCGGTCGATCTCGTCGTAGATCGAGCGCAGCGTCTGGGTGCTGTCCGCCCGAAAGTATTTGCCCCCGGTGCGCTCGGCAATCCGGGTCAGCGTGTCCTCGTCGATGTCGACCGGCACCTCCCGGTAGACCTTGCGGCCGAAGGCGTCGCGTCCGACCGGCATCGGGGCCTTGCCCCGGATGCCCACGCCGATGGTGTAGACCTTGACCCCGAGCGACTGCGCGGCCTCGGCGGCCGTCAGGGGCGGCACGTTGCCGGCGTTGTTCTGGCCGTCGGTCATGAGGATCACGATGCGACTCTTGGACTTGAGCTCCCGCAGGCGGTTGACCGCCGCGCTCAGGCCCGAGCCGATGGCCGTGCCCTGCTCGCCCAGCACCTCCATGCGGTCGATGTGCCGCCGGAGGAACTCATGGTCGAGGGTGGGCGGGGCGGCGATGTAGGCCTGGGAGGAGAACACGGCCAGGCCGATGCGGTCGTTGGGGCGGTTCTCGATGAAGGCCTTGAGCGTGTCCTTGGCCACCGTGACGCGGTCGACCCGCTCGCCCTGCAGCTCGAAGTCCTCGCTCAGCATGGACATCGACAGGTCGAGGGCGACGGCGATGTCGATGCCGCTGGCCTTCCGGGGGGCCTTGCCCATCGCCCACTGGGGGCGGGCCATGCCGACGATGAGCAGGGCCAACCCCAGCCACCGGGCCGCCAGGAGCAGGCGGCTGGCGAGGGTCCGGTTCATCTGCAGGATGCCCTTCACCAGGCTCAGGCTGGAATAGATGAAGACCGCCTCGCGCGCCGTGCGCCGTCGCCACCATTCCAGGAGCGGAAGCGCCAGGAGGGCCAGCAGCCAGGCCGGGGATTCGAAGCGGAAATCCCCGAGGTTCATGGCGCGCCCTCCCGATCGGATCGCCCGGCCGGCGCGGAGGCGACCGGGCCCCGCGCCCCGGTCCGGTCGATCAGGCCCGAGGCCATCTGGTGCAGGCGCTCGCATTCGGTGCGGCCCGGGTCGCCCTGGGCGAACTTGACCCAGTCGCATTGGGTCAGGAACTCGCCGAGCAGGCCCTGCAGGTCGGCATCGAGGTCGGGGCTCGAGGGCATCGCCGCCAGGAACTCCTCGGTGGTCTGTTCCGGGGCCCGAAGGCCGAAGCGTTCCTCCAGGTAGGTCCGGACCACCTCGGACAGGCGCGTGCAGAACCGCTCGGGCTGGTCCACCCAGGCCCAGGCCTCGGCGAGGCGGGCACGCGCCCGGGCCGCGGCCGACTGCCGGAACTCCTCCCGCCGGCGGGCCTGGCGCCGGAGGGCCCACCAGATGAGCCCGAGGATCGCCAGCACCGCCAGCGTCAGCAGCAGCCGGTGGATCCACGGCGTGACCGTGGGGATGTCGACCGGTCCGCGGATGTCCTGGAGGGCGATGGGCTGGTCGCCGCCCGGAGCCGCCTGACGGGCCGGGGTCATGCGCGAGGCCCGGTTCGTGGCGGCCTCAAGGACCCGGAGCCCTCCCCAGAACCACACCATCGGGATGAGCCAGCGACCCATCCTCATCGCCGCCTCCGTTTCTGCCGACCCTCGAAGAAGGCCACCAACTCGGCCATGTAGGCGTCCTCGGGCATGCCGGCCGACGGGGTCAGGATCTTCAGGTGGTCGACCCGGGCGCCCCGGAACAGGCGGTCGAGCTCCTTCTGGGACTTTCGGGCGCGGGTCTCGAAGGCCTCGCGACGCCGGACGTCGGAGGTGTTGATCTCCACCACCTCGCCCGTCTCGGCATCCTGCAGCAGCAGGCGCCCGACGTCCGGAAGGGACTGCTCGCGCGGGTCGCCCACCTGGAGCGCGATGACATCATGCCGGCGGCCGACCTGATTGAGGGTGTTCTGAGACAGGCGGCCGAGGGTCTCCGAGTGGAGCACCTTGCGCTTGAGGTGGGCGCGGACCGCCGCCCGGCCGGGGTTGGTCTCGCCCAGGAAGTCCGAGATCAGGATCACCACCGCCCGGTGCGGCAGCACCTTGTTGAGGAAGTCGAGGGCCCCGTTGGTGTTGGTGCCCGGGAACTCGGGCCGGAAGAACAGCACGTCACGGACAACCCGCAGCACATGGCGGCGACCCTTGGCCGGCGGCACGAACTTCTCGACCGTCTCGGTGAAGAGCAGCAGGCCCACCTTGTCCTGGTTGCGGATCGCCGAGAAGGCCAGCACCGCCGCCAACTCGGCCATGAGGGCCCGCTTGGACTGCTGGCCCGAGCCGAAACGCCCGGACCCGCTCAGGTCCACCACCAGCATCACGGTCAGTTCCCGCTCCTCACGGAACTTCTTCACGAAGGGATGGTTCATCCGCGCCGTGACGTTCCAGTCGATGGTGCGCACCTCGTCGCCGGGCTGGTATTCCCGGACCTCGTCGAAGTCCATCCCCTGCCCCTTGAAGGCCGAGTGGTACTGCCCGGCCAGCGTCTCGGCGACCAGCCGGCGGGTGCGGATCTCGATCTGGCGCACCTTCCGTAGCAGCTCGGGCGGGACGCCGCCGTCGGGGCCGCCCTTCGAGGATGGCCCGGGCGGTTCCGGCGCGGCGGGCCCGGAGACCCAGCGTCTCAACCCCCGCAACGGTCTGGACCACCAGGAACTCATGGCACCATGGCGGAAGACCCCTCGGCGGAGGGCTCGGGGATGGTGGCTTCGCGGTGACAGGCGCCCATGGCGTGTCCGACACCGTAGTCCGCGGCCGGTTCAATCGGCAAGGCGGCCGATGGGGCGACCCCGGCCCCCCTCGGAAAGCCCCCCCATCGAGCCCGGCGGACGACCGCCCCGCCCCGGGGAGCCGTCCGCGGGGCGAGTGCTGGATCGTCCACGGGGATCGCCCACGGGATTGCCCCCGGCCCCCGGGCCCCGCGACCCTCGCAACGTCGTGGCGGACTGCGGCCCCATCCCGGGGACGCCCTCCCGGGACCCTCCGGGATCCGCACCGCGACGACCCGACCCCCTCCGATTCCATGCTGTCCATCGGTCAATTGAAGATGTCCGTCGCCGGACGGATCCTGTTCGAGAACGCCTCCCTCCAGGTCAACTACGGGGACCGGGTGGCCCTCGTCGGCCCCAATGGCGCCGGCAAATCCACGCTCTTCTCCATCATCCTGGGCCGGCGCACACCCGACGAAGGCTCCGTCGAGAGGGACCCCTGGACGATGATCGGCTACCTGCCCCAGGAGGGAGAGGCCGTGGGCGACGAGACCGTGCTGGAGGTCGCCACCGGACGGGCGGGAGAGCTGCCACGCCTGGAAAAACGCCTCAAGGAACTCGAGGCCGCCGGCTCCGTCGACAGCCCCGAGTACCTGGAGACCCACGCGAAGTTCGACGCCCTCAACGACCCCCAGGTCGAGGCCAAGGCCAAGAAGATGCTCAAGGGCCTGGGCTACCAGGAGACGGACTTCGAGCGCCTGGCCAAGGAGATGAGCGGCGGCTGGGTGATGCGGGCGCACCTGGCCCGGCTGCTGGTGATGGAGCCCGACCTGCTGCTGCTGGACGAACCGACCAACCACCTCGACCTGCTCTCCCTGCTCTGGCTCCAGGACTACCTGGCGCACTATCCCGGGGCGATCCTGCTCATCTCGCACGACCGCCAGTTCATGGACGAGATCATCACCGAGGTGCATGAGATCGCCGACCGCAAGCTCATCGCCTACACGGGCAACTATTCCGACTACCTCCGGCAGCGGGAGGAGCGCTACGAGCAGCAGCTCTCGGCCTACAAGAACCAGCAGAAGGAGATCCAGGCCCTGCAGGAGTTCGCCGACCGGTTCCGCTCGGTGGCCTCGAAGGCCTCGCAGGCCATGTCCAAGCTCAAGCAGATCGAGCGGATGGAGCTCATCGAGAAGCCCACCCCGCCCCGCAAGCCCTTCCGCATCCAGATCCCAACGCCCCCGCGCGGCGGCCAGCGGGCCATCTCGCTGGAGGGCATCCACTTCGCCTACGGATCCCACCCGGTCTACTCCGGCCTCGACCTGACGGTCGAGCGCGGCGAACGCACGGTGTTGGTGGGCCCCAATGGCGCGGGCAAGTCCACGCTGCTCAAGATCATCGCCGGCGTCCTCGAGCCGCAGCAGGGCCACCGCGACCTGGGCCACAACGCCAAGCTGGGCTACTTCAGCCAGCACCGGGCCGACAGCCTCGACCCCAACAAGAACGTGATCGAGGAGGTGCTGGCCAGCGCGCCCGCCCTGCGCGAGGACGAGGCCCGGGCGGTGCTGGGCTCGTTCATGTTCCGCAAGGAGGAGATCTACAAGCCCACCACGGTGCTGAGCGGTGGCGAGAAGAGCCGGCTGAACCTCATCAAGTTCCTGGTCGACCCGCCCAACCTGCTGTTGATGGACGAGCCGACCACCCACCTCGACATCACCACGGTCGAGTCCCTCACGATGGCGCTGGAGCGCTACGAGGGCACGCTGCTCTTCATCTCGCACGACGTGCACTTCATCCGCCGACTGGCGACCAAGGTGCTGCACGTCAACCACGGCCGGGTGCTGCCCTACGCCGGGGGCTACGACTACTTCCTCGAGAAGATCGGCGCCGGCAACGATCCCCGGGCCGCCCTCACCAGCGCCTGAGACCATCCCGGCGCCGGGACGCCCCGGCACCGACGGCGTCCGATCCATGACCGACTTCCTCGCTCGCCATTGGTTCGCGCTGAGCCTTCCGTGCGCGGTGGGGATGGCGTGGGTGTTGCCGGACCTGGGTTCGGCGGACGGGCCCCTCAGGACCGCCACCAGCACCCGGATGGGCGTGGCGCTGATCTTCCTGGCCCAGGGGCTGACCCTGCCCTCGAACGCCCTGCGCGAGGGGCTCTCCCGATGGAGGCTCCATCTGCTCATCCAGGCCTTCACCTTCCTGGTGTTTCCCGCCCTCGGCATCGCGCTCGACCGGCTCGCCGGGGCGGGGCTGCCACCGGATCTGCGCCTGGGGTTCCTCTACCTGGCCGTGTTGCCGTCCACCATCACCTCCTCGGTGATCCTCACGAGCATCGCCGGTGGCAACACCGTCGGCGCGCTCTTCAATGCGGTCCTCTCGAGCCTGCTGGGAATCTTCGCCACACCGCTCTGGGTGGCGTGGCTGATGAAGACCGGCGGCCATCGGCAACCCCTCGGCCCTGTGATCGCCGAGATCGTCACCCTGCTGCTGGTGCCGCTGGTGGTGGGACAACTGCTCCGGCCGCGTTGCGCGGGCTGGGCTGACCGCCACAAGAAACACCTGGGCCACCTCTCCAGCGGCATCGTGCTCTTCATCGTCTATGCGGCGTTCTGCAATTCGGTGAAGCAACGCCTCTGGACGCAACACGGACCCGAGGTGCTGCTGCCCGCAGCCGCCGGGATCGTGGTGCTCTTCGGTCTGGCCATGCTGCTGACCGAGGGGCTGGCCCGGGCCCTGGGGTTGCAGAGGCCGGACCTCATCGCCGCCCGTTGCTGCGCACCCCAGAAGACCCTCGCCTCGGGCGTGCCGATGGCGAAGATCATCTTCGGAGCGCACCCGGGCATGGGCCTCATCCTCCTGCCCATGCTGCTGTACCATCCGCTGCAACTCCTGGTCTGCGGGGCCCTGGCCAGCCGCTGGGGCAGGCAGGCCGGGGCGGAGGGCTCCCCGGCGCCCCGCGGACGCCCGCCCGGCGGTGCTCAGTAGGTGATCAGCGACTTGACCTCGTAGTCGCCGAGCCTCCGGCGGCCGTCGAGGAAGGCCAACTCGATGACGAAGCGCACGCCCACGACCCTGGCCCCCAGGCGGCTCAGCAGTTGGAGCGCCGCCGCCGCCGTGCCGCCGGTGGCCAGGAGGTCGTCGACCAGGAGGATGCGTTCGCCGGAGGCCACCGCATCGGTGTGCACGGCCACCGTGCTGGATCCGTACTCCAGCTCGTAGCTCTGCTCGTGGGTCTGCCAGGGCAGCTTGCCCTTCTTGCGCACCGGCACGAAACCCGCCCCCAGCCGGTGGGCCACCGCCGCCCCGAAGATGAACCCGCGCGCATCGATGCCCACGATCTTGTCCACGGACCCGGCCGGGATGCCCTCGAGCAGGTGCCGGATGGTCGAGTCGAACAGACGCCCGTCGGCGAGAACCGGGGTGATGTCCTTGAACTGGATGCCGGGCTTGGGGAAGTCCGGCACGTTGCGGATCGACTGCTCCAGTTCGCTGAGCGAGGCAATGTTGGTCACGGGGCGGTTTGTGGACCAAGGAGTCGACGGCGTCAAAGCTCCATCGACGCTCCCGATGGACTCCGGCGGCATCGCCCCACCGGCTGCTTGCCCGGCTCCGGGCCTCCGCCCACGCTGGTCACCCGCCGGTTGGCCACCGTCGGACCTTGCCCGTCATGAATCCCCGACTGATCGCCTCGATCGTCCTCATCGCGACCTGCGCGCTGTGGGCCTTCAGCTTCCCGCTGCTCAAGTCCATCGAGCAATTGGGGCGCCGGAACGCCCCGGGCAGTTCCAGCCTCTTCGTCTCCACCCTGCTGGTGGCGCTGCGTTTCTCCTTCGCGGCCGGGTTGTTCGCGGCGGGGCTGTGGTTGCGGCGGGCCTGGCCGGGGCGCCGCCGCCCCTCCTCGGAGACCGACTGCCGCCGCCCCTCCGCCCGCCCCACCGCCCTGGAGTGGAAACAGGGCCTGGGGATCGGGGTCTTCGGCTCGCTGGGGCTCATCCTCCAGATGGACGGGTTGGCCTACACCGCCGGATCCGTCTCGGCGTTCCTGACCCAGGGCTATGCGGTGTTGATCCCGATCTGGGTGGCGGTGTCGTGCCGTCGGGCCCCCGGGTGGCCGGTGATCGGAGCCTGCCTCCTGGTCGCCCTCGGTGCGGCGCTGCTCGCCGGGGTGCGGCCCGACAACCTGCGCCTCGGGCGTGGGGAACTCGAGACCCTCGCCGGTTCGGTGCTCTTTGCCGGGCAGATCCTCTGGCTGGAGCGGGCGGAATTCTCCGGCAACGACTCGGTCCGGGCCACCACCGTGATGTTCGGGGCGATGGCGGCGACAGCCTGGCCCCTCGCCCTGGCCCTGGCCCCCCACCCGCAGGATGTCCTCCGGGCGTCCGCGTCTGCGGACATCGCCGGGCTCTTCGCGCTGCTGCTCGCCGGCTGCACCCTGCTGACCTTCCCGCTGGCCAACCACTGGCAGCCGAAGGTGACAGCCACCCAGGCTGGACTGCTCTACTGCACCGAACCGGTCTTCACGAGCGTGGTCTGCCTCTTCGTGCCGGGCTGGATCTCGAGGGCGACCGGATTGTCGTACCCGGACGAGTCCCTCGACGCACGGCTGGTGCTCGGCGGAGCCTGCATCCTCGCGGCCAACGTGTGGATCCTGTTCCGGCCGCCCGCGATGGAGACCCGGAGCAACCCCACCTGAGCCCCGGGACGCGGCCTGATCCGCCCCCATGGAGAGCCGGCGGGGCCCATCAAGGATGGAGTTCCTCCGGAGGAGGCCCGGAGGCGCCCCGCGACGACCAGGCGACCCCGGCGATCACCATCGAGGCCCCCAGGAGACCGACCGGGGTGAACCGCTCACCCCAGACGGCATATGCCGCCGCCAGAGCCACGACCGGTTCGAGCGTCGCGATGGTGGCGGCGCGCGCCGGGGCCAGGCTGTCGCCGCCATCGCCCCGAACATCACGGTGGTGGCCCGGACCGAGTCGTTGCCGACCGGGACCGCGGCGAAGGAGGCGAAGGGGGCGAGCGCGAGGGCTCCCACGCCCAGCGCCCAGGCCAGCACGCGCGACGGCGCGTTGTGGGCGAAAAGACCGCGCCCCATCAGGTAGTAGAGCGCATAGGTCACGCCCGACAGCAACCCCCAGCCCAGCGCCCGGGCGTCGAGCCGCAGCGGGGTGCCCGGGACGTTCGAGGCGACGGCCACCAGGACCACCCCCAACAGGGTCAGCGACAGCGGGAGCGCCTCGCGCCACCCGGGACGATCACCCCATCCCAGCCAGCCGCCGACCGCCACCCAGAGCGGTGCCGAGTAAAGCAGGATGGACGCGAGGGCGACGCCGCCGGACTCCACCGCGCTCAGGTAGGCCAGGTACATCACGGCGACACCGCCGATGCCCAACCCGCAGGCACGACCCCGGTCACCGGCCCGCAACGGCGCGGCGCGCGTGAGGCTGGCATGCAGCGCGAAGGCCAGCGCCCCGAGGGTGGCCCGCCAGAAGGCGACGGTCGTGGGCGCCACCGACTCGACCATGGCGACGCGGCCGGCGATGCCGATCATCCCCCACTGCACGGCGGCAAGCACCATGAGCCAGGCTCCGGCCCGATGGGAGCGCGCCGCGGTCACGGCGTCCAATCCCGGACCGTCTCCCAGGAGATCTGGCGCAGGAAGATCGCGTCCTCGGGCGAAATCCCCGCCGGCACGTGGCGGAGGGGCACCGGGCTGTTCCGCGTGACGGCGGCAACCACCACGCAGGTCTGCAGGTAGGTGCCCGCCAGCCTCGGGTGCTCGCCGTCGGGGGCGAAGAGGTTGAGGGCGGGCAACGGGTTGGATTCGGAACGCATTCGGTCGGGTGTCTCGGGCGATGGAACACTCCGCGCACCCCGGGACGCAACGGTTGCCACCGCTCTCCCTCGGCGGGCGGTCCGGCGGGCGGTCCGGCACGGACTCCGGGGCGGCTACTTCCACCGCATCCGGGCCAGCACGGGATAATGGTCGCTGGGCTGACGGCCTCCCGGGGTCTGGTCCACCACCTCGGCGTGGGACACCTCCGCCTCGCCCCGGAAGAGGATCCAGTCGATGCGGGCGCTGTTGAAGGTCGGTTTCCCGAACCCGTTGAAGGAGTTGAGCGTCTCGTTGCGCCGCCGGGCCGCCGCGAACCAGGAGTCGGTGAATCCGATTTCCTTCGTCAGGGCGTCGTAGACGACGTTCCGGGTGGCCACGGCGTTGAAATCACCCATGAGGATCACCCGGTCGGAGGGAGGCAGCTTGGCCAGTCGGGTGCGGATCAGCGCGGCCCCCTTCTCGCGGGCCGGCTGGAGCGCATGGTCGAGGTGGGTGTTCCAGAGGTGGAACTCCAGCCGGGTCCGCCGGTCCCGGAAGTGCACCGAGGTGACCATCCGCCGATTCGGATTGCCCCACGTCGAAGAGCCGATGACCTCGGGCGTGTCGCTCAGCCAGAAGTGGTCGTAGGCCAGCGGCTCGAAGCGGTCGCGACGGTAGAAGATGGCCATGAACTCACCCCGGCTTCCACCGTCCCGACCGGTGCCGATCCAGTCGTGGCCGGGAAGGTCCGAGGCCAGGTCTTTCAATTGCGGATACACCCCTTCCTGGGTGCCCATCAGGTCCGGTGGAAACTCCTCGAGCAGCGCCTTCATGGCAGGCCGACGCAGGGGCCAGGCCTCGGGCCCGTTGGGACTGGCGTAGCGCAGGTTGTAGGTCATCACCCGCAGCTCCGGACCTTCGGTCTCGCCGGCGGGCCGTGCCGCCGCCGCGAGGCCCGGGGCGACAGCGGCGAGGGGAAGGCTTGAGAGGAATTGTCGACGGGAATTCACGCACCCCAGAGACACCGGACCGGGCGAAAGCTCAAGCAAAACACCGCCCGTCAGCCGGGCGGAGGGTCACCGAGGCTTCTCGAGCAGGCTCTGACGGATCCTGCGGGCCCGCTGGTCCCAGGCGGCGGCAACGGAGGGAAGTTCGCGGGCAACATGCTCGTAGAGTCCGGCCGCCTCACCGACACGGCCCAGGCGTTCCAAGGTTTCGCCGGTCACCCGCGCCGCCTCGGCCACCACCTCGGGCGGCACCTTCTCGCCGGGAAGCAGGACCCTTCCCAGGGCCACATCGAGCCCCGAGCGGATCGAGAGGTCATAGAACTCGGCCGCCTCCGACCCGGACCGAAGCTCGGCCATCCTCCGGTTGACCGCCGCATGGCCCAGCCAGGCCCGGCAGCGTGTCTCGACACCGGCACCGGGTTGCGCGGCCGCCCGGCGGTACAGCTCGGCGGCCTTGGCATAGTCGGCCGGATTCAGGGTGCTGAGCTGGAAATGGCAGTTGGCCATCATCCCGAGGGCGGGTGCCAGATGGGGGCTGTTGGTGAATTCCAGCACCCGGCCGAAGGCCTCCAGCGCCAGGCGGTATCGCGACAACGGGTCGGCGCCCGGCTCGACCGGCCGTGCCTGCAGCAGCTCCCCGTAGTGGAACAGCGCCGCCGAATGCACCTCGGCGGGGGCGGCCTTGTCGTTGATGAGCTCGCGGAAGTGTTCCGCCGCGGACTCGAAGTTCTGGAGCTTGCGGCCGGCCTCGGCCGCCCAGAGCTTGGCGCGGTACCAGGTCTGCCCCCGGGCCACGCGCACCGCGGTGTTGGTGAGGAGGGCGGCGCTGGCCTGTCCTGCCTGGAGATAGTCCTGCTGCTCGAAGAACCGCCCCGCCAACCAGAGCTGGGCTGAGATGGTGCCGGGATCGGCGGGGTTCTTGGCGGCCAGCTCCGAGAAGAGCCGCATGGCCGCCGAAGGGTCGCCCGACCGGGCGAGGGCGTAGGCCAGGTGGAATCCGGCACGGACGGCACCGGGGTGCTGCGGATGGGAGGCCAGCCAGCGGCGCAGGGCGGCGACGGATTGGGACCAATCGCCGTCGAGGATCCCGATCATGGCCAACTCGAGCTCCACGTCGGCCTTGAGCCCGCTTTCCGGGAACCGCGCCAGATACTCCTGCAACAGCCCGCGCCCGAGTTCACCGGCTCCCTGCCGAGCCAAGGCAGATCCCAGCCAGAGGGCCCCACGCCCGGCACGGTCTCCCGACTGGGGGAGTTCGAGCAGACGCCGGAGGACCGACTCGCCGACCGGGCCGTTGGTGCTGGCGATGGCGGCCACCAGGGCCTGCTCGAGCGCCGGCGGCACCCAGGCCTCTCGGTCGGCGGGACGGTTGGCCGCGGCATCGGCCACCGCGAGGTATCCCTTCAGGGCCGTCGCGGCGTCACCCAGCCAGGCGGACACGTCGGCCGCCTTGTATCGGGCCACGAGGCCCTCGGTCGAAGACGCCGGAAGCAGTTCCACGGCGGCACGGAACCCCGACAGCGCCTGGGTCATGACCGAGCGGGAATCGCCGGCGAGGGCCTCCTCCCAGCGGCACCAGGCAAGGCCAAGGGCGAGCGGGCCCCGCAGCTCGGCCGGAGGGTTCAGGGCCGAGGCCCGCTCCAGCTCGGCGAGGGCGCGGGTGAGCCCGACATGGGCCGGGGCCGGGGAATCGGCCACGCGGTTGGTGCCCCGGAAGGCGAGGTGTTCGCGGAGGTGGATCTGCCCGAGCCGCAACCGCAGGGCCGCGGCCGAGGCATCGTCACCCAGCCCGGCCACCACCGACTCGAGCCGCTCGCGCGCCGGGCCCAGGCGTCCCTGCGACACCCACCAGTCGGCCAGGCGGCCGGCGGCATCGGCCCGGAACAGGGGCGGGACGGCCGGTGCCAGGTTCTCCTCGAGGGGCGGCAAGGCGCGATCCCCCTGTCCCGCGGCGATCAGCAACCGCCCGAGGAGCGCGGCCGATTCGGGCCGGCGTGGGGCCAGCTCGTCGGCACGGGCGACGACCCGGAGGCGCTCGGCCGCCTCGATCGCGGCGGTCGACGACCGGGGGTTCCCGAGCGCCTCGAGGATGCGGATCTCGAGCCGGATGCGGTCCCACTGGGCGGCGGGAGCCGTGGCGAACGGGGCGGCGGCCTCGACCGCCGAGCGCGCGCGGGTGGTGTCGCCCGCGGCCAGGTGGGCCTCGGCGGCGAGCATCGAGCCCACCCGCAGCAGGTCGGCGGGGCGTCCCTGGGCCCGTGCCCGGAGGAACGGGCCATCGGGCTGGTCCAACAGCGCGGCGGCCGCGGCGGGTTGTCCCGCGCGGAACAGGCACTCGGCCCGACGGACGGAGGCCCGGAGGACCAGATCGGAGTCCGGGAACCGGACCAGATACTCGCCGAAGGCCTTCTCCGCCGAGGGAAACAGACCCCGGGCCGCCTCGGCCTCGGCGCGGGCGTACACCCCCCTGCGGACGGCCTCGGCCCTCAGCGCGGACTCGGGAAAACCCGCCTCGAAGGCCGAGAATTCCTCGGCCGCCCTGGGGTAGGCACCGATGAGGAAGGATCGAAGCGCCGCATCGAAGGCGACCCGATCGGGCCCCTGGGACCCGGCGGGACCGTCCACCGCCAGGACCCGGAACGGCACGCGTCCCGGCGCGTGGGCAAGCGGAGACCCACCGGGGCCGGAGGAAGCCGGGACCGCCAGCCAGAGTCCATGGAAGACGCCCCTTCCCGATTCCGGGCGCCGCACTATCATCCGACCCATGCAGGGCAGGCATGGGGTCACCGGGGTCTGGAAAGGCGGATGGAACGAGGACGGGCTGGCACGCTGGGCCGCCTCCCTGCGCCGTCAGCTCGACGCGCCGGGCGTGACCCTCGGCCTGGCCTTCGTCGGGCCATCGCTCTTCGCCCGCGCCGAGGAGGTCCTCGAGATCCTCCGGGTGCACGGACGCATCCCCTGCCTGGCCGGCTGCTCCGGCATCGGACTGGTCTGTGGTGGCGACGAATTCGAACAGGGGGCAGACCTCGTGCTCGGCCTCCATCACCTGCCCGGGGCCACCGTCGAAGGCTTCCATTTCGACCGCGAGGAGATCGAGGCCGCCGGGGACGCGGGTGCGTGGGTCCGCCGGACAGGCCTGAAACCGGGCCAGGTCAACGGGTGGTTGGTCTTCGCCAGCCCGTTCGAGCTGAATGGCGAAGCTTGGCTGCGGCAATGGAACGACGCCTATCCCGGCATCCCGGCCATCGGCGGCCTGGCCAGCGGCGACTTCGCCGCGGAGCAGTGCCAGATCTACCTCGACGGCCAGGTCCACGAGCACGGTGTGGTGGCGGTCGCGATCCGCGGGGCGGTGACCCTCGAGACCGTGGTCTCGCAGGGATGCACCCCGATCGGCCAGAGCTGGACCATCACCCGGGCCGAGCGGAACTACATCCTCGGGATCGGAAACCGGCCGGCGTACTCGGTGCTCATGGAGACCTTCGAGGGTCTCAGCCAGGAGGAGCGCAGGAAGAGCCAGAACAACCTCTTCGTCGGGCTGGCCATCGACGAGTACCGCGAGGAACTGCTCTGCGGCGACTTCCTCGTGCGCAACCTGCTGGGCGGCGACCCCAAGAACGGGGCGCTGGCGGTGGGCGCCTTCCCGCGCACCGGGCAGACCCTGCAGTTCCAGCGACGTGATTCCGAGACCGCCGACGCGGAGATGGCGATGCTGCTGGCCCGCGCCCGGACCCGCCTCCGGGGCCGGCCGGTCTATGGCGGGTGCCTGGCCGTGTGCAATGGACGGGGATCGAGGCTCTTCGGGGCCCCCAACCACGACGCCGGCCTCGTGCAGGAGCAACTGGGCCCCCTGGCGGTCACCGGATTCTTCGGTCATGGCGAGCTGGGGCCGGTGGCCCGACGGAACTTCCTCCACGGCTACACGGCCGCGCTGGGGTTGTTCGTCCCCAAGGAGATGGAAGACCCGGCCTGAGCCGAACCCCGGAAGGCCGCGGCCGGATGGGCCAAAGGGACGGGCCAAAGGGTTGCCACACCCACCCCCTTCTGCCTTCATCTGCGTCCGTCCGAAGCCAACCGGTCACCCCCGAATGAACGAAGAACAACAACCCCCGTTCGAGTCCGCCAAGTCCGAGGTGCAGCGCAAGACGCTGGACCAGCGGGAGCAGATGAGCGAGCTGATGCGCCTGCGCCACTCCTGCGCGCACATCCTGGCGACGGCGGTCCTGCGGCTCTGGCCCGATGCCCTGCTCGACATCGGCCCGCCCACCGAGGAGGGCTTCTACTACGACTTCGACCTGAAGCACCGCTTCACCCCCGACGACTTCCCGAAGATCGAGGAGGAGATGCGCAAGATCACCAAGGAGAACCAGGTCTTCGAGAAGTCGATCAAGACCCGCGCCGAGGCGCTGGCGTACTTCGAGGGCAAGGGGCAGACCTTCAAGGTGCAGCGCCTGGGCGACATCCCCGAGGGCGAGCCCATCAGCTTCTTCCAGAACGGCGAGTTCGTGGACCTCTGCGCCGGTCCGCACGTGATGCGCACGGGCAACGTCAAGCCCGGCGGCATCAAGCTGCTCAAGGTCGCCAGCGCGTATTTCCGGGGCAACGAGAAGAACCCCCAGCTCCAGCGCCTCTATGGCACGGCCTTCAAGAACAAGGAGGAGCTGGACACCTGGCTGAAGATGCAGGAGGAGGCCCGCAAGCGCGACCACCGCAAGATCGGCGCCGAGATGGGCCTCTTCGCGATGGACGCCGAGTACGTCGGGCCCGGCCTGCCGCTCTGGCTGCCCAAGGGCACGGTGCTGGTCGAGGAGTTGGAGCGCCTGGCCAAGGAGACCGAGTTCCAGGCCGGCTATGTGCGCGTGAAGACGCCACACCTGGCCAAGGAGAAGATGTACAAGACCTCCGGCCACCTCCCGTATTACGCGGAGTCGATGTTCCCCCCGATGGAGATGCTCGAGGAGGACGAGCGCGCCAAGCGCGACGCGCTGATGGAACGGCGCGCCGACCTCATCCAACTCGCCGAAGGCATGGGCAAGGCCATCGCGCCGAACCCCAGCGGCTACACCGAGGAACAGGTCCGCCACGACATCCAGAAACTGGAGACCGAGATCACCCTCCTGGGCGGGCGGTACTACCTCAAGGCGATGAACTGCCCGCACCACCACCGCATCTTCGCGGCGGAGCCGCGCAGCTACCGTGACCTGCCGCTGCGGCTGGCCGAGTACGGCACCTGCTACCGCTACGAGCAGTCGGGCGAGCTGTTCGGTCTGATGCGCGTGCGCAGCATGAACATGAACGACGCGCACCTCTACTGCACGGCCGAGCAGTTCGCCGACGAGTTCCGGGCGGTCAACGAGATGTACCTGAAGTATTTCAAGATCTTCGGGCTCGACCGCTACCAGATGCGCTTCAGCACCCACGACCCGTCCCGCCTGGGCCAGAAGTTCGTCAACGAGCCCGAGCTGTGGAAGAAGACCGAGGACATGGTGCGCCAGGTGCTCATCGAGTCGGGCATCCACTACGTGGAGGTGCCCAACGAGGCGGCCTTCTATGGGCCGAAGATCGACGTGCAGGTCTGGAGCGCCATCGGCCGCGAGTTCACCATCGCCACCAACCAGGTCGACTTCGCCGTTCCCGCCCGCTTCGGACTCACCTACCGCGACCGCGACAACACCGAGAAGACCCCGCTGTGCATCCACCGGGCCCCGCTGGGCACGCACGAGCGGTTCATCGGCTTCCTCATCGAGCACTATGCCGGCAACTTCCCGCTCTGGCTGGCGCCGGAACAGGTCCGGGTGCTCACCCTGAACGACGAGGCGCCGCTGGTGGAGTACGCCAAGTCCATCACCGCCGAGCTCCGCTCGCAGTTCGTCCGCGTGGAGGGCGACTGGAGCGCCAACCCGGTGAAGGCCAAGATCGCCGACGCCGAGACCGCCAAGGTCCACACCATGCTGGTGGTGGGTCAGCGCGACCTCGAGGCCGGCGCCATCAGCGTGCGGTTGCACGGCAAGGGCAACGTGGGCGCCAAGCCCCGTGGCGAGGTGATCGCCGACCTGCTGGCCTCCATCCGCGAGCGCCGTCCCTGAGAGCCGGCCCGGACAGGGGGCCGGTTTCCCGGGACCGCCCCTTGACCCCGCCGGGCCGCGCCCCATCCTCCCGCCCCCATGTTCGACCTGGGATCGCTCAACCCGCAGCAACGGGCCGCCGTGGTCACCCACTCCGGGCCGGTCCTGATCCTGGCCGGCGCCGGCACGGGCAAGACCCGCACCCTCACCTGCCGCATCGCCCACATGATCGGCAAGGGCATCGCCCCTGGACACATCCTGGCGGTGACCTTCACCAACAAGGCGGCCAAGGAAATGCTGGAGCGGGTCAACGAGATGATCCCCAAGGTGCCGAAGTCCCGCCGGGAGGCCGGCGCCCCGGAGGATCCCTTCCTGGAGCGGCCCACGCTCAGCACCTTCCATTCGCTGTGCGTGCGGATCCTCCGCCAGCACATCGAGAAGCTGGGCTACAAGAAGAACTTCGTGATCTACGACACCGGCGACCAGCTCGCCGCGATGAAGAAGATCCTCAGCCAGATCTCGGCCAAGGGCGAGAAGACCGACCCCGGGGCGGTGCTGTCCATGCTCAGCAAGTTCAAGAACGGCGGCAGCAAGGGAGGCTTCGAGGATCCGTCGGTGCGTGCGCTGGCCGAGCACGTGGCCCGGCGCTACGAGAGCGCCCTGCACGCCTGCAACGCGGTCGATTTCGACGACCTCATCCTGCTGACGCTGAGGCTCTTCCGCGAGCACCCCGACGCCCTCGAGGCCTGCCGGCGCAAGTACCGCTACGTCATGGTCGACGAGTACCAGGACACCAACGCCAGCCAGTTCGAGCTCATCCACCACCTGACCAGCGCCTCCCGCAACCTCTGCGTGGTGGGCGATGACGACCAGTCCATCTACGGGTGGCGCGGGGCCGAGATCGCCAACATCCTGGACCTCGAGAAGCACTACCCCGAGGTCAAGGTCATCAAGCTCGAGCAGAACTACCGCTCGACCAACATCATCCTCCGCGCGGCCAACGCGGTGATCCGGCAGAACACCCGGCGGCGGGAGAAGAACCTCTGGTCGGCCAAGGGCGAGGGCCGCCGGATCATCCTGCACGCCTTCGACACCGACGAGACGGAGGGCCGCACCGTGGTGGAGAACATCGAGTACGACCGCCTCACCGGGCAGATCCCCTGGGGCAGGCAGGCCATCCTCTTCCGCACCAACATCCAATCGCGCCCCATCGAGTCGGCCCTGCGCAAGGCGCGGGTGCGGTATCGGTTGATCGGCGGCCAGAGCTTCTTCGACCGCAGCGAGGTCAAGGACATCCTCGCCTACCTGAAGACGTTCGTGAACCCGAACGACGACGTGAACCTGCTGCGCATCGCCAACAAGCCGGCCCGGGGCCTGAGCGACGTGACCATGGAGCGGCTCCTGGCCTTCAGCGCCGAGCGCAGGGCCAGCGTGTACACGGTGATGCGGCACACCGACGTGCTGGCCTCCTTCCAGACGCGCACCCGGGAGGCCATCACGGGCTTCCTCCACTGGATCGACACGACGCGGGCCCCGTTGCTCCAGGACTCCCCGATCTGCCTGAGCAACTGGGCCGACGCCTGGCTCGAGGAGACCGGCTACCTGGCCGACCTGCGCCGGGGCGAGAAGAACCCCGACGTGGCGGACAACCGCGTCCGCAACATCCACGAGCTGCTCGACGAACTCGATGGCGACCTCACGGCCGAGGCGCGGCGCAAGAAGCGCGAGGCGACCGCCCCGAAGAAGGCCGCCCAGCCGGTGGACCTGGAGAACGACCCCGAGGGACTCCTCTCCGACATGACGGCCGCCCCGAAGCCCAGCGGCCCGCTGCTGCCCGACGCGGCCCCGGAATACCTCGGCAAGCCGATGGACCGGCTCGACGAGTTCCTGGCCGGGGTGACCCTCGACCAGGAGCGCGAGGAGGAGAAGGATGCCACCGGCGACCAGGTCACGCTGATCACCATGCACGCGGCCAAGGGGCTGGAATTCCCGCACGTGCACATCATCGGGGTGGAGGACGGCCTGCTGCCCCATTCCCGGAGCAAGGAGGAGGGCACCCTCGACGAGGAGCGCCGCCTCTTCTACGTGGGCATCACCCGGGCCCAGGAGACGCTGCGGATCACCCATTGCTCCGGGCGGCGGCGCTACGACCAGGTCATGCCCTGCCACCCGTCGCCATTCCTGCGGGAACTCCCGCCCGAATGCGTCGAGGACGCCGACGAGGCCGCCTCGCGCCCGGTGGACAAGGACGACGGCGGCGACTGGTTCAAGGCCATGCGCGAGGCCTTGGAATGAGGCCGGGCTCCGTGGCAGGTTCGGCGGCACGTCGTGTTCTCCCGAGTCGTTGAATGGCTGTTGTCCTGCCTGCTGGGACTGATCCGCCTCCTGCCGCTGGTCACCGTGGCCCGGTTGGGCCGGGCGCTGGGCGCGATGGCCCACCGCCTCGACCGCCGTCACCGCCGGGTGGCCGAGGAGAACATCGCGCTGGCGTTCCCAAACCTCCCGCCGACCCAGGTGAGGGACCTCGCGCGGGAAAATTTCAGGCGCATCGGAGAGGCCTACGCCTCCGCGATCAAGACCCCGGGCATGGACCCGGCCGAACTTCTCGCGCGCATCGAGATCGTCGGACTCGAGGAGGTGCTCCGGGCCGGACGGGACCGCGTGGTCGTGGCGACCGGGCATTTCGGCAGCTTCGACCTGCTGGCGCAGGGCCAGCACCGGTGGCCCGACTGGCACCTGGCCACCACCTACCGCGGCCAGCGCTTTGCCCCGCTCGAGCGGGCACTCCAGCGGCTCCGTGACCTCACGGGGGTCCAGTTCATCGAGCGCCACGAGGCGGCCGAGGCCATCACGGGGCTGTTCCAGCGCGGCCGGGCCATCCTCGCGCTGTTCTCCGACCAGCACGGCGGAGGCAAGGGACTGTGGCTGCCGTTCCTGGGCCGGCCGTGCTCCTGCAGCAACGCGCCGGCGGTCCTCGCGCTCCGCTACAAGGCCACGCTGGCCATGGCCGTCTGCTACCGGACGGACCTCGCGCGGTGGAGGATCGAGGTCGGTCCGGTGATCGCCACCCAGGAGGCCGACGGCAGGGACCGACCGGTGGATGACATCGCCCGGGAGGTCCACGGACACTACGAGACGGCCATCCGGCGGGACCCGGCCAACTGGTTCTGGGTGCACCGGCGATGGAAGGCACCCTCCACGCGACAGGCCGACTCAGCCGTGGCCGGGCCCCGAGGCGCATGAAGCCAGCCCCCATGGAACGCGGCGAGGTCCGGCACCTGCTGATCCGGGGTGTGAACTGGCTCGGGGATGCGGTCATGACCACCCCGGCGATCCTGCGCCTGCGGGAACGCTTCCCCAAGGCCCGGATCACCCTGCTCTGCCCGGAGAAGCTCCGGGACCTCTGGACCTCCCACCCGGCGGTGGATGCGGCGCTGTCGTTCGCGCCCGGCGAGGGCGTCCTCGCGGTGGCCCGACGCCTCCGGGAAACCGGGGCCGACGCCGCCGTGGTGTTCCCCAACTCGTTCCGTTCGGCCCTGGAGGTCTGGGCCGCGGGCATTCCACGACGGGTGGGTTCGGGACGTTTCCCGAGAACCTGCCTCCTGACCGACCGGGTGGCCGAGGACCCGGGCATCGTCCGCATGCGCAAGCGGACCGAACCTGAGGTGCGACGCCTGGTGGCGGCACCATCCGCCGGCGAAGGGTCCGGGAGCCGCACCGCCTATCCGGCCACCTCCCACCAACTGCACCACTACCTCCGCCTGGCCGCGCACCTCGGGGCCGATCGCGGCCCGCTGCCGCCGAGGTTGCAGGCGGCGCCCGACGCGATCCGGGCCATGGCTGCGCGCCTGGCGGAGCCGGGCGCCATCGGCGGGCCCCTGATCGGGCTCAACGCCGGCGCCGAATATGGACCGGCCAAGCGCTGGCCGGTCGAACGCTTCGCCGACGCCGCCCGGTCGCTGGCGGCCCGGACCGGCGCGCGGTTCGTCATCTTCGGCGGGAAAGCCGACATCCCGCTGGCTCACGACCTGGCGGGCAGGCTCGGCGGGGGGATCCCCCGGACGATCCTCGCCGGCCAGACCACCCTCGCCGAGCTCATGGCCGGCCTGTCCCGATGCCGGGCGCTGATCACCAACGACACCGGGCCGATGCACCTCGCCGCGGCGCTGGGGGTGCCGTTGGTGGTCCCCTTCGGGAGCACCTCCCCGGAACTCACCGGACCCGGCCTGCCCGGCGACCCGCGGCATCGTCTGCTCCTGGGGCAGGCCCCCTGCGCCCCGTGTTTCCTGCGGACCTGCCCGGTGGACTTCCGGTGCCTCCGGTCGATCTCCCCGGAGGCTGTCGTCGCGGCCACCCTCGAGGTGATGTCCACCGACACCGGGGTGGCGCCGTGAGGGGCGAAGAGCCCCCGGGGATCGCCCGGGGGATTCCTGTTTGCCCGGCCGGTCGCAATGCGGAATCCTCGCCCCCGATGTCATTCTCCGAGGAACTGGTCGCACGGGCCCGCAGGATCCGGCTCTTCGTCTGCGACGTCGACGGCGTGCTGACCGACGCCACGGTCAGCATGGGAGGCGGCAGCGAGACCAAGGTCTTCAACATCCGGGACGGCCTCGGGCTTCGCCTGCTCCAGACCGAGGCGTCGATCCGCGTCGGCTGGGTCTCCGCCAGGCCGAGCGAGGCCACCATCCAGCGGGCCCAGGACCTCAAGATCGATTTCCTGCACCAGTCGTCCGGGCCGAAGGTCGCCGCCATCGAGTCCTGGTTGGCCGAGACCCAGGTCATGTGGGACGAGGTGCTGTACATGGGGGACGACTGGGTCGACCTGGCCGCGCTGAAACGGGCCGGCCTGGCGATCGCCCCGGCCGACGCCATCGACGAGGCCCGCCGCATCGCCCACTGGGTCACCCGCCAACCGGGCGGCCATGGCGCCGTCCGCGAGGCCGTCGACCTGCTGCTCCAGGCCCAGGGCCACTGGGATCGGCTCGTGCGCAAATTCGCTTCCTAAGCCGGCGTCCCGGTTCCAAGACTCCTCCGTCATGTTCCCGCCGAACCGACCCAGCCCACATGCGCGGGCCCGACAGGCTCCGTGGATCGGGCAGATCCTGGTGGCCATCGGCATCCTGGCCTCGGGCGGTTCCCCGGCGGCCCGCGCCCAGTCGGCACCGCCGGCGGGCCGGGCCACCAACGCCCCGGCCGGCGCGACGGCGGCGTCGATCCGCAACTGGGGCATCACCCTCCGTGACACCGCCACCGGGCGGGTGCAGCTGAGGTTCTCGTCGGCCGAGGCGACTCCTGCGGCCTCCGGCAACGGGGCGCTGGTCCCGGCCCTCTGGGACGTGACCGGACTGCGGCTCGAGTCCTTCCGGGTCGACGAGAGCTCCGACTTCGTCATCGAATCCCCCTCATGCCGCGTCGACGTCACCACGCGCGACGCCACCTCTCCCGGCCTGTTCACCGCGCGACGCGACGCCGACGGCATGTCCATCCGGGGTCACGGCTTCCGCTTCGACGGCACTGTGCGTCGGCTGACCGTGACCAACTCGGTGGCCATCGAGCTGCGGACCCGCCTCTTCCAGCCAAAACCCGCCTCCCCATGACCCGCAGCGCCCCCGCCCTCCGCTTCGTCCCCCTCCTGGCCCTCCTGCTCGGGCTCCTGTCCGGCACCGTCCATGCCCAGCAGGACCGCATCCTCCTCTCGGCCACCAACTGCGTGCTCGAACTGGAGAAGGGCGTCTACCACCTGTGGGATCATGTCCGGGTCGAGTCCCCCGGCGTGCTGCAGATCACCTGCGACGACCTGCGCGCGGCCCTGCCCCAGGACAAGGCGGCCGGTGGACCGGGACCGGTGCCTACCGGCGGCAATCTGCAGTCCCTCGTCGCGTCGGGCAACGTGGTCATCGAGCTCTACCAGGCCGGG
>JAJTFN010000198.1 GCA_021298285.1 Verrucomicrobium sp.
GTGCGGGACAGGGGGCCCAGGCGCAGCGTCCGGTTCGTGGTCGCCAGGATCGTCCGGGAACCCTGCAGCAGCGAGTACCGCAGCGGCCGCTCGTCGAGTTGTCCGGTGACGGGGATGTCCAGCGACTCCCCCGCCGTGCCGCGGATCCGGGATCCGTCCGCCTCGAGGGTCAATTCGGCCAGCACGGGGGCCCGCCGGGTCAGGCGCACCGGGGCGGACTCGGCCGCGCCGTGGGCGTTGGTCGCCACGAGGCGGTACAGACCCTCCGCCCACGACCCGTCGGGCGTGAGGGCGAAGCCGTTGGTGCCGCTGGCCACGACGCGTCCTGTCGCGTTCTTCCACTGGAAGGCCATGGGACGCTCACCGCGGACCCGGACGCCCGGATCGAGACGCTCGCCGGGGACGAATGAAAGCTCGGCGGGGGGAAGCCCGATCTGCGGTGCGCGACCCTGCCACTGCTGTTCCCGCTCAAGGTCCGTCCACAGCGGCAGCAGCCCGACCTGCAACCGCCGCGCGCTCCACATCACCGCCCGTTCGCGGTCGGCGGACACCAGCAGGTGCTCGGTGTTCGCGTCGGCCTTCTGGAAGAGAACGGCCCGACCCGACACCGCATCGAGGACGAAGAGTCCGGTCGGCCGTCCGGAGAGTCCCCCGGGGGAGCCCAGGCCGAGGAATCCCTGGCTCAACCGGGGATTGGGTCCGTCGGTCGAGGCCACCGGCCGCAGGCCTCCCGGCGGCAGCGGTCCCAGGGACCGCACCGCGTGCCGGGCCGTCACCCGATCATAGGACAGCTCCAGCAGCTCGGGCGTCTCGCCTCCGAGGACCTGCACCAGGCTCACGATCCGGTCGCCCCGACCGTGGCTGCCGAGGTGCTGGAGCGGTCGCCCTCGATAGGCGGCCAGTTCCGCCTCGAGCGGATGCGTGACCTTCACCACGGAACGCCTCGCCTCCGCCGAGAAGCTGGTGTTCACCGATCCCGTGCCCGAGAGGGTCTCGGTCACCACGCGCCCGACATACTGCCCCACGGCCTCGCGGATCGCCGTGTTCACCGATTCCGTCACCGCCATCTGCGCGGCCTGCTCGATGGCCATGAGGTCGAGGGCGATGGCCTGGCTGGCGCCCGTGGGGTCCGGCGCAACCGACAGGATCGCCTCCAACCACCGGGCCTGCCGGATCAGGTTCATCCAGCAGTCGTCGCCCGGGCGATCAGGCGACAGGGATTCCATGAACCGCTCCATGAACCGGGAGACGGTCTCGGTGCCGCCACCGAGCCGCTCGTCGAAATGCTCCCCGAGCACCTCGTGGACCAGCCCCTGCGTGATGCGTGAGAAGTCCATCGCCCTCAGCAGGTAGTCCATCAGGTGGTCATGAAGGCTCAGGTCCAGATTCAACTCCGGGAAGGTCTTCCGGAACTGCTCGATGACCATGCCTTCGATCACCGACTGCATTCCCAGACGTCCCAGGTCCAGCTCAAGGCCCTCGAAGAGCGTGTCCAACGGCGTGGTGAGGAACGATCCCAGCTCGGTCACGCTCAGGATCCGCCCGAAGTTCAGGCGGTCGCCTTCGGTCTGGAGGCCGAATCGGCCCAGCACCTCCGCCACGGTCCGGTCGAGGATGACGGCGTCGCCGGTCCGGGCGCCGAGGGCGGCTCCGGCTCCGTCGGCCACGAGGTCGGCCACCAGTGCCAGCAGCCTCTTGTTGTAGATCCCGATCGCGAAGGACTTCCGCAGGCCGCTCCAGCCCTCGACCTTGGCCACCACCGGGTCGATCGCTCCGAACAGGCCGGCCTGCACCTCCAGCAGATGGGATTGGAATCGTTCGCGGGCGGCGATCTCGAAGCGCGGAAACCCCTCGAAGCCGGCGTAATGCGCAGCGATCTTGAGGCCCTCGTAGTAGATGCGGTTGTCCCACTCGATGCGGATTCCGTCCTCCCACGACTTGAACAGGGAGCGGGCCAACGACGGCAGGTCGTCCGGGAAATCGCACCCGATGACGAACTCCACCGTCCAGGTCACCGGGTTCAGGTTGATGAACCGGATGAGCCCGTCCACGACGAGACCCAGGCTGCTGCGGCTGACCCGATCGACAAACTGATGCACCGTGTCATCGGCGAACGGCAGGTCGGGGACCAGCGCCTTGAACACGTAATCCACCACGAAGGCATCGATCCTGAGCGCGTCGAGGTGGTCCTTCAGGCGATTGCGCAGGATGAGCATCCGCTGCCCGAAATCGTCGATGGCCAGCGATCCCCGCACCACCTTGTTGAGCGACAACTCCGCAAACACCCGGTTGAAGTAGCCCTCGATCACCCCCTCGAGACGCGTCTCCAATTGCCGCAGCGAAATGGCCCGCAGCGCCTCGCGCACCGTGACCTGCCGGTCGAGGTCCAGCCCCCGCAGGTACCCGTCGAGGTTCTCGTCGAAGCCCGGATCGAGGCGCAGGAAATCGATCAGGGCCTGGTGGCGTCCGGGGATCGCATCGAGCAGCAGCCCCTTGAGGTCGAGTGTCTGCGAGAGGCGCTCGTTCCGCGGCACCATGTCGGCCACGAGCCGCCTCATCGGCACATGCAGGCTCGCCTCGGGCAGGAACCCCGTGAGTTGCACGCTCAGGGGCGACGCGTGCAGGGGACGGGTCAGCTCGATCCATTCGTAGGTGATGGACCGCGGTTGCCCATCGTCTCTGCCCGCAAGCCTGGCCGAGCCCAGTTGGTCGAACATGGGCCACTCCGGGGTGTTCCGGAAGAACAGCATCGAGTCGTGGATCTTCCGCGCCGGCGTGGTCCCGAGCGCCTGGTTTTCCGGAAGGCCCGCCTGGCCCACCAATGCGGAGAATCCGATGCCCTGGGCACCCTGGCCCTTGGGGAAGCCCAGCGGGAGCGAGCCCTGGCCGATGGCGTAGCGCGAGAACAGGTAGCCGTCGGAAAGCGGAAGCCCGAGGTCGTGCAGCGAGGAGGCCGAATAGACCTTGCCTTGCACGAAGAGTTCCCCGCCCTGCGGGTGCATCCGCGAGGTGACCGTCTGCAAGGGCGCGGCCGAGGTGTCGGGGCTTTCCAGGGTACGCATCCCCGAGAACGTGAAGGTCCCGTTCGTCTGCCAACGGTAGGTGTAATACGACGCGGCCGGCACGAACGACGACTGGTCTTGCGCGTAGAGCCAACCCTCCCGCATGAACACCGTGCCCAGTTCCATGCCATGGATTCCCTGGCTGGGCCACGTGATCGCCTGGCCCGCATCGACCAGCGGGCGGAGCGTCTGGATCCGGCGCGGGCCGGCCCACCTCGACACGTCGATCA
The DNA here is from genome assembly GCA_021298285.1 of Verrucomicrobium sp. GTDB lineage: Bacteria > Verrucomicrobiota > Verrucomicrobiia > Limisphaerales > UBA9464 > SXXZ01. The sequence goes on from JAJTFN010000198.1 coordinate 3,293, forward strand.
CCTGGATCACCTCCTGATGGACGACCTGCCGGCCCGGCAGCGGCTCCCTCTGGACCACCCACAGGTACGGCCCGTCCTGCCACACCTGTTGGATGGGCAGGTTGGACTCGAGCAGCGGGAACAGGTCGGGGCCGAGTCGGCCGGGGACCGCCTGGGACAGCGCTTCCTCCAGGCCTGCCGGGGTCGTCGCCGGAGGGGGTTGCCCATTCCCGGTCCCCCGGGCCCGGGGCAGCATGAGGACCAGGGCGGCGATCAGCAGCGCCCGGAAGGCTTTGGCGTGGGGCGTGGAATGGGCAGCACACGGGAGCATGTCGGCGCAGGGAATGCCCGAACCTCCGGGAGGGCGTCCAAGGTTTTTGGCGATCCGGTATCCCGGCCTCCCGTCGGGATCACGGTTCGCCGCAGTGGAATCCCGTTGGCCGCATGGCCGTTCAAGCCGGACCCGTGGGCCGGGCACGAACCGATCGTTGGGGCCTGTCGGGGTCCCATGGGCCGGGCACTGGGCGCAGGGCGAACGCCTCCACGGTGACTCCGGCGCAGCAGTGCGCCAGGTCCGGGGGGCGATCCGGGATCGGCAAGCCATTCCACGCGAGGGGCAGGGCACTCCAGTGGGTCAGCAGGGCTTGTGACGCCTGATAGGGCGCGTGGTGCACGCGCCCCTCCTGCAGGATCCCGCGGTGACGGGTGAAGAACCGGTAGCGTTCCAGGAGGTGGAACTCGAGGGTCCCGATGCCGGAGATGCGGGCACCGGAGGCGGGGCGCCACCCGTACCGCGCAACTTCTGTCCGCAGTCCGCGCCTTCGGCACCACAGGTGCGACTCGCCGTCCGAGGCCTCGAAGCCCATTCCCGCGTGTTGGTAGGGAAGGCTGAAGAAGGCCCGCGCGATCTCCACCGGGATGGCCCGGTTGCAATCCAGCGACAGGAAGAAGACCCCGGGTCGCCCGGACACATCCCGCACGTAGAGGCGCACGTTCAACTCCAGGAAGAACGACAGCCAGGGCACCGCGGGCAGCCCCCTCGGCCGGACCGCCTCCATCCGGAACCCCACGAGTCCGACGTAGGATCGTCCGTCGTGCTCGTCGAGGGTGAGTCCCTCCGGCAGCCGGGCTCGAAGGAGGTCCGCCGGCTGCTCCCAGTGCAGGAAGAACAGCTCGTTCCACTCCTGGAGAAGCACCGGACGGGCGCCGGTGGCAGGTTCCGGATCGGGTGCCGGTTCGCCGGGTTGGGGGTGGTGCATCGACCGTCGGTAGGGGTTTGCGGACGTCCTTGCGTCATCAGGTGTCCGGTGGGAAGCGGCAGCGCGGTTGGCCGGTGTCGGTTGTCAGTCCTTGAACGCCCAAAGATTCCGCCGGGTCCGCAGCAGAAACAGGCCCTGGGAGATCGCCGGGGAGGCCTGGACCTCCTCGCCCTCGACCAGGGGATTGCGCGCGACCACGCGGAAGGTCTTCGAGGCGTCGAGCACGGTGGTCTGCCCGTTGTCGCCGACGAAGTAGATGCGTCCGGCCGCCGACACGGGCGAGGCCGAGAAGTTGCCGCCCACGCGCTCCTGCCAGACGATGGTCCCCGTCGCGGCCTCGTAGCAGGTGGCCACCCCGGTGTCGGTCATGGCGTACACGCGGCCGTCGAGATGGAGGAGCGACGGCACCTTCGGTTCACCCCGCTTCTGCTTCCACACGAGGTTGGACGCCGGAGCAGAAGGCCAGCCCATCACCCAGCACGACCGACGGCACCTTGCCTTCTCCCGGCACGTCGCTCGTCCACAGGAGCGTTCCCTTCCGCAGGTCGAATCCCTGCAGCACGTCGCCGGCCTCCGTCACCACCTGGCGGCGTCCCTTCGGATCGGTCCACACCACCGGGGTGCCGTGCGAGATGCGCGAGCGCCCCCGACCGGTCCGCCACCGTTCCCGGCCGGTCTTCGCGTCGAGGGCCACCACGTACGACTTCTCCCAGGGGATCTGCCAGCCGACCTTCTTGTCGGGGCCCTCGCTGCTGGCGTCCCGCGACATGATGAGCAGGCCGTCATGGAGCAGCAGGGCCGTGCCCAGTCCGTGCTGGCTGTAGAACGGGTGCTCGCGGTTGGTCCAGACGGGCTTGCCGTCGACGTCCACCGCCGCGAAACCGCCGTCGCCGAAGCAGGCGTAGACCCGCTTGCCATCGGTCGCCGGCGTGGGCGTCGCGTACGAGTTGCGCGTCTCCTTGCGCCGGGGCACCTGCCGGAAGACCTCGGTGTTCCAGACGATGCGGCCCGTCTTGCGCTCCAGTCCGAGGATCCGGCACGACTCGCCGTTGTCGGTGGTCGTGGTCACGAAGACGCGGTTGCCGAAGACGATGGGCGACGACCACGACTCGCCCGGGATCTCCGTCTTCCAGGCGAGGTGCTCGGTGGCCGACCAGGTCGTCGGCACGGTGGTCTCCTTCGAATGGCCTTGGCCGTCGGGCCCGCGGAACTGCGGCCAATTCTCCGCATGGGCGACGCAGGCGGCCAGACCCAGCGTGGTCACGGTGAGCATGAGGGAATTCATGGCGGCAGGATGCCTGGGAGCCCGCCCCTGAGAAGGTTCGATTTCGGGGGTGCAACCCCGCGACCTGGGCCCCACCGGACCGCCCTCAGAGGAATCCCGCCGGGACCAGCCGTGCCTCCCGGGCCTGTCGCGCGAGGGGCTCGCGGAAGTCGGGATGCGCCACCGAGATCAGCGCCCGGGCCCGTTCCGGCACCGAGCGCCCCTTCAGGTTCACCACGCCCCACTCCGTCGCCACAAACATCACGTCGGTCCGCGGTGTCGTGACGATGGTTCCGGGCTCCAGGGCCGTCACGATCCGGCTCTCGACCGTTCCGTCGCGCCGGGTGCGGGTCGACGGCAGGCACAGGAACGATTTCCCGCCCGCCGACGCATAGGCCCCGCGCACGAATTGCAGCTGCCCGCCCGTGCCGGTCAGGTGCCGGTGGCCGGCGCTCTCCGAGGCGGCCTGCCCCTGCAGGTCCATCTGAGCGGTGCTGTTGATCGAGACCACCCCGGGGTGGGCCTGGATCCGGTCGGGCAGGTTGGTCTCGTCGACCGGCCACGTCTCGAGGTCAGGGTTGTCGTGGATGAACGCGTTCAGCGCCGCCGATCCGCCGGCGAAGGTGAACACCGTCTTGCCGACGCCGTTGGCCTTTCGGGCGCCGGTCACCCGGCCGGCCTGATGAAGGCGCATCAGGCCGTCCACGAGCATCTCCGTGTGGATCCCCAGGTCCGTCACGCCGGCCTCGAGGATCGCGTCGCACACGGCGTTGGGCAGGCCCCCGATGCCGATCTGAAGGCAGGCGCCATCCTCGACGTGGGCCGCCACCTGCCGGGCGATCCGCAGATCGGTGTCGGTGGGAACGCCCTGGGGCAGCTCCGGCGCCCCGGGTCCATCGGTCTCGATCACGAAGTCCACCCGCGACTCGTGGATGCCGTTCCTCGGGCCCCGGACGCGGGGCATCCGCGGGTCCACCTCCACGATCACGCATCGGGCCCGTTCCAGCAGGGCCTCGTGGTAGGTGCAGGCCCCGCTGAAGTTGTAGACTCCGGCGGCGTCTCGCGGGCAGGTCTTCACCACCGCGAGGTCCACCGGATCGATGAACCGGCGGTACAGGTCGGGCGCCTCGCCGAAGTTCAGCGGAAGGTAGTGGGCCTCGCCGGCGTCATGTCCCCGCCGGTCCACTCCGGAGAAATGCCAGTTGTTCCAGACGAAGCGCCGCCCGCCGTCCGCCGCCGCCAGCACCGCCCTCGGTCGCATCGACAACGCCGCGCGCAGGAATACCGGCCCGCCCAGGTCGTCCCGCTCGGCCAGCGCGCGGTCGAAGGCGTCGGGTTGCCCCATGCCGAATCCATAGTCCAACCACTGTCCGGGGTGGACCTTCGCGGCGGCCTCTTCGGCGGTGATCCGGGTCGCGGGGTGCGTTCGCATGGGCATCGACGGGGGGATTCCCGAAGCTGCTCGGCCGGGGCGTCCGCAGGCAATCCCGCAAATCGTGGGACATCCGCGGGGCATGGAAACCTCCGCCCGACGCATGCCCCGGCGACCAACAGGGACGCACAGTGAAGCTTGACTTGGACCAACTTTATGGGCACCCAATCGGCCATCCACAGCACCGCAACCGGGCCACCGCTTCCATCGAGGAGGAATTGGGCCTCAGGTCCATCCGGGGCGGGTGACGTGGGGAAACCTTTCAAACTCGAGAGCCTATGAAGATGCAACAACGGATCGGTACCCGGCGGAGGGGCTTCACCCTCATCGAACTGCTGGTCGTCGTCGCCATCATCGCGATCCTTGCGGGGATGCTGCTGCCGGCGCTGTCCAAGGCCAAATCCAAGGCGTTGTCGATCTCGTGCCTCTCGAACACCAAGCAGCTCTGCCTGGCCTGGATTCTCTACTCGGGCGACCATCAGGAGCGTCTGGTGCCCAACTACCTGGGCACCCCCGACGCGTGGATCCTGGGCGACGTCAACTCGGCCCCGGGACACACCAACCGCAACAACATCATCACGGGCAAGCTTTTCCCGTACAACTCGTCCGAGTCCATCTACGTCTGCCCGGCCGACGACTACAAGTACCAGGGTCGGAAGTTCCGGCGGGTCCGCAGCTACTCGATGTCGGGCCAGATGAACAGCAACGTCGAGTGGGTGAACCCGCGCTATCCCCTCCGCCGCAAGACCTCGGACATCATCGATCCCGATCCTTCCGGGGCGCTGGTCCTCATCGACGAGAGCACCAAGACCCTCGAGGACGGCTATTTCGCCATCCAGGTCGACAACCGCGTCTGGCAGAACGACCCGTCGGACCGTCACAACCGGGGCGCCAACCTCACCTTCGCCGACGGCCATTCCGAGATCTACAAGTGGTTCGAGCCGATGACGGGCAAGCACAGTTGGGATGCCCCGGCGCAGAAGCCCATCGATCGCGATTTCGACCGCCTCGCCGCCACGATCGCCACGAAGAAGTAGGCGCCGCCGGGGTGGGACCGAGGCGCTGGGGTTCTGGCCGGTCGGCAGGCAGTGTCGGCGGAGGTTGGACACCCCTCTCCGCTGCCATCCTTCTTCACCGTCAACGGTTCGTCGTTTGAACCCATCGGCCACTGGGAGACGGCAGATGTTTCATTCGATTCCGACGGTGAAATCCGTGGTGGCCCCTTGGATGGCAAGTCCGCTGTTCGTTCGGGATTCCGGCATCGACTCCCCCCGACAGATCATCGGGTGGTGGGAGGCTCGGCGCGGCCCCTACAACCTGATCGTCGCGATCGCCGGTGTTGTCACCACCGCCACGGGCGTCCTGTCCGTGAGCGTGGCCAATGCCTTCCTCGAATCCCCCATCCAGCGTCCGGATCCGCCGCTGTTTTTCTTCGCCGCCCTCTACGCCGTGGCGGCGAATCTTGGGTACACCGGCGGATGGATGGTCGAGTTGATCGCCGGAAGGTTGCTGGGTGTCCGCTCGGGCCATCTGGCCGTGTTGTCCTTCCGGTTGGGCCTGGTTTTCTCGATCTTGGTGACCCTCCTGCCTGCGGTGTTCGCCATGGGCTTCG
>JAJTFN010000040.1 GCA_021298285.1 Verrucomicrobium sp.
CTTCACGCCGTTTGCCACCTGCCCACGCACCCCGCCCGAGAACCGCCTGACGGTTCCCGTGCGGGCCGGCGAGCGGCGGTACCGGTCTGCGCCGTTGCCTTGAGACGGGCGAAGGCCCGACCTGATCCACTGGCGGTCGCCCAATGTGTCACACGATCGTAACCAAAACGACGTGGTTCTGTGACGGGTGATCCCAAACGTCGGCCCGTGTCCGGTCCGTGATGGGCCCGACCCGATCGCCCATGCGCCGAACCCTCTCCTGCCGAGTCCTGCTGGCCGCCGTCCTGGCCTTGGCCGGCCCGACCCTCCCCACCGAGGCCTCCAATCCGGCGCTGCTGAAGCTGCTCAAGGTGCTCAAGGACCGGGGCACCCTGACGGCCCAGGAGTACGACGACCTGGTCGCCGCCGCGCAGGCCGAATCGGCGCCTGTCGCCGCCGCGCCGACGGTGGCCGCCACCGTCCCGAATCCGGCCGCGGTCGTCCCGGCGCCGGCGACGCCCCCTCCGCCGGCCGGGACCGGGTCGACGGCACCCGCGGTGGCCAAGCCCGCCGAGACCGCCGGGGCATCTCCGGCCAAGCCCGCCGACAAACCCAAGGCGCCCAAGTGGTATGACCAGCTCAACCTCCGCGGTTACACCCAGTTCCGCTACCACTCCATCCTGGACCGCGACGGCGCCGAGCTGAACGTGCCCAACGACCGCTCGGTGGCCGAGAACAACACCTTCTTCATCCGGCGCGGCCGCATCATCCTCAGCGGGGACGTCTCCGAGCACCTTGGCCTGTACGTGCAGCCTGATCTCAACGCCTCCCCGGGCAGCGGCGACTTCTCCGTCCAGTTGCGCGACCTGTACGGCGACGTGTACCTCGACAAGGCCAAGGAGTACCGGGTGCGGATCGGCCAGTCCAAGGTGCCCTTCGGCTGGTCGAACATGCAGTCCTCGGGCAACCGGGCGCCGTTGGAGCGGGTGGATGCGATCAACTCGGCCGCCGAGGGCGAGCGCGACCTCGGGGCGTTCTTCTACTGGGCACCCGACGAGATCCGCAAACGCTACGCCGAGCTCATCAAGCTGGGCCTCAAGGGGTCCGGTGACTATGGCGTGGTGGGCTTCGGCGCCTACTCGGGCCAGGGGCTCAACCGGCTGGATCTCAACGACACGCCCCATGTCATCGCCCGGGCCAGCTACCCGTTCCAGTTCTCCAACGGCCAGTTCTTCGAGGCCGGTGTCCAGGCCTACACGGGCAAGTTCGTGACCGGCACGCAGGCGATCACGGTGGGCGGCACCTCCTTCACCCCCTCCACGCGGGCCGGCGGCATCACCGACGAGCGTGTGGGTGTCAGCGCCGTGTGGTATCCCCAGCCCTTCGGCATCGAGGCCGAGTGGAACGTGGGCCGGGGTCCGGAGCTGTCCCCGGGCCGACGATCCATCGGCGCCGAGACCTTGCACGGCGGCTATGTGCAGCTGGCCTACAAGGACCAGAACAAGCTGGGCCACTGGTATCCCTTCACCCGGTGGCAGTACTATTCCGGCGGCCGCAAGTTCGCGGTGAACGCCCCGCATGAGCTCGTCAACGAGCTGGATTTCGGCATTGAATGGTCGCCGTGGACGCCGGTGGAGTTCACCCTCCAGTACACCCACACCTTCGACCGCACCAACACCCGCATCGCACCCTACAACGACACCACTTCCGCCGATCGCATCAGCATCCAGGCCCAGATCAACTACTGACCCCGCGGGTCGTTCCCGATTGTCACCGGATCGTCACTCCAGCGCAGCATTCCCGAAACCCTCCAACCCTTCCATCGCATCATGTTCTCACTCCAACGACTCATCGGCGGCGGCGAGATCTTCTTCGACCTCCTCGAGCGCAGCGCGGGCGAGGCCCAGGAGAGCGTCCATCTGTTGGCCAAGACCCTGGCGAGCCCCGGAGCCGCCGCCCTCGACTCCTCGGCGCTGGTCCGCCGCAAGGAGGAGCGCATCACCGAGGAGCTGCAGGAGCGCCTCATCACCACCTTCGTCACGCCCCTCGAGCGCGAGGACATCGATGCGCTGGCGACCGCGCTCAACAAGATCCCCCGCACGCTGGAGCGGTTCACCGAGCGCTTCCTCATCTGCCCGGCACGCGTCCAGCAGGCCGACTTCTCGCGCCAGACCCAGCTGCTCCAGGACTCCATGGACACCCTGTTGACCATGGTGCGCGAGCTGCGCCACTCGCCGGACCTGCCCCGCATGAAGGAGCGCAACGACAAGCTGCAGTACCTCGAGGGGGAGGCCGACAAGCACATGGTCGAGCTCATCCGGGCGCTGTACCAGGCCGACCACGACCCCGTGACCGTGGTGGCGCTGAAGGACCTCTACGACCTGCTCGAGAAGGTCATCGACCGCTGCCGCGACGCGGGCAACGTGATCGTGCAGATCGTGCTCAAGAACTCCTGAGACCCCCAAGAGCCCCCTTCCTCCCATGACCCTGCTGCTGACGGTGATCGTGGTCGCGTTGGTGTTCGAGTACATCAACGGCTTCCACGACACGGCCAACTCGATCGCCACGGTGGTTTCCACCAAGGTGCTCACGCCGCGACTGGCCATCCTGCTGGCGGCGCTGACCAACCTCGTCGGGGCCCTCTACGGAACGGCCGTCGCCAAGACGATCAGCTCCGGCCTGCTCGACTCGAAGCTCATCCCCTCCGAGGTCGGCACCCTGATGCTCATCTGTGCGCTCACCGGCGCCATCGTGTGGAACCTGGTGACCTGGTGGTTCGGGCTGCCCTCCAGTTCCAGCCATGCCCTGATCGGTGGCCTGGTCGGCGCCGGCTTTGCCGCCTCGGGCGACCGGCTGGCGGTGATCATCTTCGCCAAGGCCAAGGACGGCGTGCCCTGGTACAAGTTCGACGGCCTGCTCTACAAGGTGATCATCCCGATGTTCCTGTCGCCGATGATGGGCTTCCTGGTGGGCCTGCTGCTCATGACGCTGCTGTACCTGCTGCTGCGCAACTGGACACCCCGCTGGGTGACCCGCGTCTTCGGCAAGGCCCAGCTGGCCAGCGCGGCCTACATGGGCTTCAGCCACGGCAGCAACGACGCGCAGAAGACCATGGGCATCATCGCCCTGGCCCTGGTGGGTGCCGAGAAGGCCGGCACGCTGAAGGAGATCCCCCAGTGGCTCGAGTTCCTGCGGCACCCGATGGTGGCGGACGCCGCCGGCAAGGAGGCCATCGCCACCTGGATCAAGATCGTCTGCGCCCTGACCATGGCCCTCGGCACGGCCGCCGGCGGCTGGAAGATCATCAAGACCATGGGCCACAAGATGGTCAAGTTGCAGCCGGTGCACGGCTTTGCGGCTGAGACCACGGCGGCGACCGTCCTGAGCGTCGCGGCCCACTTCGGCATGCCGGTCAGCACCACCCATGCGATCACCACCAGCATCATGGGCGTCGGGTGCGCCAAGCGCTTCAGCGCGCTCAACTTCAGCGTCGTCGAGCGCATCCTCTGGGCCTGGGTCCTGACGCTGCCGATCACCGCGGCCATCGCCTACGGATTGCTCAAGGTGGTCCGCTGAGGCGCCTCCTCCGCCGGGGCCGCGCCGGCCCCGGCGGACGCCGATTTGTCACCATGTTTTCCTTGCCGCCGGGGTGAGGTTCACAGCCTGATGGGTCTGGAGAATCGCATGTCCGACGCCATCAAGCCGGAGGTCCTGGTCGGGGTCGACCTGGGGGGCACCAAGATCCTCGCCGGGATCTTCACCCCGCAGCTCAAGCTCCTCCAGACCGTCAAGCTGAGCACCAAGGCCTCGCGCGGGTTCGAGTCGGTGGTGGAGCGGGTTTCCCGGTGCGTCCGCGACGCGGTCGACGAGGCCGACCTCACCCTCAAGCAGGTCCGGGGCGTGGGCATCGGGGCGCCGGGGGCGGTCAACCCGGACACGGGCGAGGTGATCTTCGCCCCGAACCTCCAGTGGAAGAACGCCCCCTTGCAGAAGTCGCTCGAGAAGCACCTCGGGGTGCCGGTGTGCGTGGAGAACGACTGCAACGCCTCCACCCTCGGCATCCACGAGGTGGAGCTCAAGGGCCGCCCCGCCAGCCTGCTGGGCATCTTCCTCGGCACCGGCATCGGCGGCGGGCTCATGCTCGACGGGCGCCTGTACTCGGGCTTCAACCGGACGGCGGGCGAGGTGGGCCACATGGTGATCCAGGTCGGGGGCCCGAAGTGCGGCTGCGGCAACAGCGGGTGCTTCGAGGCGTTGGCCAGCCGCACGGCGATCTTTCGGGAGCTGGCCCGTCGGGTGAAGGAGGGCGAGAAGACGCTGCTGACCGAGCTGCTCAAGGACGATGAGGGCATCGTCGACCTGAAGAGTGGCGACCTGCGCAAGGCCCTTCGCAAGGGCGACAAGCTCGTGGCCAAGGTCCTGCAGGACGCCGCCCGGCACACGGGCATCGCCGTGGCCAACCTCGTGAACATCCTCAGCCCTCAGACGGTGGTGCTCGGTGGCGGGGTGATGGACGCCCTGGAGGACGACCTGATGCCCACCATCCTCGAGACGGCGGCCGACTACGCCATGCCCGGCACGCTCAAGGGGGTGGAGATCCTCGCCAGCAAGCTTGGCGACGAGGCCGGGATCACCGGCGCGGCCGTGCTGGCCCGCCAGCGGCTCAAGCCGGCCGAGTGACTCCGGCCCCGGGGCCTCGGTCCCCATCGTCGCCGGGGTCGATCCCCACGCCCACACCCGGGTCCGTCTCCGGGATGGCTGCCCCGGGGGTGCCTGTCCCCTCGCCGTCCCCGTCGGCCGGCCCGATCATCACCACGAACTCCCCCTTGCGCGGCCGTCGGGCCCACTCGGCGGCCAGCTCGGCCGGCGTCCCCCGCAGCCACTCCTCGAACTTCTTGGTCAGCTCGCGGGCCAGCACCACCCGCCGCCCGGGCAGCAGGCGCTGCAGCTCACCCAGCAGGCGCTCCACCCGGAATGGCGACTCGTAGAGCACCAGCGTGCCGGGCACCGCGCCCAGGCGGGTCAGCGCGTTGGCCCGCTGGCCCGACTTGTGGGGCAGGAAGCCGGCGAAGTGGAACGACCCGGTCGGCAAGCCGCTGGCCGTCAGCCCGGCCACCAGCGCGCAGGCCCCGGGCACGGACTCCACGCGCAACCCGGCGGCCAGCGCCTCGGCCACGAGGCGCTCCCCGGGGTCGCTGATGCCGGGTGAGCCGGCGTCGCTCACCAGGGCGACGGTCTCGCCGACCCGCAGGCGGTCGAGGATCTCGGACCCGCGACGGGCCTCGTTGAACCGGAAGAAGCTCAGCATGGGCTTGCGCAGGCCGAAGTGGGTGAGCAGCTGGCCGGTGCGCCGCGTGTCCTCGGCGGCGACGACCGTGCACTCGCGCAGCACCCGCAGGGCGCGCAGCGTGATGTCCTCGAGGTTGCCGATCGGCGTGGCCACGAGGTACAGGGTGCCGGGCACCAGCGGCGGGGCCTTCGGGCCGTCCGTCCCGGGATGCTCGGTGGGCGGGGCGCTCTCCATGCGTGGACGACAGACTATGGCCGGCGGCCCGGGGGCACCAAGCCCCGAACCGGAATCGTCAGCCCCACGGCGGGGTGACCCGTTGCGGGCGCCGGCCCATCGGCTAGCATCGGCCCATGCCGAGTTTCGACATCGTCTCGAAGGTCAACCCGATGGAGGTGGAGAACGCCGTCCACCAGGCCCAGAAGGAACTGCTCACGCGCTTCGACTTCAAGGGATCCGGCGCCGAGATCGTCCTCGAGAAGAACGAGATCAAGCTGCGCGCCCCGGACGCCTTCAAGATGACGGCGCTGGTGGAGATCGTGAGGCTTCGCCTGGCCAAGCGGGGCATCTCGCCCAAGAGCCTCGACGAGGGCGAAGCCGAGCTGTCGCCCCTGGGGCACGCCCGCCAGACCCTCAAGATCAAGCAGGGCATCGACAGCGCCGCCGCCAAGGAGATCGGCACCTTCGTCCGCGGCCTGGGCCTCAAGGTCACGGCCTCGATCCAGGGCGACGAGCTGCGCGTGGCCGGCAAGAACCGCGACGACCTCCAGGCGGTCATCGCCGCCTGCCGGGGCCACGAGTTCCCGGTGGCCCTCGATTTCGTGAACTTCCGTGACTGACCCCGTGCCCGCCAACCCCTAGCCTCCGCATCCATCGACATGGCCTCCCTCTCCCCCGAGCAGCAGACGATCGCCCGCCAGTGGATCGCCGACGGCATGAAGCTGTCCGACTTCCAGCGGCGCCTCGAGACCGACTTCGCCCTCAAGCTCACCTACATGGAGGTGCGCTTCCTGATCGACGACCTGAAGGTCGTGCCGAAGGACCCGGAACCCCCGAAGGCGCCACCGGCGGCATCCCCGGCACCGGCCGCCGGACCCGCCTCCGCGGCGCCGGTCGAGCCCGACGAGGTGGTGCCGCCGGAGGGCGGGCCCGCCGGAGGCGATGTGCAGGTCACCGTGGATGCCGTCACCCGGCCCAACGCCATGGTCAGCGGCCGGGTACGCTTCTCCGATGGCAAGGGGGCGGCCTGGCTCATCGACACCTACGGCCGGCCCGGGCTCGTGGCCGACGAGAAGGGCTACCGTCCGTCCCAGCCCGACCTCATGGCCTTCCAGACCGCCCTGGAGCGCGAGCTCTCGCGGCTCGGGTTCTAGGACCGGCCGTGAGCGATCGCCCCGCCCCATCCGCGGCCCCGCCGGTGCCGACCATTCCCGGGGTCCCGGCGGGGACCGTCGTCCTCCTGCTCCGGAACCGGCAGAAGGATCGCCCGTTGTCCCTGCGGGCGCTGCGCCGCACGATCCTCGATCTCCTGGCCGCCATGGGACTGGGAGCCGAGCTGGGCGTGCACTTCGTGGGGCCCCGCGAGATGGCCCGGGTGAACGAGGCCTTTCTCGGCCACGAGGGCTCCACCGACGTCATCACCTTCGACCACGGGTCGACGCCGGAGCGTCTGCACGGCGAGTGCTTCATCTCGGTGGCCGACGCCGTGGCGCAGGCGCGCGACTTCGGCACGAGCTGGGACGCCGAGGTCGTCCGCTATGTCATCCATGCGATCCTGCACCTGCGCGGCTTCGACGACCTCGAGCCGGCCGCCCGCCGGGTGATGAAGCGCCAGGAGAACCGCTGGGTGCGTTGGGCGGCCGCGCGGGGCGAGTCCATCGCGCGGCCGGCTGCCGGGGATCGGGCCGGGCGGACTGGCCGGGTGCCATGACCGCCGAGCGCTCCGAAGGCGTCATCCTGAGGCTTCGGCCCCTGGGCGACACCAGCCTCGTGGTCCACTGGCTGACCCCGGACCTGGGGCGCCTGGCCACGGTGGCCAAGGGGGCACGGGGCCCGAAGTCCGCCCTGCGCGGTCGACTGGACTGGTGCTTCGAGGCCGAGTTCTCCTTTCGCCGCAGCCGCCGGGGCGACCTGCACACCCTGGGCGAGGTCGTGGTCCGCAATCCCCACGCGGCGTTGCGCTCCCGGATCGACGCGCTCGAGCTGGTCGCCCATGCGGTGGCCACCCTCGAGCAGGTCACCGAGACCGAGACGCCGCAGCCCGAGGTGCACCGGCTCTTCCTCGAGTTCCTGGCCTTCCTCGAGATCCAGGGTCCGATGTCCCGGGCCCGGTTCGCCTGGGACTTGCGATTCCTGGCCTTGCAGGGACTCCAGCCCGACCCGGAAGCCCTCGAGCCGGGGGTGGCCGACCTGATGGACTCGCTGCTGACGGCCGAGTGGAGTGTGCTGGCGGCGCTCGAGGCCCAACCGGAGGCGGTGCGCGATCTTCGAAGGTTCCTGCACGGATTCTGGATCCACCAGTTCGGGCGACTGCCCGGTCGCCGCAATCCCCCGCGTTGATTCCGGGGCTGGCCCGCATCCAAAAGAAAACCCGGAGGGCGGTGGAACGTCCTCCGGGCCAGGGATGTTCAGAAGCACCGGTTCAAGCCTGTTCGCAGGAACCGTTCGGGGATGGGGGTGGGACGGTTGCCGGCGCCATGATGGCGACGGCGGCGGGGAGTGACCCTCGACCGGCTTGCGCTGGAGTTTGGATCACCGTTTCCACGCCTGGTGAGGAGCTTATTCCTTGCCAAGTCGTCTGGTAGGCCCGCAGAAGCCATCCTTTGTCCAGATCTTGTCCAAAAACTACCGCGATGGCGTTTTTTTGACAGGGGTTGGCTCCCGGCTTGGGCTGGCGTTGTGGGGGGTGGCGCTCCCGTGGGGATCCCACCCATTGGAATCCGCCTCGCGTTCCCCCGGGTGCTTGTTGCCGGGGCGATGGGTTCGCATAGTGGCTGCCAGCGATGCCCGCCGACTTCGCCCACCTCCACCTGCACACCGAGTTCTCCCTGCTCGATGCCGCCTGCCGTCTCGACCGGCTGATGGCCCGCGCCAAGGAGCTGGACTTTCCCGCCCTGGCCATGACCGACCATGGCAACATGTTCGGTGCGATCGAGTTTCACGCGGCGGCCAAGAAGGCCGGCATCAAGCCCATCCTGGGCTGCGAAGTCTATGTCGCCCCGGGTTCCCGGCTCGAGAAGAAGCAGGGCTCGGGCGGCATGCGCGACGTGTACCATCACCTGGTGCTGCTGGCCCGGGATGAGGTTGGCTACAAGAACCTGGTCAAACTGGTCACCTCGGCCCACCTCGAGGGCTACTACTACAAGCCCCGCATCGACAAGGAGCTGCTGGCCGCCCACGGCCAGGGGCTCATCGGGCTGAGTGGCTGCCTGGCCAGCGAGATCCCCGAGGCCATCCTGAAGGACGACCTCCCGCGCGCCCGGAACGCGATCGACTTCTTCAAGCAGACCTTCGGGCCCGGGAACTTCTACCTGGAGCTCCAGAACCATGGCATCGCCGAGCAGGCCAAGGTGAACCGGCAGCTCATCCCGTGGGCCAAGGAGTTCGGCCTCAAGTGCGTGGCCACCAACGACGTCCACTACGTCCAGAAGGAGCACTCACGGGCCCACGACTGCCTCATCTGCATCGGCACCCAGTCCCTGCTCAGCGACGCCAAGCGGATGCGCTACACGCAGGAGCAGTTCTTCCTGCGCTCACCCCAGGAGATGAAGCACCTCTTCGCCGAGGTGCCCGAGGCGGTGCTCAACACCGTGGAGGTGGCCGAGAAATGCCACCTGGACATCCGCTACGGCAAGGGCGCCGAGCACTACCCGGTCTTCCAGCCCCCCGAGACGTGGACCCGCGAGGGCTACCTGCGAAAGCTGCTCTGCGACGGCCTCCGCCTCCGCTACTCGATCCAGGCCCATGTCGAGGGCTCGACCATCGTGGTGGAGACGGTGACCCAGCCCGAGCGGCTGGCGTTCCTGTTCCCGCCGAAGGCGGCCGAGCCGTCCCCCGAGCCCGGGGCGGTTGAGGCCGCCGCGCCGTCGCCCACCGGCATCCCCCCGGGGGCTTCCGCGGCGCCGGCGGCCCCGCCCCCCATCGACGCGGCCGAGGTCGACGCGGCGGTCCGCAAGATCCTCGACCGGCTCGACCTCGAGCTCGGCGTCATCGAGAAGACCGGCTACGTCTCGTACTTCCTGATCGTCGGCGACTTCGTGCGCTGGGGCCGCGACCGGGGCATCGCCTGCGTGGCGCGCGGATCGGCCGCCGGCTCGATGGTCACCTACCTGCTGGAGATCGCCAACGTCGACCCCCTGCGCTACGGGCTGCTCTTCGAGCGCTTCCTGAACCCCGAGCGCGTCAGCCCGCCCGACATCGACATCGATTTCGCCGACGACCGCCGCGCCGAGGTCATCCGCTACGTGCGCGAGAAGTACGGCCGTGACGCCGTCGCCCAGATCATCACCTTCGGCACCATGGGCGCGAAGTCGGTGATCCGCGACGTGGGCCGCGTCATGGGCCTGGCCGTCTCGGAGGCCGACCGGCTGGCCAAGATGATCACCGACGTGAAGTGGGGCCTGAAGGACGCGCTCCAGAAGAACGCCGAGTTCAAGCAGGCCTACGACGGCGAGGAGGTCACCCGCGAACTGATCGACACGGCGCTGCTGCTCGAGGACCAGACCCGCAGCGTGGGGGTGCATGCGGCCGGCGTGGTCATCGGGGCCCAGCCGCTGGTGAACCTCCTGCCGCTCAAGCAGGACGACGAGGGAGGCATCGTCACCCAGTACGCCATGGGACCGGTCGGCGACCTGGGCCTGCTGAAGATGGACTTCCTGGGCCTCAAGACGCTCACGGTCATCCGCAACACCGCCGAGATGGTCCGCCAGTCCACCGGCCGCCTGATCGATCTCGACAACCTGCCGCTCGACGACGCCCGGACCTACGACCTGCTCAACAACGCCCAGACCCTCGGCGTGTTCCAGCTGGAATCGGGCGGCATGCGCGACCTCTGCAAGAAGTTCAAGATCGCCTCGGTCGAGCACATCACGGCCCTCATCTCGCTGTACCGGCCGGGTCCGATGGACCTGATCCCGGACTTCATCCAGCGACGCCATGGCGAGCAGGAGATCCTCTACCCCCACCCGCTGCTCGAGCCCATCGCCCGCGAGACCTACGGCATCCTGATCTACCAGGAGCAGGTCATGCAGGCCGCCCAGATCCTGGCCGGGTACACCCTCGGCGGCGCCGACCTGCTGCGCCGGGCCATGGGCAAGAAGAAGCTCGAGGAGATGGTCCAGCAGCGGGAGAACTTCGTGAAGGGCTGCGCCGCCACCCACGGCATCGGGGCGCCCAAGGCCAACGAGGTCTTCGACCTGCTGGAGAAGTTCGCGGGCTACGGCTTCAACAAGTCGCACGCGGCGGCCTACGCGATCGTCGCCTACCAGACGGCGTGGCTGAAGGCCAACCATCCGGTCGAGTTCCTGGCCGCGATGATGACCAACGACCAGGGCGACACGGCCAAGCTCAGCCAGTACATCGCGGAGGCCAAGACCCTCGGCATCGAGACCTTGGGCCCGGACGTCAACGCCTCGGGCCTGCACTTCGCCCCGGCGGCCGCGGCCAAGGATTGCCGGGTCATCCGCTTCGGGTTGGCGGCCATCAAGGGCGTGGGCGAGGCGGCCGTGGAGGCCCTGCTCGCGGCGCGTTCGCAGGGGGGCGCCTTCAAGGACCTCGAGGACCTCTGCGGCCGGGTGGACACCAAGGCCATCAACCGCAAGGCGCTCGAGGCCCTGGTCAAGGCCGGTGCCTGCGACTCCATCGGTCCCAACCGGGCCACCGTGTTCCACCAGATCGAGCGGGCCATGATCCGGGCCAGCGCCAATGCCGCCGACCGCTCGCGCGGGCAGGTGTCCTTCCTCGACGCCTTCGAGGCGGCCCCGGTGGACCGCCGGCGTCCCGAGAAGGCCGTGGTGCAGGAGGACTGGCCGATCGCCCAGAAGCTGGCCGACGAGAAGGAACTCGTGGGGTTCTACGTCAGCGGCCACCCGCTGGGTCCCTATGAGAAGCTCCTGGCCCGGCATACCACCCACACCATCGAGGCCCTCGCCAGCCTGCCCAACCGGTCCATGGCCCGGGTCGGCGGCCTGGTGTCCGCGGTCCAGAAGGGGGCCTCGAAGAAGTCCGGGAAGCCCTACGCGATGGTCACCCTCGAGGACACCACCGGCACGGTGACCGCGCTGGCGATGAACGAGTCGTACGAGCGCTACGCCGACCTCTTTGTGGTGAACCAGGCGCTGCTGGTCACCGCCGAGGTCAGCACCGGCGAGGAGCGGCCCAAGCTCTTCCCGCAGGAGATCCTGCCGCTGGACGCCGCGCCGCGGAAGTTCACCAAAAGGGTCCAGCTGCGCCTGCGCGCCGACCAGCTCGGGGGCACGCGGCTGAATGACCTGCGCTCTCTGGTCGAGGCCAATGCCGGACCGGTGGCCCTCTACCTGGGCATCCGCATGCCCGGTGGCGAGGTCGTGTGGATCGAGCCCGACGACCGGTTCCAGATCGCCCCGTCGCGGGAATTCGAGAAGGCCATCCTGGAGCTTTTCGGCCCGGAAGCCTACCAGCCCAAGGTGGACAACGCCCTGCCCGAGCGCGCCCAGCGCCGCTGGGAAAAGCGCGGCAACGGGGGTGGTGGCGGTGGGTCGGGTGGCGAGGAGTGAGCCGGGGTCGACATCCCAGCGGGGATCACCGGTCCATGAAAAAGGCCCCGGGTTGCCCCGGGGCCTTCGATAGGTTGGAAATGATCAGCAGGGTCGGATCCCCGAGGGGCCCCGGGAATCTTCAGTTCTTGTAGTTGTAGATCCGGAGAATGGGATTCGCTGTGGCTGCGGTGTCGCTGTACTTGAAGACCAGGTTGGCTCCGCTGGTGGAGATGCTCACCTTCGAGGCGCCGCTGAGGCGGTAGAAGGCCGAGCTCGTCGGGGCCGGGATGGTGATGGTCTTGGCCGCGGCGTCGACGGTCGCGCCGGTGACGGCCGTATAGGTGCCGCCGAGGGTCGCGCTGCTCTGCAGCGTGACGGCCGAGGGGGCCTCCGCAATGCCGCGGATGATCATGCCGCTGATGCCGCCGGAGTTGTCCTCCATCTCGGCGAACCAGAGGTACTGGCCCGCCTTGATGTCCACGACGACCGTCCGCGGTTGTCCCAGCGGCAGGACGGTTCCGTCGTCGGCCTTGCCGGCATAATTTCCGGTGTTCTGGGCCGCCGGTTCCTTCAGGCCCTTGATGTCGTCCACCCAGATCTTGCCGGTCCGGTTGGCGTCGGTGGTGCGTCCCTCGAAGACCGTCACCTTGTACTTGCCGGGATTCAGGCCGCCGAAGCGCATGAGGATCTCGCTGCCGTCGGTGTCCGGGTTTCGGTACAGGTAGTCGTCCTTCACCGCGGCGGGCACGAGGATGCCGTCATACATGACCGCGATGCCCTCCTTGGTGGGGTTGTTGGCGGTCTGGCCGAGGGCCGGCGGGAACGACTTTTCCGTGTCCAGGGCGACGTTGTTGAGCATCGTCACCGTGACGTTCTTGTTCTGGTCCTTGGAGAAGTCGGTGAGGTTCCAGGTGACTTCCGTGCCGTCGCCATTGGCCGTGCCCTTGATGCTGCCCGATCCGTCCACCACGTTCGCGTTGGGTTCGGCGAAGGTCCAGGTGGGGATCACGTTCCAGTCGGCCAGCGGTTCCGGGGCGGAGGCGTCCTGGCCGGCCTCGGCTTGGTTGGCGGTGGTGATCTTGGGGATCCGCTCGTTTTCCAGTTGGCCGAAGTCGATCTTGAACAGGCCCTTCGAGTCGGCCGGATCGACCACCGAACGGATGATCATGCCGCTGATGCCACCGGAGTTGTCCTCCATCTCGGCGAACCAGAGGTAGTCGCCCGCATTGATCTTCACGGTGACGGTCCGGGGCTGGCCGTCGAGCAGCACATCCCCGGCGTCGTTCTTGCCGGCGTAGTTGCCCGTGTTCTCGGTGGCCGGTTCCTTCAGGCCCTTGATGTCATCCACCCAGACCTTGCCGGTCCGCTTGCTGTCGGTGGTCCGCCCCTCGAACACCGTGACGTTGTAGGTCCCGGGGTCGAGGTTGGCGATGCGCATCAGGGTCTCCGAGCCGTCGGCATCGGGATTGCGGTACAGGTAGTCGTCCTTGACGACGCCGGGAACCCGGACGCCGTCATACACCACGTCGCGACCCTCCTTGGTGGGGTTGTTGGCCGTCTGGCCCAGCATGTAGGGCGGGGCGTCGGAGGAGAGCTTTTCGGCCAGCGTCCGGTTGTCCAAGATGGTCAAGGTGACCTTGGTGTTCGGGTTGGCCGAGATGTCCTTCAGCTTCCAGGTGACCTCGGTGCCGTCGGCGTTGGCCGTGCCTTTGATGCTGGCCGACCCGTCGGTCACGTTCGCGTTCGGATCCCCGAAGGTCCAAGTCGGGATCACGTCCCAATCGAGCAGGAGCGGCTGGGGATCCAAGGGATTGCCATCGGCGTCGGCCGGGATCCGCTCGTTTTCCATGTGGCCGAAATCGATCTTGAAGAGACCGGCCTGGGTGGTGAGGGGGGTCTGGAGGAGCGCCGCGGCGATGGCCGCGGCCCAGAGACCCGTGCGGGGAGTGGAGGGTTTCATGGGTGTTGGTGGGGATTCGAACGATCCGGCGGGACTGGGCCGATGGGTCGCCACGGGGTCGAGTCGTGTCGACTCCGCGATGGACCTCTCAAACCGACTTCCGGGGAATTGAGGTGGTTACAACCCAAGAACCTCCTCGTGTCCAGAAAAAACGAGGCAAGTCAAAAATGGGTCAATAAAATTTTTATCCTTGCCCATCCCAAGGAGCCACTCCGTTCCGCTCGGTGGGGGGCGCCGGCATCCCGGGCACCGGATCGCTGTGTGTCGGCCGCGGCGGGGCTTGGCCGTCGGCCGGTGGCGTCCGGTCGGTCAGCGGCTCAGGAAGCCCTTGACCCGAAGCTCGGGACGGAAGGCCCCGTGGGGCAGTCGGTCCGGGGTGACCGTGACCGAGGTGGTGACCTTGAGCGGGGCCGCCGCACCGAGGTCGTAGGTCAACTCCACCATCGCCGCGGTCCAGCCCTCGGAGGGCGCGGTGGCCTGGCCGAGGTACTCACCCTGCGCGTCGGGGCGCAGGTCGGTGGAAGTCCATGCCGGGCCCAGCGTGTCGAGGCGGAAGTCCCGGGCCTTGGGGTTGTGCGCCTGCCACAGCTTCACCGATTTCGGCGTGTCGGTGGTCTTCACCCGCAGGCGCCCCGGGGCCTCCTGGGTCCAGGTGAACCGGGGCAGGGGCGTCCGGTTCAGGATGGCATGTTGCCAGGCCAGCAGGGTGGCGTAGGCGTCGGAGCCCTTGAGGGAGTGGTCGGCGTTGGGGATGTAACGCAGGTACTTCGGCCCCTTCAGGGCGTCGAAGTAGAACTGCGAGGAATCGGGCAGAAAGAACTGGTCGCCGCAGGCGTTCATGATGAGCTTGGGCTGGGTGAGACGGTCGCGGTACTCGAAGGGTTCCTCGATCTTCATGAGCGCCCGGTATTCCGGGGTGCCCTGCCAGTTCATGATCCCCTGCTCGACGTAGTTGCCGACGGCGGGAGCGAAGGCTCCGTAGGCCCGGTAGTGATGCGTGAAGGACGGCTCGATGTTGAGCAGGTCGATGACGATGGGGCAGACCGCCACCACGCGCTGGTCGACCGCCGCCGTGGTCCACGTCGTCCAGCCCCGCTTGGAGCCGCCGGCCACCACGTAGGTCGCCACGGGCCGTCGCCCGCCCTGTTCGGTCGCCGTGAAGGCCCCCACCGCGTCCATGGCCCGCACGACCGATTTGGTCATCGGCAACCGGGCCGGCCACCGCGTGTCGCCGGTCCGCAGGAACTGGTCCCAGGTGTAGGCGATGAGGTCATCCTCGACCCGCTCCTTGCCGTCGCCGTGGAAGATGAGCGGTTGGTTGGGCACCATCTTCAGTTCCACCACCACCGAGCGGGTGGCTTCGGCGATGCGGGTGAGTTCGGCGCTGGGCTTGGGACGGTCGCCCTCCCGGTTGGCGCCGCCGGCGATCACCAGCAGGGCCGTGTCATGGGCCCGGTCCTTGGGTCGCGCCACGGTGAGCCAATGCTTCCAGAGTGTCCGGTTCACCTCGTTGGTGGTCAGCCAAGTCTGGGAGGTGAGGTCGATCAAGGCGACCTCGCAACGGCCGATGTTGGTGGTCCCGACGACCGTCCAGGCGAAGGACGGATCCGGCTGGGCCACGTAGCGGTCGAGGGCGGTCTCCGGGCTGTGGAACGCGGCGGTGGCGGCGGAGGTGACCGGTGAGCCGACGGCCAGCGCCAGCAGGAGGGTGGCCACGGAGGAGCAACGCGGGAGCAGGGGCATGATGGGTCAGAGTGCCAGCCGTCGTCCGTGAGGCAATGCCGGAGACTCGAAGAGCCGTTGATCCGGTCGCGCGCGTCTCAGAGGGCGATGCGGATGGCCCGGGCCAACCGGTCGACCTCGTCGGCGGTCAGCGTGGCGCGCAGCGCGATGCGGAAGAACCCGTCGGACGGACCGCCCGGATACCGGATCCATGGCGGCACGAAGCCCGCCGCCCGCAGGGCCTCGTCCAGCCGCCGGGCCTGGGCCGCGTCGGCCGGATGGATGGCGGTGACGGGGGTCCGCCGGTCGCCCAGAACCTCGGGACGCGCCGGCAGGGCGTCCGAGAACCGCGCGGCCAGCGACTGCAGGCGTCGCACTCGGCCCGGCAGTCGGCGCATTCGACCGATGGCCCCGGTGAAGGCGGCCGCGACCGCCAGGGGAGGGGCCGACGAGGCCCGGTAGGCCCCGGCGTGGCTCCGAACCCGCTCCACGACCGCCGCCTGGCCGACGACCGCTCCCCCGGCCACGCCGAGGGCCTTGGACCCGGTCAGGCTGCGGACCAGCCGGGGATCCGGCCCGAGCCCGAGCGCCTCGACCGTGCCCCGGCCGCCCGCGCCCACGGTCCCGATCCCGTGGGCGTCGTCGACCCAAAGCCATCCGGATCGCGGCAGGGCCTCGAGGTAGGCGTCGATCGGGGCCATGCCCCCCCGCAGTCCATGGACGCCGTCCGTGGCCACCAGCGGCCGGGCCGACCGGGGTAGCCGCCCCAGCACCCGCCGCAGGGTCTCGGCGTCGCCGGAGGGGAAGGGCAGCACCGGCAGGCCGGTCAGCGTCGCGCCATCGCGCACGCAGGCGTGGGCCGCGTCGTCGAGCACCACGTGCGTGGCCTCGCCGGCCAGCGCCTGGGCCACCGCCAACGACGCGAGGTAGCCGGTGGCCAGGAAGGCGGCGGCCGGCTCGCCCAGGAAGGCCGCGATGGCCGCCTCGGCCCGCCGGTACCGCGGATGGTCGCCGGTGGTGGCCCGCGAGGCGCCGGTCTGCAGCGGGCCCGAGGCCGAGGCCTGCAACCAGGCCTCCCGGAGCACCGGGTCCAGCGACAGCCCGAGGTAGTCGCAGCCCGAGAGGATCACCGGATCCGACCGGTGGCCATCCCGGCTGCCCCGTGGACCGGTCGGGTCCGGGCCCGTCGGCGCCCGGGCGGCCATCCCTTCGGGCCCCGGCCGAGACCGCCGTGGCAGGGTTGCCGTCCTGCGGTCGCCGTGGAAGCCCTGGCCTGCCATCCTGGGGTGGGGTTGGGGTTCAGTCGGTCTGCCGCACGAGGCAATCCTGGCATTCCCGCACGCCCTGATGACGGGCCTGCTCGAGGGCGCGCAGGAAGAACCGCTGGCGGGCCTTGTCGGAGGCCTTGGCCCCGTCGCCGCCGCTTCCGGTGAGCTTGCGGGCCTTGGCCAGGAGCGCCGAACGCTCCTCCTGCAGGACCTTCACCCGGGCCGCCTCGGCCGAGAGCCGGAACCGGCACTGGCCGTCCACCCAGGTCTCGAGGCAGCGGCTTGAGGAATCCAGCGGAGAGCCGCTCCAGAGCACGAAGTCGGCATCCTTGTCGGGCTCCAGCGATCCCACCCGGTGGTCGATGCCCAGTTGCCGCGCCGGGTTGAGGGTCACGAACTTCAGCGCCTCGGCCTCCGGCGTGCCGCCATACTTCACGGCCTTGGCCGCCTCGAAGTTGAGCCGGCGGGCGTGGTCGCTGGAGTCGGAGTTGAAGCTCACCACCACCCCCCGTTCGCGCATCAGGCTGCCCGCGTAGGGGATGGCGTCGATCACCTCGAACTTGTAGGCCCACCAGTCGGCGAAGGCGCTGGCGCCGGCCCCGTGGCGGGCGATCTCGTCGGCCACCTTGTAGCCCTCGAGGATGTGCTGCAGCGACGCCACGCGCACACCGAAGGACTCCATGACGCGCAGGAAGGCGAGGATCTCGTCCTGCCGGTAGCTGTGGCAGTGGATGAGCCGGGTGCCGCCCAGGATCTCGCCCAGCGCCTCGAGCTCGAGGTCGCGCCGGACCGGGGAACCGTCGGCACGGCGTCCGCGGCCGATGTCCTCGAGGTACTGCCGCGCGGCGGTGAAGCGGTTGCGGTAGAAGGTTCCCACGCCCATGCGGGTCTGCGGGAAGCGGGTCACGGCCTTGTCGCCCCAGCCCGACTGCTTGACGTTCTCACCCAGGGCGAACTTGATGCCCCCCGGGGCGGGCTCGAACTTCAGGCCCTCGGGCGTGGCGCCGTCGCGCAGCTTGATCACGCAGTTCTGGCCGCCGATGGGGTTGGCCGAGCCGTGCAGGAGGTTCACCAGCGTGGTGCCGCCGGCCAACTGCTGGTGCAGGTTCTCGCTCTCCGAGTTGACCACGTCGCCGATGCGCACCATCGCCGTGCTCGGCAGCGTGCCCTCGTTGACCGCCCCCAGGATCATCGAGTGCGAATGGCAGTCGAGGATGCCCGGGGTGACATGCAGGCCGGTGCCGTCGATCTCCTGCACGGCCGGTCCTGCCGCCAGCGACGGACCCACGGCGCGGATCCGGCCGCCCTCCACCAGCAGGTCGGCCCCTGTCAGGATTCCCCGGGGGCCGCTGGTCCAGACGGTCGCGTTGCGCACGACCACCGCGGGGGGCCGGGCCAGCGGACCCCGTCCGTCCAGCGGCGGCCGGGCCACCCGGGCGGAGGCGAGGCGACGCTCCTCGGCCTTCTTGGCCTCCGCCTCGGCGTTGGGCTCCTGGCGCTCAGGTGTCTTCAGGGTGGCGTCGGTCTCATGCGCCACGCCGTCGATCCACACGGCGAGCACCCGGAGCGACGGCTCGAAGAACCCGCCGGCGCCGGGCTCCACCACGGTGAGGTGGGCCAGCTTGCCGGCCTCCAGCGTGCCCAGCCGGTCGTCGAGCCCGCACAGCGCGGCCGGTGCCGTGGTGAGCGCGGCCAGCGCGTCGGCCTCGGACAGCCCGCGGTCGAGGGCCGCGCGGAGCTGGGTGCGGAAGGCCTTCCGGTCGGGCAGGGCATGGGTGGTCAGCGCGATCGTCAGGCCCGACCGCGCCAAGAGGGCCGGGTTTTCCGGGGCCCAGTCCCAGGCCCGCAGCAGATCCAGCGGCACCGAGTCCCAGGCGGAGTCCTCCGGCAGTTTCGGCAGCGCGGGGAAGTGGAGCGGGACGATGAAGGGCACCCCGGCCTTGGCCATCGGGGTCAGCAGGTCCGGCCGCCGCCATTCCTGGCCGCTGGCCACCAACTGGGGCCGGACCCCCGCCTCGGCGGCCACCCGGAAGGCCCGGTCCTGCATGAGCACGCTGCCCGGCTCGAAGACCACCGGTTGTCGGGTCGGCGTTCCCCGGGATCCGGGGTCGGCCAGGGTGGGTTGCAGCGCCGCCAGGGCCGCGTTGAAGCCCGGCCGGGGCCGCGCCGCGGCGCGCCCGGGGGCGGCGGCATCGGCCTGGTCGGCCCGGTACCAGGCCGCATCCATCCAGGCCTGGCGGACCGTGGCGATGACGCCCATGAGCGACTTGGGATACGCGTCGCTCCCGCCCGAGCCGAGGACGAAGGCCACGTGCTGGGCGGTGTCGGGCCGCAGCACGGCCCGGTTGGGCGAACCGTCGGACAGGCTGATGGCCACCGACTGGCCCCGCAGGATGCCCTTGGCGGGCACCACGTTGGCGGCCGTGAATCCGAGTTCCCGCAGGGATGCCAGCTCCTTCGGGTCGGGCGACAGGCCCTCGACCATCCGCCGCTCGGGCGTCACGTCGGCCAGGCCATGGGCCGGTCCCGGCGAGCCGGGGTCGCGCTCCTGGCCAGGCACGCCGAGGAAGCGCGGGGCGCCAGAGGTCATCGAGGCGGTGACCCCGCCCGCCCCGGAGCGGGATCCGTCGTCCGATCCGGACTCGGTGCCGGAGGTGTTGGCCGCCTCGGGCTTCCCCCCGAGGGTCAGGTAGGGGTCGATGAACCCGGCGTACACATGCGTGCCGGGCAGGTCCCAGATCCGGGCTCCGGCCGGGACCTCGAGGGCGACACCCACCGAGGCGATCCGGCCGTCGCGCACGAGGATCGTGGCGTTGGTGAGGGTCGTCCCGGGTCGCACATGGGCCAGAACCCCCCGCAGGGCGTGCTCGCCCCGGGACTCCGGCGTGAATCCGGGCGCGGGCAGCTCGGCACCGACGAGGCGGGTCCAGAGCCCGAACCCGACGGGCAACCCCAGGCCGAGGGCGGCGGTCCAGGCCCTCCGTGCGGCGGCGACTCTCATGCAGGGCCGAGACTACGGCGGGTCGGGGCGAAGTCGAGCCGGGCTTCCTGGTGCCGGCGGCGACCGGCTGCGCGAGGGGCATCCGCTCGGTTTCCAAAAATTTCCGGAGAGAACCGCCCGGTGCCCGGCGAAGTCTGGATCAGGAGCCGTGTGCCGTGCGCCGAGCTCCCGCTGATCCGACCAAAACCCGCCATCCCAACCCCAGCCTCCCCTCCATGACCTGCAATCACCGATCCCAAGCGTTCCCCCTGAGTGCCCACCATGCCGACTCCCCG
>JAJTFN010000199.1 GCA_021298285.1 Verrucomicrobium sp.
GCATGGATGAAGGCGTTCCCTTGAAGACATCCAAAATCGGAAATCGTTCCCTGACCCCGTTTTCAGTGACGGAGCACGTGACGGAGGTAGAGGTACATGAGGGGGGCGTTGAAGAGCAGGCTGTCGAGCAGGTCGAGGATGCCGCCGATGCCGGGGAAGAATCGGCCGGAGTCCTTCACGCCGGCCTCGCGCTTGAAGAGGGACTCGATGAGGTCGCCGACCACGGCGGCCACGCTGAGGATCACGCCCAAGACCACCGCATGGACCGGGGTCATCCCCGCCAGGCGATCCCCCAGCAGCGCCGCCAAGCCCAGCGAGCAGGCCGTCGAGATCACCACCGCGCCGGCGAAGCCCTCCCAGGTCTTCCCGGGGCTGATGCGCGGGATCATCTTGTGACGCCCGATCAGCGAGCCCGTGCAGTAGGCGCCGACGTCGCTGAACTTGGTCACCACGATGAAGTAGAGCACGTAGAAACGCCCATCCACGCCGGGGAAGAAATTGATCTTCTGGAGGAAGTTCAGCAGCCATGGCACGTACATCAGGCCCAGCAGGGTCATGGAAATGGCCGTCATGGCGTTGCCCTGGTTTTTCTTCGAGACGAACTCCCGCAGGCACAGGCCCAGGACGAAGAGCACCAGCACCGCCGACTCGAAGTCGGCCGCCCGCGAGGGTTGGCCGGAGAACCTCGATCCCGGCTGGTAGACCGTGAGGTAGAAAAAGGTCGCCGCCATCAGCAGCAGGCCATTGGCCAGCCCCCAGAACCGGAAACACACGAACCCGCGCCGCTCGACCATGCCGTAGAACTCCACCAAGCCGGCACCGGCCAAGAGCATCATCAGGCCCAGGAACACATAGCTGCGGATGAAGGCGTCGGTGGAGAAGATGGCCGCCAGGACGATCGTCCACAGGAAGAGCGTGCTGCCCAGGCGTCGCAGGAAGATCTGCCCCTTGGACAGGGCGGCGGCGGGAGCGGGCGCGGGCACCGGAACGTCGGCCATGCGGGAAGGCTGACGGGAAGATCCCCGCCTCATCAATCCCGCTCTCACGGAAGGTCTCCAGGGAATCTCCCCCAAGACGGATCCCGGTGGCCCCCGGGGACGATGGGTTGGCAGTTCACCCCCGGAACCATCCCGTTCGCCCCCGAAGACTGGAAAAAACCCGAACACGGTCCTCCATACGTCGCATGGTCCCGGGAGAAGCCGAACCGAAGGAAACCCCGCCGCCGAAGGCCAAGCGCTACGTACGCGCCATCGGCCCGCGGTTGCGGTGGGTGCTGAATGTCATCTGGGTGCTGCTGGCCTTGCTGGGGGCCAACTCGGTGTACCTGCTGACGGTCACCTTCATGACCTGGAAGGACCGGGCCATCGGGGTGAGCTACCAGAACTACGCCTACCAGATCCAGTTCCTGGCCCACCTCGTCCTGGGGCTGCTCTTCGTGGTGCCCTTCCTGATTTTCAACTGGGTCCACATCGCCAACACCTGGAACCGGCCCAACCGGAAGGCCGTGTACGTCGGCTACGCGCTGTTCGCCATCAGCCTCGTGCTGCTGATCTCGGGCGTGGTGCTGGTGCGCTTCGACGGCCTGGAGTGGATCCAGGTCAAGAGCGAGGGCGGGCGCTCGGCGGCCTACTGGGCCCATGTCATCACGCCATTGCTCTGCGTCTGGCTTTACCTGCTGCACCGGCTGGCCGGCCCGCGCATCCGCTGGAAGCTGGGGGTGGGCTGGGGAGCGGCCGTCGCCGCCGCCGTGGCGGTGATGGTCGCCTTCCACCGGCACGACCCGCGCATCTGGTCGGCCAAGGCGCCGGCCTCGGGCGAGAAGTACTTCATGCCCAGCAGCTCCCGGACGGCCAACGGCAAGTTCATCCCGGCCAAGTCCCTGATGAACAACGAGTACTGCCTGGAGTGCCATCAGGACGTCTTCAACTCCTACATCCACTCGGCCCACAAGTTCAGCTCGTTCAACAACCCCTTCTACCTGTTCAGCATCAAACAGACCCGCGAGGCGGCCCTGAAGCGGGACGGCTCGGTGCAGGCCTCCCGCTGGTGCGCCGGCTGCCATGACCCGGTGCCCTTCTTCTCCGGCGCCTTCGACGACCCCAACTTCGACATGGTCAAGCACCCGACCTCGCAGGCGGGCATCACCTGCGTCACCTGCCACTCCATCACGCACCTCGAGGGCGCCGAGAAGGGGCCCATCGGCAACGGCAACTACACCATCGAGGAACCGGTCCACTACCCCTTCGCCTTCGCCCCGACCAACTCGCTGGCGTTCTTCGTCAACAAGCAGCTGGTGAAGGGCAAGCCCCAGTTCCACAAGGAGACCTTCCTCAAGCCCTTCCACAAGACGGCCGAGTTCTGCTCGACCTGCCACAAGGTGGGCATCCCCTACGCGGTCAACCACTACAAGGAGTTCCTCCGGGGTCAGAACCACTATGATTCGTACCTGCTCTCGGGGGTGTCGGGGGTCAATGCCCGGTCGTTCTATTATCCGGAAAAGGCCAAGGCCAATTGCGCCGAGTGCCACATGCCGCTGCAGGCCTCGGCGGATTTCGGGGCCAAGAAGTACGGCACCAACGACTTCCTGGCCGTCCACAGCCATGCGTTCCCGGGGGCCAACACGGGCGTGCCCGCCAAGGTGCTGCCGCCCGGGCCGGAGCAGAAGGAAGCCATCCGTCGCCAGCAGGAGTTCCTGAAGGACTGCATCCGGGTGGACCTCTTCGGCGTGAAGGAGGGCGGCACCATCGATTCCCCGTTGACGGCCCCGCTTCGCCCCAACCTGCCCCGCCTCAAGCCGGGCAAGACCTACCTGCTCGAGACGGTGGTCCGCACGGTGAAGCTCGGCCACCCGCTCACCCAGGGCACGGTCGACTCCAACGAGATCTGGGCCGACGTGGCGGTGACCGATGGCCAGGGCCGGGTCGTGGGCCGTTCGGGGGCCACCGGCCGTCACGGCGAGGTGGACCCGTGGTCCCACTTCCTCAACGTCTACATGCTCGACAAGGACGGCAACCGCATCGACCGCCGCAACGCGCAGGACATCTTCACCCCGCTCTACAACAACCAGATCCCGCCCGGCGCGGCCCATGTGCTGCACTACCGGCTCACCGTGCCCGAGACCCAGCGCTCGCCGCTGACGGTCGAGGTGAAGGTGAACTACCGGAAGTTCGACACGATCTACTTCAACTACACCTACGCCTCGAACTACGTGAAGGGCGGGCCGTTCCTGGTGACCAACGACCTGCCGGTCACCGTGATGGCGTCGGACCGGCTCGAGTTCGACATCGAGGGCGGATCCGGAGTCGCGAGCACCAACGCGCCCTCCAAGATCCCGGAGTGGCAGCGCTGGAACGACTACGGCATCGGCCTGTTCCTGAAGGGCGACAAGGGCAGCGAGAAGGGCGAACTCATCCAGGCGGCCGAGGCCTTTGGTCGGGTCGAGGCGCTCGGCCGCGCCGACGGCCCCCTCAACCTCGCGCGGGTGTTCTTCAAGGAGGGCCGCCTCGACGACGCCGTGGGTGCCCTGCAGCGCGCCAACGATCCCAAGCGTTTCGACCCGCCGGGCAACCGCTGGACCATCGCCTGGCTCAACGGCCTGGTGAACAAGCAGAACGGGTTCCTCGACGAATCCATCCGGCAGCTCACGAGCATCCTGGAAGACCGCTACCCGGAGCTGGAGAAGCGCGGGTTCGACTTCAGCCGCGACTACGAGGTGATCAATGAACTGGGTCAGACCCTGTTCGAGCGCGCCAAGATGGAGCGGGCCAATCCGGAGCGGAAGCAGGAGTACCTGCGGGCCGCCGCGGCGCGCTTTGAGCGCACCCTCGTCATCGACCCCGAGAACCTCACGGCCCATTACAACCTCGGCCTCATCCACGCCGCCCTCGGCGATGCCGCCGCCAGCGAGCGCCACCGGAAACTCCACGAACGCTACCGGCCCGACGACAACGCCCGGGACCGGGCCGTGGCCGCCGCCCGCCGCAACCACCCGGCCGCCGACCACGCCGCCCAGGCCATCGTGATCTACGACCTGCAACATCCGCAGAGCCTGTCCATCGCGGGATCCGCCGCCGGCCAGGAACCCGCGCCCCCGGAACCCACCTCGAAGACCACCGCCTCGCGCTGATCGGTTGTCCCGGTGCCCGAGGTCCTGCCACGCTCCCCCCACCATGTCCCGAAATTCCCCGAAGCCCGAAGATCCCGAGGAGTGGGTCGCCTCCGATGATTCGGCCATCCGTGCCGGACTCCGCTGGTCGCTGGTGATCCTCGGCGCCCTGGCCGTCGCGGGCCTCGGAGCCTTCTTCGCCCTGCGCAAGACCGAGGGACCGGCCAAGATCCAGGTGACCCCCCTGGCGGCTCCCCAGACCGTGCAGACCGCCCAGAAACTCACCCTGCCGAAAGCGCCGTTCTCCGAAGTGGGCGAGGCGGCAGGAGTGCGGTTCCGGCACTTCACCGGGGCGGCCGGCGAGAAGCTCCTGCCCGAGACCATGGGGGCCGGCGCGGCGTTCTTCGATGCCGATGGCGACGGCGACGCCGACCTGCTCCTGGTCAACGGCAACCGCTGGCCGTGGGACACGCAGGGGCCGGCCTCGCCCGGAAGCGCCCTGTACCGCAATGACACCGCTCCCGGCGGCGCCATCCGCTTCACCGACATCTCGGCCGGATCCGGGCTCGAGACGCCGTTCCACGGCATGGGTGCCGCCGTCGGCGACTACGACAACGACGGCCGGCCCGACGTGTTCATCACCGCCGTCGGCGGGGCCCGGCTCTTCCACAACGAGGGGGGCCCGTTTCAAGGATGTCACCACCACGGCCGGTGTCGGTGGCAAGCCGGACGACTGGAGCACCGCGGCCACCTGGTTCGACCTCGACAACGACGGCGACCTCGACCTCTTCGTGGGGCACTACGTGAAATGGTCCCGCGCCATCGACGCCGAGGTGGGCTACAAGATCGACGGCTCCACCC
>JAJTFN010000200.1 GCA_021298285.1 Verrucomicrobium sp.
CAAGGCTGGACCGACGGTGCGGATCCCGCAACCGCGGCGACACACCGCGACGACATGCTGGGGTCACGCTCCAGGAACACCGCGTTGAGGATCCCGGGCCGCGGCCATCGGATGGCCCGACCGGGCGTCCGATCCGAACCCAGGGTGGCTGTGCGGCGGGAAACCCACGGAAGCCCCGCCCGAACGCTGTCCAAACCCCGGGCAACCGAGGCGCCTTGGGACGCAACCCCGCCCGTTCCGCCTCAGGAGGCGAAGATCTGGTCCATCTCGGTGGAAAGCTTCTTGAGGCCCTCGGGCGAGCCAGCCCCGCCCTGCTCGGCAATGCCCCAACCCTGGTAGCCGATCTCGTCGATGGCCTTCATGACCGCGGGCCAGTTGTTGTCGCCCTTGAGGAACTCGGCGTCGAAGCCGGCCCACTTGCCCTGCTTGTCCGACTTGGCGCGGCTGTACTCCTTGATGTGCAGCGTGGCGATGCGCTTGCCCAGGATGCGGATCCACTGCTCGGGCCATCCGTAGTGGATCAGGTTCCCCACGTCGAGGTGCCAGCCCACCATGGGGCTCTTGAACTCGTCGACATAGCGGGCGGCCTCGAGCGGGCTGAGCAGGAAGTTGTTCCAGACGTTCTCGATGGCGATCTTCACGCCCAACTCCTCGGCCAGGGGCACCACCTTGCGGATCTCGGCCTGCGAGCGGGTGTAGGCGTCGGAGTAGCTGATGGAAGCGTTGACCACGGCCGGCACCAGCAGCACGGCCGGCGCCCCGTAGGCCTTGGCATCGCGCAGCGACAGCTTGAGACCCTCGACCCCGACCTCGCGCACGGCCGGATTGGGGTCGGACAGGGGCTTGGCCCAATGCGTGTGGCAGCACACCGACCCGGCCTTGAGACCCGTGGCCTTGAGGGCGGCGTTCATCTCGGCATTGTCCATGCCGCCCATGGGCTCGACGCCGTCGAATCCCGCGGCCTTGATGGCCTCCATCTTCTGCATCACCGAACCGGGCACCCCGACGGTACCCCACATGATGCCCTTGAGGATCTTGCGCTTGGGCCCGGCCTGCGCGAAGGCGGGCAACGAGGCCCCCAGGAGGGCGGCGGCGTGCAGGAAGTGGCGGCGATTCATGGCGGTGTGCGGGGTCAGGAGGAACAGAGATCGGTGAGAGCGGGGACGCGGAGGGCGGAAACCGGAAGCAGGCGGAGCGTCACGGCGGACATGGAATCCGGCATCGGCTCTGGTTCGCCGAAGCGGGATTCCAGCGGGGCGGAGACCGGCTGGGTGATTGGATTCAACCCAGCCGGTCGCCTGGCTTGGAATCAGGCCAGCTTGGTCTTGCCCGGAACCGGCAGCGGATCGATCGGGAGCTTCATGTCCCAGGACAGGTTCTCGGGCACGAGCTGGATCTTCGAATTGAGGGCCTGCTCCCAGGTGACCTCCTGGCCGGTGTAGGCCGCCAGGCGACCCATGATGCCGGCCAGCGTGCTGTTGACCATGCGGTCGCCGTCGTTGTGGAACTCGCCGGCGCGGATGGCCTTGTAGAGGTGCTGGTGCTCGACGACGTACATGTCGGGGTTCTCGCCCCGGTAACGCCAGCCGTTGGAACCGTCGGCGTTCTTGAAGTAGGCGTTCGACCAGCCGTTCCAGCCCTTGCCCTTGGCCCCGAGCACGTAGTCGCTGTTGTCGCTGTAGCAGTTGGCGATCTGACGTTGGGCGATGATCCCGCGGGCGCCGTTGGCCCACTCGTAGGTGGCCGTCATGTGGTCGAAGATGTTGCCCTCGTAGTTCGGGTGCACCCGGCCGCCATTGGCCACGACCTTGGCCGGCGGCTTGTCACCGAAGGCCCACATCATCTTGTCGACCGTGTGGATGCACTGCTCGACGTAGCCGTCGCCGGCCAGCCAGGTGAAGTTCATCCAGTTGCGCATCTGCCACTCGAGGTCGCCCACTCCGGGCTTGCGCTGCGAGGGAGCCTGCATGGGCTTGACCGGGCCGGTGAGGTAGGTGCCGTACATGGCCAGCACCTCGCCGATCTCACCCTCGTTGATGCGCTTGAAGAACTCGCGACGCGGCAACGAATAGCGCCAGCAGTAGCCGGCCACGATGTTGAGCTTGGCCTCCTTCGACATGCGGACCGACTCCATCACATGACGGATGCCGGCGCTGTCGGTGGCCATGGGCTTCTCGCAGAAAATGTGCTTCTTCTTCTCGACCGCGTAGCGCAGGTGAGTCGGGCGGAATCCCGGGGGCGAGGCCAGGAGCACCACATCGACGCCGGCGTCGATGACCTTCTGGTAGGCGTCGAGCCCGACGAAGCGCTTGGACGGCTCGACCTGCACGCGACCCGGATACTGCTTGTCGAGACCGGCGTGGCTCTGGTTGAGCTGGTCCTCGAAGGCGTCGCCCATGGCCACCAGGATGAGGTTCTTGTCGGCCTCGAGCGCATTGCCGGCGGCGCCGGTGCCCCGGCCGCCGCAGCCCACCAGGCCGATGCGGATCGTGTCGGAGTTGGCGGCGAAGGCGCGCTCCCGCATCAGCAGGGCCGGCGCGGCAAACGTGAGGGCGGCGGCGGTGGAACTGGACTTGAGGAAGTCCCGGCGGTTCTCGAGGGATGGATTCATGACTGGGAAATGACGCCACCCTTGGTCCGAAATTCAGCCGGCCCCGTCAAGCCCGCCGCCCCATCGATGGGCAAAAATCGAACATCGATGCCCGGAGCGGGTGCAAATGCTCCGGAAAAGACTGCTTGCGGGCGACCCGCCGCCCGATACCTTGCGCATCCGCTTTTTGGCGGGTCGGTAGCTCAGCGGTAGAGCAGCGGCCTTTTAAGCCGTTGGTCCAGGGTTCAAATCCCTGCCGACCCACCAGCCATTACGGCGTGAAATTACGGCGTGACAACGCAGGCGATAGTCTGCGAAAGACTCGCCGCTCTTTTCAGACCCCATCGTCTAGCGGTTAGGACACCGCCCTTTCACGGCAGTAACCGGGGTTCGATTCCCCGTGGGGTCGCCAATCTGAAACCCTCGGAAACCAACGTTTCCGGGGGTTTCATCTTTCCAGCCATTCGGCAGAGGGGTCAGTTCTTGATATTGTCTACTCCCCGCCAAGCTTCCTGAGCCGATAAACGGGATGGTTCGGAGAACCGCGCGTGCCCATTGCCAGACGCTCGGCGATCCACCTCATCGTCATCGTCGTCGTCCACACCGGCGACGCCATCGACGGCTGCACCTTCTGCGAACGCAGTGGCACGGACCCCGGATGATCAGGCCAGGACGGCGCGGATGACCTCGGGCTCCACCACGCCGGTGAGCTTCTGGTCGAGGCCGCCGTAGAAGTAGGTGAGCCTGAGCGGATCCAGCCCCATGAGGTGCAGGATGGTGGCGTGCAAGTCGCGGACGTGGTGGCGGTCGACCGCGGCCTCGTGGCCCAACTCGTCGGTCTCGCCATAGCTGGTGCCGCCACGGACGCCACCACCTGCCAGCCAGTAGGTGAACCCCTTGGGGTTGTGGTCGCGACCGCCATTGCCTCCCTGCGAGACGGCCTGCCGACCGAATTCGCCGCCCCAGACAATCAGGGTCGAGTCGAGCAAACCGCGCTGTTCCAGGTCGGCCAGGAGCGCGGCGATGGGCCGGTCGATCTCGGGGCCGTGGATGCGCAGGTTCTCCTCGACGCCGTTGTGGGCGTCCCAGTTCTGCTGCTGGTGACCGCCTCCGTGATAGATCTGGATGAACCGCACCCCGCGCTCGACAAGCCGCCGGGCGATGAGGCACTGGCGACCGAAGGGAGCCGGCCCCAGCGCCAGCGGGTGATCGTCGGGGCGCGACTGGTTGACGCCGTAGCTCTCCAGCGTGGCCGCGGACTCTTGCGACAGGTCGAGCGCATCGGGCGCGCTGCGCTGGAGCTGGAAGGCCAGCTCGTAGCTGGCGATGCGGGCCTGCAGCTCGCTGAACCCGGGCCTCGAGGCCAGGTGCCCGGCATTGAGCTGGTTGAGGGTGGTGATGGTGTCGCGCTGGACTTGCGCCGGCGCCCCGTCGGCCGGGTCGAGGTTGAGGATGGGATTGCCCGAGGCCCGGAACACCGTGCCCTGGTAGGCCGCCGGCATGAACCCGCTCGACCAGTTGGCCGCGCCGCTGATCGGCCCGCCGCGCGGGTCGAGCATCACCACGTAGCCGGGCAGGTTCGCGTTCGCCGAACCCAGCCCATAGGACATCCAGGAGCCCATGGAGGGCCAGCCCTGCAGCACGCGCCCGCTGTTCATCTGGATCATCGCCGAACCGTGGGCGAAGGAGTCGGCGTACAGCGACTTGATGACAGCCAGTTTGTCCATGTGGGCCGACAGGTGCGGCAGCACATCGCTGCACCACAGTCCCGACTTCCCGCACTGCCGGAACGTCCGCTTGGAACCCAGCAGCGTGCCGGGCTTCACGTCACGGCGGCGCTGCTCCAGCGAGGCGGTCTGCCCGTGGCGACGGTTCAGCTCCGGCTTGTAGTCGAAGAGATCCATCTGGGAGGGCCCCCCGTACATGAAGAGGAAGATGCAGGCCTTGGCCTGGGCCGGCCGGTGCGGCGGCTTCACGCGCATCGGGTCCGACCCGAGGCTGGCGGCGACCTCGGGCCGCGCGAAGAAGCCGTCGGCCTCGAGCATCCCGGACAACGCCAGGCTGGTGAAACCGGCCCCGAACTGGGCGAGGAAGTCGCGGCGGGATCCGGCGCACAAGGCCCCGGAGCGGGGTCGGGGTTCAGTCGACATAGGCCACTTCGTTGAGGTTGAGCATCAGCAGGCAGGCGCTCTCGAGGGCCCGGTGGCGGGCCCAGTCGCGGGGACGTTCCGGCCACAAGTCCTGCGGCGGACCGGCCGCTGGCGTCCATCGCAGGCGATCCAGCCCCACGCCCGAGCCCCAGGCCCGGACTCCCAGCGCCCCGGTCGCGGGCGTCTCGGGGGGCAGCACGGCCTCGAGGACCGGACAGCCAGCCGATTCCCGTCGAGACGGATCCGGAGGCGAAGACTCCCCCCTTCAAGGCTCACCCCGTCGCGCGAGGCGATCACCGTCGCCGTGCGCGGCGTGGTGCGGCGGATCGACAACCGCCCGTCCCTCGGTTCAAAGACCACCTCGACCGCGCTCTCGGCGGCCTCGCCCGGACGCACGGACGCCCGGAGCAGCAGCCCCACCTGGGAGCAACCCACCTGGGGCACCAGCCCGACCGACAGCTCGCCGTCGCCGAGGTCCACCCCGCGGCGGAAAGCGAAGGGTCCGCGACCGGCCTCGAGGGCGCGGTTGCCCTCGTACTCGCGCGGCCAGAGGCCCTTGTGGCCCTCCCATTCCGGTCCCGGGGGCACCAGGAACCGCTCGGCGGGGAGCGCGTTGAAGTAGGGCACCGACAGGGTGTCGGGCACATCCGGCCGGAAGGACATCCGAGGTTCGAGGCCGGACCAGAGGGTCACCTGACGCCCAAAGAATTCCTCGATCGCGGCCGACTCCCGCGCCTCCGGAGACCTCCCGGTGGCCAACGTCCAGGCTCGGCGGAGGAGCAGGGACTCATCGGGGGAGGCCTTCGAAGACCTCGGGGCTGCCGGGGCCTTGGAAGCCACCCGGGCGGATCTCGCCCCGCCCCCGGAGGCGACGGACTCACCGCGGACCCGTTGGGCGAGGGCGGCGGCCTGTTCCTGCACGAAAGCGTCGTTGAGCAGCATCAGGGCCTGCGGAGCCACCGTGGTCACCGGCCGCTCGGCCAGCGGCGAGGTGGCGTTGCTGTAGTCGAAGGCCTCGAACATCGGGACCATGGAGGTGCGCCGGATGTAGGCGTAGACGCTGCGGCGGGAACGCTCGGACGGTCCGGAGACCTGCCAATCGGTGCCGGGCCTCGATCCTCCCGCCAGCACCTCCCCGCTCAGCGCCGGAAAGAAGCCCCGCCCTCCCGCCTCGGGATTCAAGGATCCGGAGATCGCCAGGAGCGTGTCGCGCAACGCCTCGGCATCGAGCCGGCGGAGGTTCTGGCGCCACAGCAGGTCGTTGCCGGGATCGGCCTCGGTCCCCGCGGGATTCGGGATGCTGGAGGATTGCTTCCAGGTGGCCGACGTGAGGATGAGCCGGTGCAGGGCCTTGATCGACCAACCCTGCCGAAGGAACTCGCCCGCCAGCCAGTCGAGCAACTCGGGATGGCTTGGCAGGCCACCGACCCGACCGAAGTCGGTGGTGGTGCGGACCAACCCGCGGCCGAAGTGGTGATGCCACACCCGGTTCACCAGCACGCGGGCCGTCAGCGGGTTGGCCGGGTTGGCGATCCAGTCTGCCAGGGCCCGGCGGCGGCCCGAGGCGGAGGTGCCCGAGGCTGCGCCGACCGACGCATCCCCGCCCCCGGCCGCCCTCAGGAAGCCGGGCTTCACCTCCGCACCCGGCGACCTGGGATTGCCACGCGACAGCACCCGGACCTCCGGGGCCGGGCCTCCGCGCTCCCGGGCGGCCAGCGCCCACTCGAAGGGTGGGCCCGCCTTCTGGAGCGCCTCGATGCGCCGGGAGAGATCCTTGCGGGCGGCCTCGTCGGTGGCGACCTCGCGACGGGCCTCCAGGTCGCGCCGCTCGCGGTCCCGACCGGCCTTCCAGGCATCGATCTCGGACGGCGAGGCCAGCGGGGCGAAGAGCGGCGAGTCCAACCCCGGGGTCCCCCCGGTCCCGACATGGAGCGGCCGGAAGAGAGCCAGGAGCGCGTAGTAGTCGTGCTGGGGGATGGGGTCGAACTTGTGGTCGTGGCAGCGGGCGCAGGCCACGGTCATCCCGAGGAACGCCGCGCCGGTGGTCCCGACGATGTCATCCAGCTCGTCGTACTCGGCGAGCACCTTGTCGTCGGGCTCGTCATCGTGGACGCCCAGGCGCAGGAATCCGGTGGCGACGACCGCGTCCCGCCAGGCGGGCCCGGAGCGGCCGTCCCCGTCCACGAGGCCGCCGGCGATCTCGTCGCCGGCGATTTGCTCGCGGATGAAGCGGTCGTAGGGCTTGTCCTCGTTGAAGGCCCGGATCACGTAGTCGCGGTAGCGCCAGGCCTCGAGCTTCTCGGCGTCGCGCTCGTAGCCGTTGCTCTGGGCGAAGCGGACGACATCGAGCCAGTGGCGGCCCCAGCGCTCACCGTATCGGGGGCTGGCCAACAGGGCGTCCACCCGGCGGGACCAGGCCTCCGGCGAAGGATCCCGCTCGAAGGCGGCGATCTCGTCGGGCGTGGGCGGCAGGCCCACGAGGTCCACGTGGAGCCGGCGCAACAACTCGCGGGGCGAGGCCTGAGGAGCGGGGGAAATCGCCTTCGAGGCCAGCGTCTGGAGGATGAACGCATCGATCGGATGCCGGCCCCGGGGATCGGTCACCCGGGGAACCTCCGGCTGCGACAGGGGCCGGAAGGCCCACCAGTCTCCGGGAACCGGGGCGCGGGCGACCGAACCGACCGCCTCGGCAGCAAAGGCCTCGCCCGCCAACGCCAGCAGCAGGCCCACCAGCACCGAACCCAACCAACCCGAACGGAGCGTCCCAGGAATCCGTCCGATCTCCGGAAACCGGGCCGGGGACCGGAATCGGGTCAGGTTCCAAGGGGTGGACATCTTGATCACCTTTCCGCCGGTGGCTGCGTCCGTCAAGGATCGGCCCCGGCGGCCGGCCTGGACCACGGGTGTCCAGGACGCCCCACAGGGCGCACCACGGAAAAAGGGCCCCGGCATTCGCCGGGACCCTTGCATCATTGGCCCCCTGACGGGGGAGGCCGGCGTTCACCTCTTCAGGCGGAAGAACTGCTGCGCCGCCTGGGCCGGCAAGGTCGCCGAATTGCCCGTGACTCCACCAACGGCCGTCCAGGCACCGCCGAGGCTGGATGAACTCTCCAGCGTGAAACCGGTCGCATCGGCCGGCCACGAGATCACCACGCCGTCGGCATTGCGGGTGACCGAGATGGCCACGGGCTTGGCAGGCGAGTCGGCCGAGATCTCCTCGGCGAAGATCTCCAGGAAGGCGATCTTGCAGTTCACGGCTCCGTCGGCCTCCGAGGCGCTCACGGAGAGGCGGCCGTCCTCGACCTTCACCTTGGCCTTGCCGTCGCGGAAACGCTCGGTGGTGGTGCAGGGCGCGCCATTCACCACCAGCACGTCCTCGGCCTTGATGCGGATGGTCTGGTCGAAGTTGTTCGACTCGCCACCGACAATGGACACCTCGATCTCCCAGATCCACGGGCCACCGGGCTTCTGCATGTGGTTGAAGGTGTCGTAGCGCTCGTCCGGCGCGAGCGCCTTGTCGGTCTGGTTCCGGTTGCGCGCATTGGCCGAGTTGTCCTTGTTCCAGCCATAGCTGAACCCGTTGCCCCGGTCGGCGAACACCACCCCGTTGTCCGGCAGGTAGCCCGGGAAGCCCTCCGAGGTGGAATTCTGGAAGTTGATCTTCACGGCGGTCATGCCGGTCACCACCGCCGTGGCCTCGGCCGTGGTGAAGCGCCACTCCTGGCTGACGGTCTGAGCATTGGCGCCGGTGTCGCGGTAACTGACCTTCACCGTCGCCGGCGTCTTTCCGGGCAGCGAGGCCGATGGCCGGAAGGAAACCAAGGTGTCCCCGCCGGTCTTGGTGACGGTGGCGGTGACCGGCGCGCCGTTGAGGCTCACCTGCACCGAGGCCGGGTCGAGGGCCAGGGTCGTGTCACGGATGAGCAGGTCGACCTTGGGCTTGATGCTGACATCGACCTCACCAGGAGCCGGCGAGGCGCTCAGGATGAAGGGCGACAGGGCCGGGGCGCTGCTCGAACGGGCCCGGTAGGCCTTGATCGCGCCGGCGGTGTTCGGGTCGTTCACCAGCACCTTGGTGCCGTCGGGCAGCACCGAGAAGAACTCGACGGATCCGGTGCCGGTGCCGTCGTAGTAGAAGAGCCGGATCGGGTAGATGCCAGCCTGCTCCACCACGAACGAGCAGAGGGTGTCGCTGGCCCCACGGCCACCCTCGAAATTGCCCAGAAGCAGCGACAAGGCCGAGCGGGGATCCGGGGTGCCGGAGAGCAACCGGAACCCGTCGTCGCTGTTGACGCCGAGGGTCACCAGGCCGGCCGGCAGCTCGAGGTAGGTCAGGATCTCGAGGGCGTAGCGGTCGGAGACCCCGTCCGTGCCGGGCATGCCCGGGGTGCGGCGGTCATCGGGGAAGTTGCCTGCGGTCCCGCCCATGTCCTCGTAGTTGATGGTATCCTCCTCCACGAACAGGCCGTCGGGGCCGAAGGCCGAGAGGTCGGCCATGTTCTCGTAGGGCTTTCCCGTCGCGCCGTCGATGGCCGTGCCGGCCAGCAGGGCCTCGTAGGGTGCCGAGGAGGTCACGAAGACCGAGTCCATCCGCGCCTTGACCGTGCGCACGGTGAAGCCGCGCTGGGTGGTGTCGATCTGGGCGGCCGGAATGGCCCGGGCGGCATCAAGGCTGCGGTAGGATTCGGCGACAAAGGTCCATGCGAAGACCTGCTCGACGGGGGGCGTGGCGGTGTCCTTGAAGCGCAACTCGACCTGGTTGGTGGAGCCGGAGGGCAACAGGCCGGGCGGATCGTAGGTGACCGTCGTGGCGGAGCCCGAGGTGGTCACCTGGGCCGAGACCACCGCGCCGTTCAGCTTCAATTGCACCGAGCCGGCGGCGACCTTGGTGGCGGAATCCTCGACCGTCGCCGAGATCGCGGAGGTGGCCGCCACTCCGAGGCCCTGCGGGGCCGCCTGGCTGACCTTGGGGGCGGTGGGCCCGGTGGTGACGGTGGAGAGGCTGATGTCGTCGACCCAATGGTTGTCGAAGGAACCGCCGGTGCGGGCGCCGAAGGCGAAGCGGCCGGGCGTCGGCACAAAGGCACCAATCAGGTTCGAATAGACCGCCGTGTTGTCGAGGGAGAGGTCCAGCGTGCCGTCGGCGTCGACCTGGATCTTGACGTTGACCCAGGCATCCTTGCGGAAGAGCAGGCCCACCCCCTTCACGGAGGCAATGACCGAGCCGCCCTTCTTGATGTCGATTGCCGGCGCCTCGCCGCCGCCGTTGTCGTAGGTGTCAAAGCAGACGCTCAGGCCGGTGCCCGCCCCCTCCTCCCCGATGCCCCCATCCGGGATGTCCGGGCCGAAGTTGAAGCTGAAGCCGTCGGCACCACTGCCCCGGCCCACGAAGAGCTTGAAGGCGGCGCTGAACCCGTGGACCGGTTTGCCGGCAT
>JAJTFN010000201.1 GCA_021298285.1 Verrucomicrobium sp.
CTTTCGCGAAGGCTGTAAAACAGAGGATTCTATTGTCAGCATCGTTCCGAAACCTCGCTTGGCAGCCTTGGGTTTCATTGGCACTCTGAAGATCCACGGCGTTCGCGCGGCGTTCGCTGGAAGTTTTTTGGTAGGCGAAACAACTGTCAACCACGGGTAAAACGCACCAACTTCCCGTAAACATTGGTCTGTCTCGATAGCTCAAATGGATAGAGCGGCGGTTTCCTAAACCGTTGATCCAGGTTCAATTCCTGGTCGGGACACCACTTCAAAACACCCCGATTTCATTGGGGTTTCTCGACGTTCACGGTTTCCGGGAGGACCTGGATCCGTGGTGCTTTCCTCCAATTTTCCTCCAACCGGAGGTCAAAGAGATCCTGATCGAGATGATGCCCGTTCTAGTCGGTCATCCGGCAACTGATGTCCCAGCACCAGCTCTGGTAGGGGCTGTTGAGTTCCGTGTGGACGGTCGGCTTCGAATGACCGTTGTGTGTTTTGTGGGTCGTGCCTCAAAACGGATCCTCTTTCTTTGACCCGGCCTGACCAGAGGCCAAGGCCTCAAGTCTCTCCAAACACAAGGCATCCCCTCCACGCAAAAAGAATCGAGTCACCTGGTCGCGCAGCGTCCGGTACAAGGCCGGATCCGTTTGCGCAAGTTCGACGGGAACATCCCGCCGGACGAATCGAACCAACGCCGCAAGCTCCGCCCACCGTTTCTGATGGAAGCATTCCAGGGTGGCATCCGGATCCGCCAGCAATGCGCCGGCCACCAATTCCTCTTCACGCGCATTCATGGCTAGGCCTTTAGAACATCCAAATAGACGAGATTCTCGACCGCCCTTCCTCTGGCTGGTTCGGGAAAGTGGAGAATGATCTCACGAACCCTGTCCAGGCTCGGTCGGTGACGACTGATGAGGAACTGAATGTCACCCAAGTCCTTGGGACTCGCCCGCACCAACTTGGCGGCGACCAGGTTTTCGATCGGCGGTCGGAAGAGCTGAAGCCTCCCCATGCGCTCGATGAAAACCGGTTGAAAGGCCCCCAGTTGGGAAACTCCGGGTTCAACCAACTGCACGTAAGGACGATCGGGCTCAAGGATCTGCTTGGGGTCGAACAACAAGCCCACCCTTTCGGCGGCCAATTGAAGCTCTCGCCTGTCGAAGTCGCTGGCGGACTTCCATACGTCCAATTCACCGGAGGTGCGTCCATCCATGCCCCCAAGCAAGCATGCTGCGGAACCGATGAGGCAGAGCTTGACCGGTGATCCCTCGTTCCCAAGGGACTCGGACAATTCCGCCAAGACTGTCGCCCATCCCTCTCCGTCCAACTGTGAACCTGCTTTCATCGTGCCTCGCTGTCTTTCAATCCACCGCAGACTTCAACCGGGCATTCGGAGGCTCGGCCACCAAATCCTTCAGGGCCCAAGAGTGACTACGCGGACCGTTCAACCAGCTTGAGCTTTCGGCTGAAGTTGATCCCAAGTCTCCGACAGGCTGCTGACCGTTTCAATCACTCGGTGCTCGGGGTGATCCGTGAAATTTCATCGACCAGTGGCACCACCCTTCCATCGATCGCCGACTGTCTGACCCGTCGTGGCCTGGGCGTTCCGCAGGATCCAGATCGGGTGATCGCGAGGACGGCAGGTGTTCCCCGAGAGTCGCCACCCGGCTTGCTTGCGGGCGGTGGCCGCCTCAACGTCTCTCCATGTTCCCCCTTTCACGACGGGCCGGCGGTTTGACCGCCGGGTGGCTGGCCCTGCTGGTCCTCGGATCGACGGTCTTCGATGGACGGGCCGCCGATCCCATGCCCTCGACCCGGGTACGGGACGTGATCTACGGCCGGGCCGACGGCACCTCGCTGACCCTCGACGTCTTCAAGCCACAGAGACCGAAGGGCGTGGGGGTGATCTACGTGGTCAGCGGGGGCTGGTACTCGTCGCCCGAGTTCATCGGCCTCAAGGTGATGCAACCGCTGCTCGACCATGGGTACACGGTGTTCGCGGTGGTCCACGGGTCGAACCC
Organism: Verrucomicrobium sp.; assembly: GCA_021298285.1. GTDB lineage: Bacteria > Verrucomicrobiota > Verrucomicrobiia > Limisphaerales > UBA9464 > SXXZ01. The sequence goes on from JAJTFN010000201.1 coordinate 2,022, forward strand.
GCGGTACCGCATCCCAGAGATCATGCCTCAGATGGAACGGGCGGTGCGTTTCGTCCGCCATCACGCTGCCGATTACGCCATCGACCCGGCCCGCCTCGGCGTCGCGGGCGGGAGTGCCGGGGGGCACCTGTCGCTCATGCTGCTGACGCGCGGCGGCCCCGGGAAGGCCGACGCCAAGGACCCGATCGATCGCGGGAGCAGCGCCGTGCAGGCCGCCGCTTGCTTCTTCCCGCCGACGGATTTCCTTAATTATGGCAAACCGGGCGAGACGGCCCTGGGAGAGGGCGTCCTCAAGGACTTCAAGAGCGCCTTCGGAGAGGTACCCCAGGAGCCCGAGGCCAAACGCCGGTTCGGCGAGTCGATCTCACCGGCCCACCACGTCCGGGCGGGCATCGGTCCGGTGTTCCTGCTGGTCGGCGACCAGGACCGGCTCGTCCCCATGCAGCAGTCGGAGCTCTTCCTGGAACGGGTCAAGGCCGTGGGAGGCACCGGCGACCTGGAGGTGCGCCCCGGGCAGGGTCACGGGTGGAAGGACTGGGAAAACGACGTGGAGCGCTTCGCCGTCTGGTTCGACAAGCATCTGGCTCCGAAGTGAGCGCGGGAAATCGCTGAAATGCCGCCCCGGGCCGGACGATGCCGCCATCGCGTCGGCCGGCCGACCTCGGGCAGAAGCCACCACGCCTCCCCCGATTCCGCGGCCGCTCAGGCGTTGTCCTGCAGGGCGCCGGGAATCAGGCCCTCGCAGGGAAGCGTTGCCGGGCCATCCTCGGTGCACAGGGCGTAGCGCACGCGGCGGCCGTCGGTCTGCCCGGCCCAGCCGCGGTCGTTGTCGTCCTCGGCATACATGGCGACGGCGGCATGCTCGCCCTTCGCGTTGATGGCGTAGAACGTGACGTTGAAGTTCGGGTCGCCGTTGGGCTTGCGCAGGCGGCGCTCGATGGTGTTGGCGCGGATGCGTCGCAGGGCCTCCAGGCAGGCGTCCTTGGGGTGACGGCCCTGGCGCATCGACTCCACGATGAGGTGCGAGGACAGGTTGTAGAGGTTGGCCTCGCCGCGCCCGGTCGATCCGGCCGCGCCGATGGCGCCATCGACGTACAATCCCGCGCCCAGGATCGGGGAATCCCCGACCCGGCCGGGGATCTTCCAGGCCAGGCCGCTGGTGGTGGTCACGCCGGCGATTTCGCCCGCGGCATTGACCCCGTTGCAGTGGATGGTTCCCCAGTAGTGGCGCGGCGGGATGACTCCGTCGGCGATGAGCTGGCGCAGGATGCGCTGGTGGTCGACCTGTGCCGAGGTCTTGCGGTCCTCGGGCCGGAGGTAGTGCTTGGGGTCGGTCTGGCGCTTCCACTCGAGCCACGCCTTGCGGGACCGCTCGGTGTTGAGGTCGGCCTCGATGGCGAAGCCCAGGTGGCGGGCGAAGTCCTGCGCCCCCTTGCCGACGAGCAGGTGGTGGTCGGTCTGCTCCATCACGGCATGGGCCACCCGGGACGGGGTCCGCACGCCCTCGAGCGCCGCCACGCCGCCGGCGCGCTTCTTCGGCCCATGCATGCAGCAGGAATCCAACTGCACGACGCCCTCGGCATTGGGCAGGCCACCGTAGCCCACGCTGGTGTCCTCGGGGTCCAGTTCCACGAGATTCACCCCGGCGATGAGCGCCTCGAGGATGTCGGTGCCGCCGACCATCCGCTCGAAGGCCAGCTCGACGCAGGTCTTCGACCCGCCGTTCTTGTGGAAGTTGCCGTTGGCCGAGGCGATGACCACGGGCCGGGACGTGCGGGATCGAACGACCGCAGGAGCGGCCAACACGGCACCGGAACCGAGGGGGGCGGCCGCGGCGACCAGGCCGGTGGACTTCATGAACGCGCGGCGCGACTGGCGGGGATTCATGATGGCGAGCTAGGCCGTGCGACCCGTTTGGGTCAAGCGTCGGTTTGTGGCGCTCCGACCCGGGCCTGGGGCCGCCCGCGCGCGCCGGGATCGATGCACCGGTCAGCGGGCCGCCTTCCCACGCTGGGACAGCAGGAAAGCCAGGAGGTGGTGGAAGTCGTCGGGCGGCAGGACCTCGGTGAAGTTGTCGGGCATCGGCGACAAGTCCGTCTCGTGGGTCTCACGGATTTCATCGAGGGCGAATCGCCGCTCCTGGCCGCCGGCGTCGAGATAGATCCTCTGGAGGCCCTCGGCCCGTCGGAAGAGGCCGCTGAAGGTGTCCCCATCCTTCAAGGTCACCAGGCTCTGGCGGAAGATCCGATCGACATTCCGGTTCGGGTCGAGCACGTCCTCGCAAAGGCGCTCGGCCCCCCGGTGGCCCACGCCATCCAGCTGCGGCCCAACCTGCCCGCCCCGCCCCGCCAAGGCATGGCAGGGCCGGCAGTGGGTCTCGAAGATCCGGGCACCGGTAGTGGCGTCCGGCCGGGACTTGAGGAAGGCCGCATGGCGGTCGGCCACCCGTTGGCGGCGATGCTGCTGGCCGGGATCGACCTCGGCCACTGCCGGAAGCCGATCGCGGAGGTCGGGACGGGTGGCCAACAGTCGATCGCGGAGGGCCCGCTCGCCCAGCAAGGCCGCCGGGGCGCGACCATCGCGCACGGCCTTCACGAGGGCCTCGGCACCTTCGGCCGTCCCGGCCAGAGGGAGCGAGATCGCGCCCGCCGCGCCGGACGGGGCATCGGCCAGCACCCGCAGGAGGAGCTCCGTGGCGGTCCCGGGAGCGAACCGCACCAAGGCCTGGGCGATGGCCGCACGGTGCTCGCGGGTCGCCGACTCGTCCCGCAGCAGCGATTCGGCCACCGGTTCCGCCCCGGCATCGGCCATCTCCAACAACGCTCGGACACAGGCCAGGCGCGCCTCCACGGGACTGCGCGCATCCCCGGCACGCCGGCGGAGGACCGGGACCTGGTCCCGGAGCCCGAGCCGCGCCGCCCACTCGGCGCCGAAGCGGATGCCGGTCGCGGTCGCGGGTTCGTCGGCCAGGGAAGCCTTCGCCAACTCGGCCGCCCAGAGACGGATGGACGGACCGGGAGCCGACCCGCGCTGGGACAACCCCTGCTCGACCGCCTGGAACCATTCGAACTGGACCGACCGATCGAGGTCGGCCCGCTGGCGACAGGCCATCACCCACTCCTCAAGGTCCGATGGCGATCCATGGCGCGCGGCGTGGCGCAGACGGTCCCTGAAACCCGCCTCGCGGGGACTCCGTCCCTTCAGGTGGTCGAGCAGGAACGCGGCGGACTCGGCCGACGGGATGGCCAGGCAGACGTCGGCCACCGCGGCCACGGCTGCGTCATCTCCGACCAACTCCCGGCGAACCCTCCGGAACGCCGCGTCGTCGAGCAACTGGTCGCGGAGCGCCTTGCGCACCTGGTAGACCAGGTGGGTGTCGGCCTCGGGCACGGCAGGGCGGAGGGCCAACAGCGGCGCGACGGACTCGAAGGACGGATGGCGGGCCAACCCATCGGCTGCCGCACGGACCACCGGTGCCGACGGGTCGCGGAGCGCCGCGATCATCCGGGCCCGATCGGCCTCCGACCAGACGGTCCGTTCCACCTGTACCCGCATCGCGTGCAGACGGAGGAGCGGTTCGGGATCGGCCGCGGCCAGGATCCACTCGGTCGGGCGCAACAGGCCACGGCGTTCAAGGATCCACAGGGCGCCGATCCTCTGGGTCGCCGGCGCCGATGGATCGGCCAGGACGGCCCTCAAGGGGGCCACGAAGGGCGCGGCCTCGGCGTCCCCGAGGTCACACAGGTGGTTCAGCACGGCCAACCGGTGCGAGAAGCTCGGGTCGGCCAACCGGGCCACCGTCTCGGCGACCGGGAGGCCTGCGAACTCCGGACGCCGCCGCAGGATCGGCTTGCCGTCGGACCCGCGGCGCACCACGCGCCAGATGCGCCCGCTGGTGCGGTCCCGCCCGGGGTGTGAGAGCGGCACCTCCACGTGGGCGATGATCCGGTTGTAGAAGTCGGCGATGTAGAGGGCTCCATCGGGCCCGAACTGGACGTCGACGGGGCGGAACCACGGGTCGGTCGTGCTCACCAGGTCGGGCATCTCGTGGGCGATGCGCGTGGAGCCACGGTCCTCGATGCGGTCGCGGTTCACCCGGCTCGTCACCACGTTGCCCAGCAGGAAATGGCCCTGAAACTCCGAAGGCCAGAGCGGCTCGTCGCAATAGGCCAGACCGGCGATGGCCGTGGAACCGTGGCTGTGCCAGAGCATTTGCGGCGCGTAGCCCAGACCGTCGTGCGGTTTGCCGAACACCGGATAGAAGCCGCCGTGGATGACCTGGTAGATGGGCATCGAGTGGCAGTCGGAGGTGAACAGGTTGCCCATGGGGTCGAAGCACAGGCCGAAGACTTTGGCCTGCCCGTCGCC
>JAJTFN010000202.1 GCA_021298285.1 Verrucomicrobium sp.
CAGACAGGATGCGGATGACGTCGCCCGGCGCCCGGTTCGTCGAGGTCTCGATCGGGTAGGCGCGGGTCTCGGCGATCCACAGCCGGCCCGACACGTCGAAACTCATGCTGACGGGCTTTCCGATGTCCGGCTCGGCGGCGACCAACTGCACCTCGAAGCCCTCGGGCACCGAGAAGGCCCGCAACGCCTCGGCCGGGCTGCGCCATGGGGTCGAGCGCACCATCTCGTCGAAGGCGGGCGCAGCCGTCTCCTCGGCCGACAGCACTGAAATCATTCCGAGACACAGAACCGTCCGGGCCAACGACCGGCCCGGGATCCCACGTTTCGGGGTCCCCAGCGGGACCTCGTGGGAACCATCCTCGGATCCGTCGCGCAAGGATGGGCAAGTCGGGGGGATGGTTGATCCGGGGTCCATGGTCAACCCTCAGCAAACCCGGGAAACGCCCGAATGGCAAACGCGAGGTCCCAAGGTGGCGAATCTGCTGCCAGCGTTGCGGTGCACGTCCTGTGTCTCGGCGAGGTTGAATTGAGCGCGTGGCTTGGTACCGTCTCCGACATGACCCCCAAGGCCGTTGCTGCCCCCACTGTTTCCTGCAGACCTCCTGGTTGCCTGGCCAAAGGGGGCTCCCGCGGATTCACCCTCATCGAGTTGCTGGTGGTCATCGCCATCATCGCCATTCTGGCCGGAATGCTCCTGCCGGCCCTGGCCAAGTCGAAGACCCGGGCCCAGGCCATCCAGTGCCTGAGCAACCAGAAGCAACTGACGCTGGCGTGGCAACTCTACACCGACGACCACTCCGACAACCTCGTCTGGAATGAACTCACACCCGACGGCTCAGGTTGGGTGCGGGGCATCATGGATTATTCGGCGGGCAACTCCCACAACACGAACCTCGCCAACCTCATCAACCCCACCTACGCGAAACTGGCTCCCTACACCCAGTCGCCGGGCATCTACCGCTGCCCCGGTGACCGCAGCACGGTGACCATCGGCGGCCGCCGCATCAACCGGGTGCGTAGCCTGTCGATGAGCCAGGCGATGAATTCGCGGGACGACTGGCTGAGCTTCATCACCAAGGCCAAGTATGTGGTGTTCCGCAAGGGCAGCGACCTCAACCGCATGGGAGCCTCGCAGGCCTACGTGTTCATCGACGAACACCCCGACAGCGTGAACTACGGGGATTTCGCGGTGTCCATGAACGACGGGGCGGCCCCGGGATCGATCTACATCATCGACTACCCGGCCAGCAATCACGGCACCTCCGGCGCGCTGAGCTTCGCCGACGGCCATGCCGAGATCCACAAGTGGCTGGACCCGCGCACGATCAAGCCGGTGCTGCTCAAGCCGATGACCTTGGTCGTGCCCTCGCCGGGCAACAACGACATGCGCTACATGTCCGAGCATGCCTCGGTGCGGCTGGAGTGAGACGGCTGGGCCGGTTCCTCCCCGCCCAGCGATCCCGGAACCCCCGTCCAAGACTCCTCGTGCAGGCCTCCAACCCACCGCGAAGGCTCGGCGTTCTCCGGGATCTGATGCCCGCAACCTGCCGCCGGGCAGCCCTGTTGTTGATGATTTCGGCTCTGGTCGCTCAGGCTGGACCGCCCACCTTGCGCGAGGACTTCCTGCGCCTGGACCGGGTGTGGGACCTGGAGTTGGAGCTGACGGCCGAGGCCTGGCAATCCATGGAACCTCGGGCACAACCGATGGTCCCATTCGAGCCACGTCAAGGACGGGACGATGGTCCGCCCGGGACAGATGCCAGGCCATCGCCCGGACTGCCGGAACGACGCGAACCTCGGCACCGTCCCGATACCCCACCCCGCGGTCCCGGGGGCATGCCACCAGGCGGCTTCGAGTTCCCATGGGTCACCGGGAAGGTGACGGTGGACGGCGTGGTCTTCACGAACGTGGGGGTGCGCTTCAAGGGCAACAGTTCCTTCAACGGATCCCGCGGTTCCCTCAAGCGGCCCTTCAAGCTCGACTTCGACCGTCACGTTCCCGGCCGCACCCTCTCGGGCCTCGAGGAACTCTTCCTCAACAACAACGCCAACGATCCCTCCCAACTGAGGGAATCCTTGGCCTACGCGGCCTTCGGCAAGGCCGGCGTGCCCGCACCCCGGACCACGGGGCTGAGGGTCTGGCTGCGCCGGGGCGACTCCGAGCCGCGTCGCTACCTCGGGCTCTACACCGGGGTGGAACCCGTGGAAGGCGATTTCCTGAAGCACCACTTCGGTTCCAAACGCGGCCTTCTGACCAAGCCCGAGCACGTTCGGGGCCTGGAATCCTTCGGGGACGACTGGGCGGCCCATGCCTCGCGCTACGAGCCCCGGTCGACCGTGCGGGCCTCCGACACCCGGCGCTTCGTGCGCCTGCTGCAGGACCTCGACCCGTCCACCGACGCGATGTTCGTCGAGGCCGTGCGGCGCGGGGTGGACCTCGAGGGGCTTCTGCGCTTCGTGGCGGTGAACGCCTGGTTGGCCAACTACGACTCGTTCCTGGGCAATGGCCACAACTACCACCTGTTCCTGCCCTCGGAGGGCCGCCTGCACTTCATCGCCTGGGACCTGAACGAGGCCTTCGGACGTCACCCCATGGCCGGGCCGGGCCTCGAGCAGGCAGGCTTCTCCATCCTGCGCCCGGCAGTCGCACCCAACGCGTTTCTTGAACGCGTGCTGAACCAGCCCGAGTGGAACGCAAAATACCGGGCCCTGGTCGAGGCGCTGGGCAGCGGCCATGGGGCATGTTCGATCCAAAGCCTGATGGCTGATCTCGACATCCTGCGGATGGCACGCCGGGAGGCGCTGGCCACCGAGCCTCGGGAAGGGGCGGGGCGCGGTCCCGGAATGGGAGGCGGATCGGGGCCGGCGGACCGGCTGGGTGGACCACCACAACCCGGGCGTGGCCCAAGGTTCGACTCCATGCCGCTGGAGGACTGGATCCACGAGCGCCATCGTCTCGTGCGGGCGGAACTCGACGGCCAGAGGACGGCACCGGCGCCCCGCCTGCGGATGGGCGGACCGGGCCCGGGGCCGGCGCGCCCCTTCCGCATGCCCATCACCGGGGGTCCCGATCCCGTCCCGTGGCCTCGTCCAGACGGCTCCCCGGGTCTGCCCCCGGGCCTGGGCCCAGACCCGACATCGCCCCAGCGGCCTCCCGGCGGACAAGCGCCTCGGCCGTGAAGGTGCGGCGGCGACATCGGGTCCACGGCTTTCGGCCATCCCCCCCTCCACCGAAGTCCTTGGAGAGTCAGCGCGGCACCTTGAGCGACGCCGCGTGGAAGCGCCGCAGGTCGGGGTCGTTGGCCTTCACCGTCTGGCTCTGGATGTAGGGCGGCAGGCGGCCGATCCGGATCGTGTCGGGCGAGATGAACCGCCAGGACTCGGCATGGCCGTCGGCGAAGCTCAGCGTGGCGGCTCCGGCATGGCGCACCGACGGGAAATCCACCCAGAACCACTCCCCAGGCTGGGTGACCACGAAGCGGGCGTTCTCGATGCTGTTCTCGTGCTCGTCCAGGAAGACGAACGCCTCGGCCGGCGTCGGCACCACAATTTGCGAAAGCTTGTGCCAGCAGGTGAGGTCTTGCGGGTCCGGCTGGTCATTCATCGAGGCGCTCATCGAGACACTGCGGGAGCGCGGGATCCTTCGGGCGTCGCGAACCGTGGATCGATCGGCCGGGCACCGATAGATCCCGGAAGCTTGATTGTAGGGGAAGAGCAGACCCCGGCGGATGTTCGCGTCGTTGGTGTCGGTGAACGCATTGCCGGTCACCCACGTCCGCGCGGTGGCATTGGCCCCCTCCCGACCGCCGATCAGCACGGTCTCGTTTGGTGGCAGCTCGTCCTTGAAGTCGTCGATGTAGAGCAGCCACGCGAGGTTGAGCTGACGGTAGTTGCTCAGGCACTGCGTCCGCAGGGCCTTGTTCTTGGCCTTGCCCAACGCCGGCAGGAGCATTCCGGCCAGGATGGCGATGATCGCGATGACCACCAGCAACTCGATGAGCGTGAAGGCCCCACGGGCTGCCTGGCGATGACGCGGATCCTCTCCCGGGTTCGAGGACACGGTCCCCAGCCTTTCCGACGCCCGCATCGATGGCGCACGGGTGCGATTGAGATTCATGCAGGTTGGTCATCCGCCCTGCCCCTCACCCAGATCCGCGGGTGGAGGCCCATCATCCGATCTGGATGAGACGCTATCCGGGCGTGGAAGGGCCATCAACCCATGGTTCGATCCGCGCCAAGTGCACGACGTCGTTCGAACGGCCAACGACGCCGTCGCACGGAATCTGCAGGCCATGGCGCGGCGCCCGCTTCCGTTCAAGGTCGATGCCAACCAGCGGCGACCCATGGTCCACCAACCCCAAACCACCGCCGCATCCAGGCAGGCCATCACCTCCGGACCCAGCTCCCCGACGGGTCCGCCCGGGACGTTCCGCCCTCAGAATTGGTCGAGTGCGGGAATCAGGATTGCCCGGCGACGGAGCTCCTTCAGCGCCTGCTCGTCGTCGAGGGCGTTGACGCGTTCGCGGAGGGCGAAAGGGATCTCGCCGAATCGGGTCTCGAGCACATCGAAGATCGACTCACGCGAGGCGCAGAGAACCCCTTCCTGACGGCCTTCCTGACGGCCTTCCCGGCGACCTTCCTGGCGGCTGAGGCGTTCGAAGCTGGTGACGTAGGGCATGCGGTTGGGGTGTTGGAGTTGGTGAAGGTCGTCTCTGAAGGGAACCATAAGCTCGTCCGGCAAGGGCATCAACCAGTCCATCAGGCGCAGGAGTTTCCAGATCTCATCCTCCGTGTAACCGGCGCCGAACAGGCGGACCGTCAGTTCCAGACGC
>JAJTFN010000203.1 GCA_021298285.1 Verrucomicrobium sp.
ATGAAGCTGAACTCGTTGGCTGCCAACAGCACCTGGGCGTATTGCTCCCAGGGTCCCAGGGGTTCGGGAGGCTTCGCCGGTGCCTTCGACGACGCCCTTCCACCCCGCTTCCCGGGACCGCCGTCCGTCCGGGCGGCCGGCTTGGCGGCCTCGGTCGCCGACATAGCCGCGGCCTCAGCCATGGAGGTCACGGCCGTCTTCGGGAGCGGGGAAGCCTGCCGCAGGAACTCCCGCGCGGCGGCCAGTTCCCGGCGCGTCGGGGCGCGTTGGAAGGCCAGCGCATACAGGCGCTTCACCCGCGCGTCCCCATCGAGGGCCTTCACGTCCGGGCGCGCGGTGAGGGCCCTGGCCTGCCCGGCGACGAACGCGCTGTTGAGCCAGAAGAGCGCCTGCTGGGGCACCGTGGTCTGGAAGCGGCCCGACGACGAGGTGTCCGGGCTGGCGAAGTCGAAAGACCGCAGGATGCCAGGGAGATTCTGGCGGTCGATGAAGCCGTAGAGCGTGCGCCTCGGGGCGGGCGTGTCGGTGTCATGGATGGCGACGGCGAGACCGCCCACCTTGGGGTCGAGGTTGCCGCCGACGGCCAGGAGGCCGTCCCGCATGGCCTCGAAGTCGGTGCGCTTGCGGTTCATGCGCCAGAAGAGCGCGTTGGCCGGATCGGCCGCCGTCGCCCGGGCCAGCACCTTCCGCGACAGACCGGCCGCCTCGGGATCGCTGGCCATGCGGTACGTCGCCGACAGGAGCATCTCCCGATGGAGCGCCTTCATGGACCATCCCTGTCGGATCCACTGCACGGCGAGGTGGTCGAGCAGGCCCGGATGGCTCGGCGGCTCGGTGCGCACCCCGAAGTCGCTGGGGGTCTTGACCAGAGGGGTGCCGAAGTGCCGCATCCAGACGCGGTTGACCATGACGCGGGCCGTGAGCGGATTGTCCGGCGAGGCCACCGACCGGGCGAACTCGAGCCGGCCGCTGCCCTGGGTGAAGGGCTTGCGGTCGGGCCCGGCGAGGATGGCCAGCTGCTGGCGGGGCACCTTGGGCCCACGGTTGCCCGGGTTGCCCCGCTGGAAGATCACCGGCTCGGTGATCGTGGCGTTGTCGAGGAGGGCCATGGCCCGCAAGGGGGCGCCCGGATGGGTGGCATCCAGCTCGTCGACCTTGCGGCGGAGGGCGCGACTCTTCTGGGCCACGGGCGTGTCGAAGAAGCGGTCGATGCCGGCCAGCGCCCCCGGGATGGGTCCATCGGGCGCGTGAAGCACCAGGCGCAACTCCTCGGCCGCCGCGTCGGGCAGGGCCTTCGGCTCGGGCTTGCCGTCGGTCTTCGCCCCGGCCACCAACGTCTTCCACTCGGCATCGACCTCGTTGAGCAGCCGGCCGTAGCGGGAGGCCACCTCCGCGAGGTTGGTGGGCGACCACCCCTTGAGGGCATCCACCAGGCGGACATTGAGGGCCAGTGCCTGCCAGCGGCCGGCGGCAACCTCGGCGGCAATCGCCGGGGCCCGGCCGGAGAACTCGTTGGTCCCCAGCGCCGCCCAGGCGAACCAGGGCGCGAACACCGGGTGCGGAGCCTTCTTGAGGGCCTCGAGGCGCGCCCTCCAGGCCGAAACCAGCCCAGGATCCAGGCTGCGCTGCCGGGCCAGGCCCTCCTGCGCCCCGGCCTCGAGCCCCATGCCCTCATGGGCCGCGAGCAGGTAGTCACCGACGCGGGTGCGCAACCGCTGGAGCACCACGGCGGTCTGCTCGGCGCGGTAGTCCTCGAGTTCCTGGCGTCGACGGGCCAGCTCCCGGTCGTAGTCGGCGGCCTGCTGGCGGTCGGGGTTCTCGCCCACCAGGGGCTTGGGGTCGGGCTCGTGGCTGTTGGAGAAGAGGCCGTAGAGCGAGTAGTAGTCGGCCGTCGGGATCGGGTCGAACTTGTGGTCGTGGCAACGGGCGCACTGCACGGTCAGGCCCATGAGGCCCCGGGTCACGACGTCGATGCGGTCGTCGATGATGTCCGGCTGGTTGTTGAGGAACCGGCGCCCGAGCGTCAGGAAGCCCATCGCGGCCAGCGGTTTGCGGTCGGTCGCGGTGGCCACCTGGTCACCGGCCAATTGCTCGATGAGGAACCGGTCGTAGGGCAGGTCGCGGTTGAAGGCGTCGACCACCCAGTCCCGATAGGTGTGGCTGTAGGGGTAGCGCCGCTCCTCCTCGAAGACGTAACCCTTGCTGTCGGCATAGCGCGCGACATCGAGCCAGTGACGGCCCCAGCGCTCGCCGTAGGCGCTGGAGGCCAGCAGGCGGTCCACCACGCGGTCGTAGGCGAGGGGTGAGCGGTCCTTGAGGAAGGAGTCCATCTCCTCGGGCGTGGGCGGCAGCCCGGTCAGGTCGTGGGTGACCCGCCGGAGCAGCGTCCGGCGGTCCGCCTCGGGGGTCGGAGACAGTCCCTGGGCCTCGAGCGCCGCCAGGATGAAGGCATCCATGCCGGTGCGGACCCACGAGGCCTTCCGGACGGGCGGCGTGGCCGGCGGACGGATGGGCTGGAAGGCCCAGTGGCGCGCGGCCACGTCGGCCGGCGACGCGGTCGAGGCCGCGGGCGCGGAACCCCGGGGGTCGGTCGCGCCGGCGCGGATCCAGGCCTCGAGGTCGGCGATCTGCCCCGGGGTCAATGGACCGCCTTTCGGCGGCATGGCCTTCACCTCGGCCGAAAGCCCCTTCACGACCTGGATCAGCAGGCTCTGCCCAGGCTGGCCCGGAACGATCGCCGGGGTGCCCGAGGCCCCGCCCTTCTGCCATCCGGCCTTGGAGTCGAGCCGCAGCCCGCCCTTCAGCGACTCGGCCCGGGCCCCGTGGCACTCGTCGCAACGCTCGGCCAGCACGGGCCGGATGCGGTTCTCGAAGAAATCGACCGAGCCGGGATCGGCCGCATCCGCGGCCCGCGCCAGGGATGCGGACCCGCCCAGGACCGCCAGCGCGGTCAAGACGGCGGCGATCGGGCCCGCAGCGAGCCGGCGGCGAGACTGCGGACCTGCGACCAACCCTGGATGGAGAGGCATCATGCGAACGGTTTCGACCTACCCTTGCCGGAGGAGGCCCAAAGTCAAAACGGAGTTCGGGCGCGAGGTATTCAGACGGCCCGGAGAATCGATTGGCCCGGAACGCTCCGGGGCGGGCATCCTGACGGCATGACACGTGGGTGGTTCCTCGTCGCCTGGATGGGTTGGTTCGGCGTCCTCGCCCTCGGCCGGGCCCAGGCCCCGGATCCGGCCTGGGGCACCTCGGCCCGGCTCCAGCGGCTCCGGGACCTGTTGCCGAGGCTCGACGCGCTGTACGAGGGGCACGCGGTCTCCAACCACATCCCGGGGCATGTCTGGGGCCTGGTGGTCGACGGACGCCTCGTGCATGTGCGGGCCTCCGGCCTGGCCTGCGTCGAGCCCACCCGGACGGTCACGCCGGACACGCGGTTCCGCATCGCCTCGATGAGCAAGAGCCTGACGGCCGCGGCCATCCTGCGGCTTCGGGACGAGGGCCGGCTGTCGCTCGAGGATCCCGTCGCGAAACACCTGCCGGAGTTCCGCAAGGTCCGGCCGGCCACCCCGGACTCGCCGGCGATCACCCTGCGACACCTGCTGCGGATGTCCGGCGGCTTCCCGCAGGACGACCCCTGGGGCGACCGCAAGCTGGCCGAGACCGACGCCCAGCTCGACGCGCTGGTGGCCGGAGGCCTGACGGCCGCCTCGCCCACGGGCACCCGATGGGAATACAGCAATCTTGGCTACGCGCTTCTGGGCCGGGTGATCACCCGCGTGGCCCGCGAACCCTACCAGGCCTACATCACCCGCCGGATCCTCACGCCGCTGGGCATGACCAATTCGGTGTACGCCTGGGAGCGGGTGCCGCCCGAGCACCTCGCGCTCGGGTACCGATGGGAGGACGACCGGTGGAAGCCCGAGCCGATGCTCGGCGACGGCAGCTGGGGCGCCATGGGCGGGCTCATCACGACCCTCGGCGACTTCGCCCGGTATGTGGCCTTCCACCTCGAGGCCTGGCCCCCGCGCGAGGCCGCCGACACCGGCCCGCTCCAGCGCGCCACCCGGCGCGAGATGCACCGCCCCTGGGAGGTGGTCTCGGTGCTGCAGGACCTCCAGGACGCCGCAGGCAAGCCGGTGGCGCGCGTCGCGGGCTACGGCCCCGGCCTCGCCTGGAACCAGGACCAGCGCGGCATCATCTGGGTCCGGCACGCCGGCGGACTTCCCGGCTTCGGCAGCGAGTTCCGCTTCCTGCCCGACCACGGCATCGCCCTCATCGCCTTCGCCAACCGCACCTACGCGCCGATGAGCGCGGTCAACCAAAAGGCCATGGAGCTGCTGATCCACGAGGCGAAGATCCCCAACCGCCCGGTCGAGGGGCATCCCACGCTCTTCCGGCGGGCCGAGGAACTGGCCACCCTGCTCACGGGCGACTGGAAGCCCGAGGCGCTGCATGCGGCCCTCGCGCCCAACGTCTTCCTCGATCATGGGTTGGAGACCTGGCGCCGGGAGACCCGGGCCCTGCTCGACCGGGTCGGCCCGATCCGCGACCGCGAGCCACTGGTGCCGGAAAACCGCCTGCGCGGACGCTTCCGCCTCGTGGGCCGGGAGCGCAGTCTCGAGGTGTTCCTCACCCTGACGCCGGAGGCCACGCCCCGGATCCAGGAGATCCGGCTGACGGTCGTGGGCGAGAACGCCCGCTGAAGGAAACAGGAGGCTCCCTCGGGCCCCACGGTCGGAGCCGTTCACCGGGGCGGTCCATCCGGTTCGGGC
>JAJTFN010000204.1 GCA_021298285.1 Verrucomicrobium sp.
TGAGGGAGGGCGAGCTCTCCAGGATCGACGGCACGGTGGCGGGCCAGCGCAGGCGCAAGACGCCCTCTAGGCCCTCGAGGAACGGCTCGAGGCGCACCCCGGCTTCCGCTTCGCCTCCCAGCAGGATCACCGCCGATTGGGAGTCGCCCGCAAGTTCGACGCCCACCAGCAGCCGGTCGAAGGTTCCTGGGCGCCAGCTGGCCGAGTTGAACCGGGTGATCGTGGCCGTGCGCAGCCCGTCGGATGTGGCCACCGGGAAGGTGTCGCCGGCGGACAGGAGCACCCGGTAGGCGTTGGGCAGGCCCGGGGTGACCTCGTACAACACCTCGCGCCGCCGGCCGCCGGCCAATTCGACCTCGGCGGCGAACACCACGGTGCCATCGGGCCTGGCCGCGAGCACGGGGAAACGGAACTGCACCACCCGGGTCACACCGGCCGGCTCGGGCAGCGGATCGGATTGGCGCGCCAGCAGCCAGGTGCCGGTGTCCGAAGCCAGGAGCAGCGCCTGCGTGGAGAAGGGCCGGGTGCCGCCGGTGATCGTCTGGTACACGGCCGCGAGCGAGGTCGTCGGCGCATCGACGGCGCCCAGCGACACCCCGTCGACACGGGTGCCGGGCGCGGTGCCGTCCACAATCTCCCGGGCGAAGGCCATCAGGCGCAGCGTGGTGCCGTCATGCATCAGCAAGGCGGACCGGCCGGACAGGTCGCCGGCTGCCGCGGCGTAGGTGGCCTCGGCGATCACCCCGGCGCCACCGGCGGCCAGCGCCACGGGGCCGATCCGGGCCACGGGGGTGGCGGGCGACGGCACGGCTCCGCGGGCGGGCGGTGCCGCCATGCCGGGCTCGAGCAGGGCCGACCACGCACCGGGCTCGCCCCGGAGCACGGAAGTCCCGTCCGTGCCGCCGGCCTCCCACAGCAGGTTCTTGTCGGGGAGGACGCCCATCAGGCGAAGGAACGGCCAACGGCCGCCCGGCAGGCTGCCGAGGCCCATGCCCGAGGCGGCCGCGACGAGTTGCACGACCCCGTGTCGCTCGGAGATCACCGGCGCGAAGGGCATCCGCGCCCGCCACACCACCGCCCCGCCCCGCCCTCCTGCCGTCGTGGGATACACCCCGTTCACGAAGATCTGCACCGGTCCCCCCTGGACCTCGCGGATGATGGCGTCGGACAGGGTCGGGCGCGTGAAGCGGACGGCCCCGTCGACGTGGTCCTCCAGGTCGTTGACCACGAAGATCGTCGGGTCCGCGGTGCCCACGGGATGATCCACCCAGAGGGCCTGGTTTTCCGGGATGAGCGGCAGCGCGGTGGCCACCCGGCTCTGGAAAGCCCAGTAGTTGGCGGGAGGCCGGTAGCCGCCGAGGCGCGGTTGGATCCGGGGAACGGAGATCGGAATGACCGGGCCCACCACCGGGCCGGAGGTGTAGGGCACGCTGTCGCCGTCGGTGTAGAGCTCGGTGGCCGAGGCCGGGCCGGACCACACCCAGATCGCGTTGCGACCCACCGGGGAGGGCGGCGAAGGCCGGTAGCGCCCGTCGAGTTCGCCCACCCGCGCCATGCCCGCATCGCGCGGGGTCTGCCCGGTGGCGAGCACAACCTCGACGGGAGGCGTGGCCGCCCGGGCCAGCGTGGCGACACACAACACACCTGGCAGCCAGTTTCGAAGGCTCATGGGGCGGGGAAGCATCGAGGTTTCGTCGGGGTCTGGATCGGCCGGGCCGTTGGATCGCCCTAAGGACTTGAGGGGCCCCTCAGGACCGACCACCAACCACGCTGCATCATCCAGCCGTCCCCGACCGCTCCTGTCAAACCCCGGCTGGATGAAGGCAGCCCCGGGGCGCCCGCCCTCGGTCCCGGACCGCTGCGGGTCGGCTCCCTCTTCGCGCCGCGCGCCCTGCCGTCCAACCGTTTCCTCGAGAAGACAGGATCCTTCCTGAGGCCCTGGCCAGCTCTCAGGGATTCAGGAGGAAGGGGATCGGGTAGACCTCAAGGGCCTTCTCGGCGCCACCCGGACCCAGCGCCCGGTCGAGGCGCTCGCGAAGTTCCCGAGGATAGGGGTCCCCGGGGGGCAGGCGGGTTCCACCACGGAAGCTTCGGTTCTCGGCCTCGACGATGGCATCCAGCGAGGCATCCAATGCCTCGGGGGGCAACTTCAACCGCTCCACCAGGCGGGCCATGTTGCGGTAGGCGGGCTGCTCGGTGCGCAAGTAGGCCTTGAAGCGATCGGGACCCAACGCCGACTTCAACTCCACGCCCACGGAATGGATCCCGGAGACGAGGGCGATGTCGTCCTGACGACTCTCATCGGTGAGGGTCGGCAGTGCCACCGGTCCGCCGGAGCCCTTGGCGGTGAAGATCGCGCGGAACTCCTTCTCGTTCGGCTGGAAGTAGCGCATCTCGTGGGCCAGCGATCGGGAGCGGATCGAATGGCGCAGCTCGAATTCCGCCAACTCTTCCTTGGGAACCTCCCGGGCGGCGGCCTCGAAGAACTCGCGCTCGGCGGCCTCGATCGCCAACTCCCATTCCCGCGGCCGCGCCGGGTCGAACGGGATGGACTGGTGCAGCACCTGCAGTCGCTCGTCCAAGGCCGAAAGCAGCCCGCCTGCGGACACCAATTCCTCTTTCCAACCGATCTCCGCCAACAAGGCCGTGGTGATTTCTTGGCGCTCCCGTTCCAGAGCCTCTGGCGCCAAATACCCTGGGTCCGATGGGCGGAGCGCCTTGCGGGCGTCGAACCAAGGCCACAGCAGCCGGCCCCTGCGGTGACAAGGCCGCCTCGCGGGGCGAAACCAGCCGGGCGGCCACCAGTTGATCGACCCCCGTCAGCGGGCGGGCCCTCTCGAGGGCCTGTCGGGTCAGCGGGCCAAGGCGAAAGCCGATCAGAGTGAAGACCAGGGCCCAAACGACACCGCCGGCCGAAAAAGGAATGGAGGAGGTTCTCACGGTTCAGAGGGTTCTCTGGGGATGTCTGAGGGTTGTGGCCTTTCAGCGTCGACCGAACAGGCCGTGGGGCATCAGCCAACTGTACCGCTGGACATAGGCCGAGTAGGCCGGCCCGAGGATGGTCTTCAGCCGGGCCTGGGTGTCGGCGATATAACGGGTGTCGAAGCCGCCCGACATCGAGTAGACGCGCGAGGGATCCCGCGACACCTCGCGTTGCAGCTTGAAGTAGGCGGCGATGGTTTCCGGGGGCAGCGAGAACTCCTCGACCAACGACACGATGCCCGAATAGCCGGTTTCCCGGGTCAGGCGGTATTCCTCATGACGGACGGGCCCCAAGGCCTCCGACAGCGGAATCGGTCGGGAGTCCGGACCCGGCACCCGGGGATCGAGGCCTGCGGATTTTGGTTGATCCACCGCGGCAAAGATCGCCCGGAACTCTGCGTCGGTGGGGGTAAATCGGCGCAATTGCTCCCGAAGTTGCCGCCCGATGGTGGAATGCTTCCGGCGGTATTCCAAGATTCCATCGGCATCGAGGTGCTTCGAGAGAGCCTCCAGGGTTTCCTTTTCCAGATCCTCGGTCAGATCCCGGGCCTGGGCTCCGTCGCGGCTATCGCGCACGAGATGCCGGGCGAGAATGGCGTGGGTTTCCAAGATGCCCTCGACGCTGTCGGTCGGTTGGAATCGCGCGAGGTCCCGGCCCTCGACATGGGCGAAAAGAAACGCGATCAGCTCGGCCTTCTTGAGCACCACATCCCGCCGGGCCCGCACCGAGTGGGACCAATAGGGCCCGCTGGCCGCAGCGAGTTGGGGGCGGTAGAGGTCCTCGACGTCGCCCTCGATGATGTCCTTGAGGGTCCGCACCGGGCAGCCGATGCGCTTCAGTTCGGTGAGGTACTTGAGGTAGCCGTCATCGCCGAGCGAGGCCCAGGGGATGGACGTGGGGGCGCTGGCCCTCGCCGAGGCTCCCGGCCGCGACCGGAATGCATCGATCCGACCATCCAGTTGCCGAAGCCCCGCCGCCGGCGATCCCGCCCCGCCCTCCCGCGACACCGGCCGATTCAGCCACATACCCATGACGGCTCCGACGAACAGCGCGGCAAAAGCGACAAGGACAGGGCGTAGAAGGGTGGATTTCATTGCGTAGAAGAGGCGGAACCTTTTGTATTTAAATATTTAATTTAATAATATTTATTCTGGCTGTAAAATAAATTAAACCAAACACACAATTTGAAGATCTAAAAACACATAGAAACACAAAGGTTCAATAATTTAAGCGCGAATAGCATTTTCTGTTCTGTCCTGTTATTTTTCCATTTTAACGATGGCGGCTTGTTTGATTATTTCCACCATCTGTAATATAAAGGTCAATATCCAAGCTCGCTCCGAGTTGATAGACTTGCTGTATGACTGATTTATCAAAATTCAACGAGGGTGGAGTTGATGCGTAAACAACACAGGAAAGTTCAACCGTTTCATTTTCTGAGAGTGCTCGAATTCTGTCGGCATTCACAAGCAATCGTCCTAGCAGCTCTTGAATATGAGCTTCAAGTGAAGCATTTTGGGGCATTTTTGAGTTCAGGACCCACCCATTAGTCTTTTCAACAATGATTGTTTTTCCGCGCTTTTCTCCAATTCGCCATGAATGGTCACATTGAAAACCGGTCACATCTGAAATTTGTTCAGGTGTTCGAATGACGCTAGAAATCTTCAATCTAACAAATATTTCGCTGATCATTAGCTATGGGTTGTTAATATTGATACCTGTCGGATCACCTGGCCCACTGCCGTCTTTTGGTTTGACGAAAATATTTCCATTTTCATCTTTGAATAGATCAAACTTTGAGTTGGGCTTCAAATCATGCGGATCAAGGCCGGCCTGCTTGAGCTTATTGATCTCACCGTCGCTTAAACGCTTGAACTGCTTTGCAGCCAGCGATGCTACATCGTCTACCTTGCCTGCCAGCTTGGCCACTATTTTTCCCGCACCCTTGACCACCCATCCGCCCGTCACGGCGGAGGCCGTGTGAACGAGAAAAGCCCCTTCTTTTCGATAGGCGTCTTCGGGGTTGATCAGGCCGACACGGCTCTCCCAGTAGGTGTTGGCCGCATCCTGCACCTGCCCTTGGAGGGCCGCCATGGTCTGATCCCAATGGACAATGGCTTGACCCATGTTCCAGGCCATGCCAATAGCCTTCAACCTATACGGATCATAGGCCAAGCTGCCCAACTCGATGATCCCTTGCACCTCCCCGGAAGCGGCCCCTGCGGCGCCTTCCAAGCGGAGCAGCATGGCACCCATCACATCGTCGGGCCGTCTGGATTGTTCGTTCTTCAGCGTGAAGACTGTCGCCTTGGGAACGAATTCGATCTCCAGTCGGTGGCTGTAGGACAGGTTTTCAAAGGGCCGCCCCACCGCGCCCGGAGAAGGCATACCAATATCTTCCGATTGGAACTCGTACTCGAAGAGCTTATCGACGGCACCCGCCTTGTAATACCACAGACTGTACCCTCCCCCGCTGCCATCGCGGCGGTAGTACT
Organism: Verrucomicrobium sp.; assembly: GCA_021298285.1. Taxonomy (GTDB): domain Bacteria; phylum Verrucomicrobiota; class Verrucomicrobiia; order Limisphaerales; family UBA9464; genus SXXZ01. The sequence goes on from JAJTFN010000204.1 coordinate 5,479, forward strand.
TCACCGACCGACGCTCCACCAAGACGTCACGACCATCCTTCGCCGACGGATTGGAGTAACGGGCCACCGTCTTGGGGTCCGTGTACACCGAACATATCCCCATCCTGTCGTACGTGCTGGTCGGTCCGTAGTAGGTCATCCGACGAAACCGCCAGAGGTCTCCGGTCACCGGATCCATCTCCTTTGCGCTGAGGGGGCCATGGATCTTGACCCCTACGGCGCCTACGTCGGCATAGGCGCCCGACGGGAATCCGGGGAGATCCGGCAAATAACCGCTGTCTTGGGCACTGGCCCGGAGCATGAGGGCCACCCACCCGAAAATCCTGAGGAGGTGACTCTTGAATTGGGAGTTCATCATCAGTGCCTTGATGTCAGAGTTGCAACTCAGGCCTGCCCTCCGAGCTTGGAACCACGCTTAGAATCACGGATTCCGGCATGGCTCCATTCGCCTTCGAAGGCCGATCAGCCTTTGTTTAGGTGAACATTAGCAGCGGGAGAGACCTTGGCAAGCCCGAGGGGACAGGCGAGAGGGCCGCCCGCCCGTGAGGTGTCAGGCGCCCGCTTCGGCGGCATTGAAACGCGGGCCGGCGTTCAGAGGGCCTCGCGGTACAGGCCCTCGAAGTCTGGGGCGGCGATGGGGCGTGGATTGAAGGTGGCGGTCCACTGGCGCGCGGCCTCCTCGCCGAGCCGCGGGATGCGGGAGGGGTCCACGCCGGCCTCGGCGAGGGTCGTGGGCAATCCGGCGGTCCGCAGCCAGCCCTCGAAGCGGCGGGCGAGGACCTCGGCGGCGGCCGCGCCCGGGGAGGTTCCAGCCGAGGTGTCGATGCCATCCGAGCCCGGGCCACCGCCATCGGCGGCCACCAGATCGGCGTAGAGGGCCTGCACCTCCGGAAGGGCCGCATTGAAGCGGATCACCCTGGGGATCATCAGGCCCACCGCGGCTCCGTGGACGACCCCGAAATGCGCCGTCAACGGGTTGGCCGCCGAGTGGGCCGCCCCCAGCATGGAGTTCTCGATGGCCGTGCCGGCCAAGGCCGCGCCCAGCAACATGCGGCCGCGGGCCTCCAGGTCGCCCGGGGTCTCGAGCACCGTCTCCAGCGCCCCGGCGCACAGCCGGAACGCCTCGCGCGCGAACAGGCCCGACCAGACCGTCCGGCGTGTCGTCACGGCCGCCTCCACCGCATGGACCAGGGCGTCGATGCCGGTCTGGGCCGTGACGCGCCGCGGCTGCGACACCGTGAGCACCGGGTCAAGCAGGGCGATGCGCGCGGCGGCCTTCGGATCGAGGCAGGCCATCTTGTGGTGGGTCTCCTCGTCGGCGATGAGCGCCGCGCTCTGGCATTCGCTGCCCGTGCCCGCCGTGGTCGGGATGGCGATGAGCGGCAGCATCGGACGGGTGGCCTTGCCGACGCCCTGGTAGTCGCGCATGCGGCCGCCTTGCGTGAGCAGGAAGTTCACGCCCTTGGCCGTGTCGATGGAGCTGCCCCCGCCGAGGCCCACGAAGAGGTCCACCGAGGCCGCCCGTGCCGCCTCCAGCCCACGGTCCACGTCGAGCGTCGTGGGATTCTCCCGGACGGCGTCGAAGACGGCCACCTCGAGGCCGGCGGCCCGCAGCAGGGCCTCGGCCCGGGAGGCATGGCCGGCCTGCACGATGCCCGGGTCGGTGACCAGCAGCACCCGATGCCCGCCGAGGCCGGCGGCCAGCTCACCCAACCGGTCGAGGCACGGGAGCGATCTTCAAGCCGGGCCTTCAAGAATTGGATTGAACGCCGGACCGATCCGGAGGTCTGTAGGGGGCGTGCCGACCTTGCGCCACCTGCCCGCCGCCCTCGCCGCCTTGCTTCTGGCCGCCGTCACCGGATCCGGCTGCATCTCCCATCAGGAAACCGTGCGCCGGGATGAAGATCCTCTCGAGATTGAGTTCGAGAGCCGCGAGGCGACGGAGATCTTCTTCCGGGCCGTGGGACAACTGCAGGAGGATGCCACGCCCACCGAGAGCAAGACCGAGTTCCACGTCCCGGTGATCCTGTCGCACAAAGTCACGACGGTCTATGGACCCAACCGGGTTCGCAATCAGGCGGTCCGACGGGCCGACACCAACCGGGATGGCACGATCACCAAGAAGGAGGCTCAGACCTTCGCCGACACCGTGCGGTGATCCGGCAATCGTCACCTCCCCGCGCCCAGAGTCGGAGTCGGGCGGGCGGATCGGGCGGGGATCGGGGATTGCCCGGGCCGGGGAGGCCGATCATCCTTGGAGCCATGACGTTCCCCGTCGCGTCTCCGTTCTTCCTTGCGGCCGTGACGCCCACCAACGGCGCGGTCGCAGGGGGCGCGGGCCCGGCCGAGGCCGCCGCCACCGCCGGCGGCTTCGGGATCCTCTTCTGGCTGCTGGTGCTGATGGCCGGGGTGGCCTTGAGCGTCATCATCGAGCGGTTGCTGTACTACCACCGGGTCCAGATCGATTCGGCCCAGTTCCTCGCCGGCGTGCGCAACGTGCTCAAGCGCGACAACGTCATCGAGGCCGTCTCCATCTGCGACGCGACGCCAGGGCCGGTCTCCCGGCTGGTGAAGGCGGCGATCCTCAACCGCGACGCGGGCCGTGAACGGGTGCAGGAGTCGATCGAGGAGGTGGGCTGGGTGGAGGTGCCGAGGCTGGAGGCCAACCTGCCGCTCCTGGCCACCTTCACGCAGATCGCGCCGCTGGTGGGGCTCCTCGGCACCCTCGCCGGCATCGGCGGCACCTTCCGCCGGCTGCAGACGGGGCCGGGATTTGCCGCGCCGGCGGAGCTGTTCGCCGGGGTCTGGCAGGCCCTCTACACGGCCGGTCTGGGCATCGCCATCGCCGCCGTGTGCTACGCGGCCTACAATTATCTGGTGGCGCGGGTCAACGCGGTGGTGCTCGACATGGAACGCGCCTCGTCCGAGGCCCTGAAGATGGTGGGCCCGGTCGCCGAGAGCACCCCCAACAGCCCCAGGGCCTCCGGCACCCCATGAAGTTCAAGCGGAACCTCCAGGCACTGAAGGGGCAGTTCGAGGTCGCGCCGTACCTCAGCGTGGTGTTCATCCTGCTCTTTTTCATGCTGTTCGGGGGCTACCTCGTGCTGCCGGTGGGCACCCGGCTCGAGCTGCCCCCGGGAGGCACCCGCCTCGGGGTCTGGACCGGTGAGCCCTTCCTGGTGGTGGCGGTCGATGCCGCCGGCCAGTGCTACTTCGAGAACCAGATCGTCACCGAACTGCCCGAGCTGCGGGCCCGCCTGGCCCTGCGCACGGCCGCTCCCCGGGGACCGCGGAGGCTCCACCTCCAGGCCGACCGCTCGGTGCGCCACGAGCGACTGCAGGAGCTGGCCACGCTGGCCCGCGAGGCCGGGGTGTCGGAGATCCTCCTGGCTGGGGGCCCGCTTCCCCCAGGCTCCGCGACCGGCGCCCGCGGACCCGTTCCGCTGGGTCTGGTCGGCCGATTCTCCAGACGCCCTCGAGGGGATCGTCCTGTCGCCCACCCGCTTCGCGTTGCCGGGGTCCGGAGGCTTCTCGGGGGATGCCGCCCGGGCCCTGCCTCCGGTGGCCTACGGATGGGGGCTCACCGAACCCCGACCCTCCTTCCTTGCCGCGGAGACCAGCGGATCGCACCTGGGACCGGCCCCGGCTCCCCCGACACTCCCGGACCACCCGACGGCACCCCGAACGCCGCCACCGGGGCTGGAGCCGGTGGCCCGGATGACCCAGGACTCCGGCTGGGCGGAACCGGCCGGCGGGCTCGCCGCGCGCCGGCTGGTCCGGCCGCCCACGGTGCCCGCATGGACCGAGGGAGATTCGCCACAGCCCACCCGCATCGAACTGGCAGTCGATCCCTTGGGCCAGGTGGTCACCGCCCGGATCCTCGCGGGCTCGGGTTCCCGGCCGGCCGACCTCGCCGCCCTCGACGCTGCCCGGGCCGCCCGCTTCGAGCCGCTGCCGGGGGCGGGACGGTCCGACCTGCTCCAGGCGGATCGGCTGACCTGGGGCGTGCTGAACCTCCACCCCGCGCCGGGTGTCCCGGGGACGGCCTCGGCACCCACCCCCACCCGCACCCCCTGATCCCGCCGTGCCGCCCGAGTCCCTCATCGCTCTCTGGGTGACCCTGCTGCTGGTGGGGTTCGGAATCCTGGCCCTCACCGACGAGTTCCGGCGACGGCGCATCGGCTCGGACGTTTCTCAAGACCAACTGTTCCGCTGCGTGCGCTGCGCCTCGGTGTACACCGACGACGCCGAGGTGGAGCGTTCGCGCTGCCCGCATTGCGGGAAGACCAACGAGGCGGTGCGGTTCTGAGGGTTCCGGGCATGCCCGCGGACGGATCCGCCGGGAAGGATGGCCGGCCCCGGACGGCCGGATTTACCATTCCTTCACCATTCCTGGCCACCTGCCACACACGGCCTTGACGGGAACCGGATCGACTCCAGGGCCAGAGACATCGACCGGCCCCCGGAGGAAACCAATCCCGCCTCCGGACGGTCAACCCACCGACAGAGCCGATCCCGAAAGCCCATGAACCCCAGAACCCTGCCCCTGCTGGCCGCCGCCCTCTGGGCGCTGGCCGCCGCCCCGAACACCTCTGCCCAGGATGGCCCAGGACCCGACCGTCCCCCGGGCCCGCCACCGGGTCTCGGCGGACCCCCGCCCTTCGGGCCCGGTGGGCCGGGTGGTTTCGGTGGACCCCGGGGCGGGCCCGGGGGTCCGGGCTCCGCGCCCAAGACCGAGCTGGTGAAGCGCTTCGACAAGGATGGGAACAAGCGCCTCGACGCGGACGAGCGCAAAGCCGCCCGGGAGTTCCTTGCCGCGGAGAAGGCCGCCGGACGGATCCGGGGACGCGGACCCGGCGGACGTGGAGGTCCCCGGGGCGGTGGCGAGAACAGCGCGCCGACTCCCGGAAAGAAGCTCACTCCGGCCGAGGTCACGAACCATCCCGCCGCGCCCCTCTACGACGAGGGCGTGCTGCGGACCTTGTTCCTGCAGTTCGAGGGCGCCGACTGGGAGAAGGAACTGGCCGACTTCAACAACACGGATGTCGAGGTGCCGGCCACGCTCACCGTCGACGGGAAGACCTATCGGGACGTGGGCGTGCATTTCCGGGGCATGTCCTCGTACTTCACCGTGGGCGAGGGACGGAAGCGCTCGCTCAACGTGTCGCTCGACGTCGCCCACCAGGACCAGTCGATCGGGGGGTACAAGACCCTCAACCTGCTCAACTCGCACGAGGATCCGTCCTTCCTGCGCACCGTGCTCTACAGCCACATCGCCCGCGAGTACCTGCCGGCCCCGAAGGCCAACCTCGTGCGGGTGGTCATCAACGGTGAGAACTGGGGCGTCTACGCCAGCGCCCAGCAATTCGACAAGCAGTTCACCCGGGAGTTCTTCGGGTCGGCCGAGGGGCACCGGTGGAAGGTCTCCGGCAGCCCGAACGGCCAGGGCACCCTCGCCCACCTCGGCGACGACCCGGCCCCGTACCGGAAGATCTACAGCCTCAAGGGCAAGGACAACGCGCAGGCATGGAAGGATCTGGTGCAGCTGACCCGCGTGCTGAACCAGACCCCGGTCGACCGCCTCGAGTCGGCCCTCGAACCCATCCTCGACATCGACGGGGCGCTGCGGTTCCTCGCTGTGGAGAACGCGCTGATCAACAACGACGGCTACTGGATCCGCTCCAGCGACTACGCGCTGTACCAGGACCCGAAGGGACGGTTCCACCTGGTGCCACATGACATGAACGAGGCCTTCAGCCGCGCCGGGGGGCCGGGCTTCGGCGGCGGCCCGGGCGGACGCCGCGGTCCGGGTGGACCAGGTGGACCAGGTGGACCGGGCGGTGGCAACCGGGTCGACGGCGTGGCGCTCGACCCGCTCCATGCGGCGCAGGATGCGACCAAACCCCTGATCTCCAAACTGCTGGCCGTGCCGGCGCTGCGCGAACGCTACCTGGGCCACGTCCGAGCCATCGCCGAGAAGTCGCTCGATTGGCGGACGCTGGGGCCGCTGGCCGAACGCCTCCACACCCTGATCGCCGAGGACGTGCGGGCCGACACCCGCAAGCTCGACTCCACGGAGGCCTTCGAGAAGAGCCTCACCCAGGACGTGGCCGGCAGCGGCTTCGGCCCCTTCGGCGGCGGTTCGATGGGGCTGAAGAACTTCGCCGACCAACGTCGGGCCTACCTGCTGGGATACCGGCCCAAGGCGACGGGCGCCGCGCCCTGACGACCCGGTGGGGACTCCGGACGGGGCGGGTTCGCGGGAGCCCACCCCGTCCCCTCGTGGTCCGCCCCAAGAGGGAGGTGATCCCCGGATGCGGCAGACGGGCGCGTTGAACGGTTGGCTTTTCTCACCGGGTCCTCTCCACTCCCTGCATGAGCGAGACGGCGCGTTTCCTGCAATCCTGTCCCTCGGACGAGGACATCGATGTCGTCCGCCTGGTCGACTGCGTGATCATCGACGCCGTGCGGGCCGGGGCCAGCGACATCCACATCGAGCCCTGGGAATCGAGCATCGCCGTCCGGGTGCGCATCAGCGGCGTGCTCAACGAGCTGATCCACCTGCCCAGCGACCTGCTGCCCAAGATCACCGGCCGCCTCAAGGTGCTGGCCAACCTCATGGGCCATGAGACCCAGCTGCCGCAGGAGGGACGCGCGACGACCTTCCCCGAGGCCGGCAACGTGGTGCTGCGCATCTCCACCTTTCCGACCATCCGCGGGGAGAAGACCGTGCTGCGCATCTTCGACCCGTCGAACCGCGCCTTCAACCTCGAGGCGCTCGGCCTGGAGGCCGACGCGCTCGAGACCCTCCAGGGGCTGCTGAGCCGCCCCAGCGGCCTGATGCTCATGACCGGACCCACCGGCTCGGGCAAGACGACGGTGATCTACGCCTCGCTCTGCCACCTCATCGAGCGGGCCGGCCCGAGCATCAGCGTCGCCACGGTCGAGGACCCGGTGGAGTTCACGCTGCCGCTCATCGCCCAGTCGCAGTGCAACGCGGCGCGCGAGTACACCTACCCGGTGGCCCTGCGCTCGCTGATGCGGCAGGATCCGCAGGTCATCATGATCGGCGAGATCCGGGACGCCGAGACGGCCCAGATCGCCGTGCAGGCAGGCCTCACCGGGCACCTGGTCATCAGCACCATCCACTCGGGCAGCACCACCGGCGTCTTCGCGCGGCTCATCAACATGGGCATCGAGCCCTTCCTGCTGGCCTCGTCCATCACCGGGGTGCTCGGCATGCGGCTCATCCGGCGCAACTGCCCGGTATGCCTCGAGGAATACCGGCCCGACCCGGCGGTGCTGGCCTGCCTGCCGGCCGAGATGCGCGCGTCGGGCATGTTCCGGCGTGGCGGCGGATGCCCGGCCTGCAACCACACCGGCTTCAGCGGGCGGGCGATGGTGGTGGAGACGCTGAAGGTGGACGAAAGCCTCCGCGACGCGGTGCTGCAGAAGACCCCCACCCGCAGGCTGCAGGAGATCGCCCAGGCCCAGGGCATGGAGACGCTCTGGCAGGCCGGACTGCGCCGGGCCCTGCGGGGCGAGACCACCGTGGAGGAGATCCTCCGGGTGGTGGGGATGGAAGGGTTCTGAGGAGACGATTCCCGACAGAAACGACAAAGGGCGCCCAGGGAAGGATACTCCCGGGCGCCCCGAAGTCGATGGGCCCATCGTGGGTTCGGTCACCGAGGCCGAAGGTCAGGCCCCGATGGAACCGCCATCGGCGCTCAGTACCCGTATTGCGGCACGCTGCCGTTGGCCAGGATGTAGCCGGTGCGCTCGCGGTACCACTGGAAGTCCACCCGGCCCTGGGCGTCGAAGGTCTTCGTGGCCGGGTAGGCGAACTTGACGGCCGGGTACTTCGACGCGCCGCTGAGCCATCGACGGATCTCCGCATGGCCGTCGGCGAAGGAGAAGCCGCAGGCGCCGTTGTGGTAGGAGGCCGGGACATCCTGCCAGTTGGACGCATCGGGGTTGTTGACGAAGTAGCCGTCGTTGATGGAATCAGGATGCTCATC
>JAJTFN010000041.1 GCA_021298285.1 Verrucomicrobium sp.
CCAGGCGGGCTTCTCGTACCGGCCCGGCGGCGAGATGGAGCCGGCGACGCCGCTGTTGCGCCACCCGCGCTTCCGGGATCCGAAGGGGATTCCCTCCGAGATCGTCGGGGACCCCCAGGCCATGGACAACATCTTCTGGCCCGATGGGATGATCCGGGTCACCGGCCGCGAGTACAGCGGGCTGCACGAATCGGCCTGCCACCTCAAGGGTGGGATGACCTGCCTGTCGTGCCACTCCATGCACGACGCCCCGCCCGACGACCAGCTGCGGCGCGACCGGACCGGCGACCAGGCCTGCCTCCAGTGCCATCCGTCCATCGCGGCCAACCCCACGGCGCACACCCGCCATGCGGCCGACTCGTCGGGCAGCCGCTGCTACAACTGCCACATGCCGCACGCCACCTACGGACTCCTCAAGGCGGTGCGCAACCACTACATCGACAGCCCCTCGGCCCGGTCCACCCTCGAGACCGGCCGGCCCAACGCCTGCAACCTCTGCCATCTGGACCAGACCCTCGAGTGGACCGCCCGCCACCTGGCCGACTGGACGGGCAAGCCGGCCCCGGCCCTCCCGGCCGAGCACCGGTCGGTGTCGCTGGCCGCCCTGCTGATGACCCGGGGCGACGTGGCGCAGCGGGCCTTGGTGGCCGCCAACGCGGCGAACCCCGATGCCCGCGCCGTGTCCGGGACCGGGGCCCTGGTGCCCCACCTGCTCGAGTTGCTCGACGACCCCTACCCGGCGGTGCGCGAGATCGCGGCCCGGTCCCTGCGCTCGATGCCGGAGTTCCAGGGGGTGCCTTCGCTGCCGATGGGCGACGACGCGCAGCGCCGTCGATTCCGTGCCGGCATCGAGGCGCTGTGGAAGCCGGCGGCGCCCGGCGCCCAGGCCGCCACCGCGTTGTTGGGTCCGGATGGGCGGCTCGACCGCGTGCGCCACGACGAGGTGCTCCGGCGCCGGGACCACCGGGTGATGGACCTCATCGAGTAGGGCTCCGGAGTCCGGAGAGGCCGGTGGCTTGGGAGGGCGTCGGCTTTTTCTGGTGCGCTTCCGGGAGGGTCTGGGATGGTCATTGAAACCTCCCCGGAAACCTCGCCTGTCCCATGAGACTTCCCCGTTGCTCAGCCTATCCCCGTCCGAGCCGCGTCACCCGCTGGCTGTCTGCCGCCCGGCGCGTCGCCGTCCCGGCCCTTCTCGGCGCCGCCGCCCTCTCGGTCCGGGCGCATGACTGGCCCGAGTTCCGGGGCCCGACCGGGCAGGGGCTCTCGCCCGCCAAGGGCGTGCCGATCCACTGGAGCGGCAGCAGCAACGTGGCGTGGAAGACGGCGATCCCTGCGGCCGGCTGGTCGTCGCCGGTGCTGGTCCAGAAGAAGATCTACCTGACCGGCGCCACGGCCCGGAACGCCTCGGGCGCCCTCGACTTGGCCGTGCTTTGCCTCGACGCGCGATCGGGCAAGGTGCTCTGGACCACTCAGGTGCTCTCGCCGGAGAACGGCTCGAGCCTCCACCGCAAGAACAGCTACGCCAGCCCGACGCCGGTGGTCGCGGACGGCCGGATCTACGCCCACTTCGGACACCTCGGCACGGCCTGCCTCGACCTCAAGGGCCGGGTGGTCTGGCGGCAGACCTCCGTCGTGTATCCGCCGATGCACGGCAACGGGGGGTCGCCGGTGCTGGCGGGCGACCTGCTCGTGTTCAGCTGCGACGGTTCGTCCGAGCCCTTCATCGTGGCCCTCGACAAGAAGACCGGCCAGGTGCGCTGGAAGACCCGGCGGCCGAACGATGCGGTGCCGCGGAAGTTCTCCTTCAGCACGCCGCTGCTCATCACCCACGCCGGACGCAAGGAACTCATCAGCCCGGGCGCCGGCGGCATCTACGCCTACGATCCGGCCAGCGGCAGGCAGCTCTGGCAGGTCGGCACGGGCAACGGGTTCTCGGTGGTGCCGCGTCCGGTGTATGCGCACGGGATGCTCTTCGTGAACACCGACTACGATTTCCCCAAGCTCTTCGCGATCCGGCCCGGCGGCGACGGGGACGTGACCTCCACGCACCTGGCCTGGCAGACCGGGCGAGGGGCCCCGAGCACGCCCTCGACCCTGGTCGTGGGCGACGAGCTGTACTTCGTCTCCGATGCCGGCATCGCCACCTGCGCCGATGCCCGGACCGGTCGGGTGCATTGGAACGAGCGCCTGGGCGGCGGGTTCTCGGCCTCGCCGGTGCTCGCCGAGGGACGCATCTACTTCCAGAACGAGGAGGGCGTGGGCTTCGTGGTCCGGGCCGGCAAGACCTATGAACTGCTGGCCCGCAATGAGCTGGGCGAGCGCACGCTGGCCAGCGCCGCCGTCGACGACGGGGCCCTGTACCTGAGGGGCGCCGATCACCTCTACCGCATCGGGTCGAAGTGACGGCCCGCGGCGGCGGGTCCGGTCAGTCGCGCAGGAAGTGGCAGGTGTAGCCGCCGGGATTCTTGACCAGGTACTTCTGGTGGTAGGCCTCGGCGGGATACCAGGTGGAGGCCGAGGTGATCTCGGTCACGATCGGTCGCTTCCATTTGCCCGAGGCGTTGACGCGGGCCTTCACCGTCTCGGCGGTCTTCTTCTGGGTGTCGTCGAAGACGAAGATGGCCGACCGGTACTGGGTGCCCACGTCGTTGCCCTGGCGGTTGAGGGTGGTGGGGTCGTGCATGCGGAAGAACCAACGCTCCAGCAGCACCTCGAGCGACAGCACCTTCGGGTCGAACACCACCTTCACCGACTCGGCATGGCCCGACTTGCTGTCGTGGGTGTCGTCGTACTTCGGGTTGGGCAGCCAGCCGCCGGTGTATCCGGCCTGCGTGTCCCGCACACCGGGAATCTTGCGCAGGATGTCCTCCATGCCCCAGAAGCAGCCGCCGGCGAGGTAGATGGTTTCCAGCGCCTGCGAGGGGGCCGAAGTCGGCTTGGGCGAAGTCGCGGCCACGGCGGGCGGGTTGGTCGGGGCGTTGGGGTGCATCGTGGTCTTTTTTGGGAGTGCGGGTCGGGTCGGTGGCTTCGATGTTGCCGCGGCCGGCGGGTCCGGGGCTTCGGCGGACGCCCGGGCGACGTCGGGCCCAAAGGAGGTCCATCCGGCCAGGGCGACGAGGGCGGACAGGCGGGTGATCCAGCGGCGCATGAGTCACCGATAGCGCCGACGGCCCGGTGCGCAACCGCCAAATGGCCCGTTGGGCGAGCCTCCCGGCCGGGTCGGGATCGTGCGTTGCGGCCTCCCCGGGGCGCTGGAAGACCTCTTGGAACTCCCGGCAGACCGGTTCAGGATCAGGGGCAGCACCCCGAAATCCCTTTCTCCCGAACGCCAACCCCTCCATGAGGTCCCCCAACATCCTGACCAGAGCCCTCCGTCCCGCCGCCCTCCTCCTGGCGTTGGGACTGTCCGCGGCCGAGCCCTCCCCGGCGGTGTTCCCAGGCACGGCGCCGCTCACCCAGACCGGCGACCTGGCGCATGCCCTGGTCGGCGGCATCGACCGCTACCTCGACCGGGTGCTCGAGGCCGCGCCGGCCGCCCGGGCCCGCCACTGGAACCGCGACCTCTCCTCGCCCGAGGCCTATGTGCGGTCCATCGAGACCAACCGCCAGCACCTGGCCCGCATCCTCGGCGTGGTCGACCGGCGTGCCCCGGCGCTCCTGAAGGTTTCGGCCCCGGTGTCGGCCCCGGCCTCCGGCAATCCGGCCGAGGTGGGGCGGGGTCGCGGGTTCCGGGTGCTCTCGGTGACCTGGCCGGTCGTCCGTGGCGTGGAGGCCGAGGGCCTGATGCTGGTGCCCGAGGGGGAGGCCAAGGCCTCGGTGGTGGCCATCGCCGATGCCGACCAGACGCCCGAGCAGATCGCCGGCCTCCAGCCCGGTTTGTCCGATTCGGACCAGTTCGCCCGCCGGCTGGCCGAGCGCGGCTGCCGCGTGCTCATCCCCGCGCTGGTCGACCGCTCCGACACCCACAGCGGCCTGCCCGGGGTGCGCAAGCTCAAGCAGTCGCAGCGCGAGGTGCTGTGGCGGGCCGCCTACGAGATGGGCCGGACCGTGCAGGGCTATGAGATCCAGAAGGTTCTGGCGGCGGTCGATTGGCTGGAGTCGCAGAAGCCGGCCTCGGGAGCCCGCGTGCCGGTGGGGGTGATCGGCTACGGTGAGGGCGGATTGATCGCCTGCTTCGCCGGGGCCTTGGATCCCCGCATCGAGGCGACGGCCGTCAGCGGCTACCACGTGAACCCGCGCCTCCACGACGAGCCCATCTACCGCAACGTCTGGTCGCTGACGGACCAGTTCGGCGCGGGCGAGATCGCGGGCCTGATCGCCCCGCGCGGTCTGGTCTGGGTCGGCGGGCGTTTCCCCGACACGCAGTACCCGAACCCACCCGGCCAGTCCCATCAGGGAGCCGCGCCAGGCCGGCTCGGTCGCCCGGATCCCGAGGTCTCGCGCGCGGTGCTGGAGCAGGCGGGAGCCTGGCTGGCGGGCGTTCCCGGTGTCGACCAGTGGAAGCTTGTGGCGGCCCAGCCCGAGGAGCTGTTCAACGACGAGGCGATCGATGCCTTCGCCGGTCGGTTGGGGGCTGCGGAGGCCCCGGCGGCCGCGGCCTCGAAGGTCTCGGCCCTCCAGCCACTTCCCGACAACACCGCGCGCCAGTTGCGCCAGTACTCGCAGATCCTCGAGGACACCCAGTGGCTCATGCGCGAGGCCGAGTTCACGCGGGGCGAGTTCTGGAAGAAGGCCGATCGCAAGAACGCCGAGACCTTCGCCCAGAGCGCCCGTCCCTACCGCGACCTCCTGCAACGCGACATCCTCGGGGTCATCCCTCCGGCCTCGCTGCCGCCCTCGCCGCGGACCCGCAAGCTCATCGAGACCAATGGCATGACCGCCTACGAGGTGATGCTCGACGTGCACCCGGACGTGGTGGCCTACGGCATCCTCGTCGTGCCGCGCGGGATCCGCCCCGGGGAGAAGCGCCCGGTGGTGGTCTGCCAGCACGGGCTCGAGGGCCGGCCGACCGATGTGGCCGATCCGCGCATCGACGCCGGGGCCTACCACACCTACGCGTGGCGCTTGGCCGAGCGCGGCTTCGTGACCTTCGCCCCACAGAACTGCTACATCGGCGAGAACCGGTTCCGGCAGGTGCTGCGCAAGGCACAGCCGCTCAAGCTCACCCTCTGGTCGTTCATCCAGCGCCAGCATGAGGTGATCCTCGACTGGCTGGCCTCGCAGGACTTCGTGGATCCTTCCCGCATGGCCTTCTACGGGCTGAGCTACGGCGGCAAGACGGCCATGCGCATCCCGCAGGTCATCGACCGCTACTGCCTGAGCATCTGCTCGGCCGACTACAACGAGTGGATCTGGAAGAACGTCTCGGCCCGGTCGTCCTACTGCTACCTGTACTGGGGCGAGTACGACATGCCCGAGTTCAACCTGGGCAACACCTTCAACTACGCCGAGCTGAGCTGGCTGATGATCCCACGGCCCTTCATGGTGGAGCGCGGTCACGACGACGGGGTCGCACCCGACGAGTGGGTGGCCTACGAGTTCGCCAAGACCCGCCGCCAGTACGTCAAGCTGGGCTTGGGCGACCGCACCGAGATCGAGTATTTCGACGGCCCCCACACCATCCACGGCAAGGGAACGTTCGACTTCCTCCACCGCCACCTGCGCTGGCCCAAGCCCTGAGCCCGACCGTTCCATGAGCCGCGATTCCATCCGACGTCGCCCGTTCCTGCAGATGGCCGGGATGGCCTGCCTGGCCACCGCGGCCGGTGGCATGGCCCGTGCCGAGGAGACCGCGCCCGACCTGCACCTCGAGGGCTATGCCGGCCGGGTGAGCTATCCGCAGGGGGCCGAGCTGACCCTGCATGTGTCCTCCAGCCAGCGGCGGTTCTCGGTGGAGATCGCCCGACTGGGGGCCCGACGCGAGGTGGTCTGGCAGGGCACGCCGGAGACCGGGGCCATCCATCCCATCCCGGCCAACGCCTCCTCGCATGGCTGCGGCTGGCCGGTCGCGGTCCGCGTGCCCATCGGCCCGGAGTGGAAGTCCGGATACTACCAGGTGCAGTTCCGGGCGGAGGACCGCGGGGGTGATTTCGTGAGGCGCACCCGCCGGGTCGCCGAGTCCACCTGCTTCTTCATCGTCCGGGCGGCGCAGCCGGGCCGGGACTCGAAGATCCTCCTGCAGTTCGCCACGAACACCTACAACGCCTACAACAACTGGGGCGGCTTCAGCCTCTATGCCTACAACGGGCGCGGTGGCAACCAGGGGCACCGGGTGTCGTTCCTGCGCCCGCCGGGCTCGCTCTTCCCGAACTGGGAGCAGGCCTTCGTCGAGTGGGCCGAGTCGCAGGGCTACGCCTTGGAATACGCCGCCAACGGAGACCTCGAGTCGCACCCCGAAATCCTCAAGGCGTACAAGCTTGTCCTGAGCGTCGGTCACGACGAGTACTGGTCGGCCCCCATGCGGGATCACCTCGAGAAGTTCATTGGCGACGGCGGCAACGTGGCCTTCTTCAGCGGCAACACCTGCTGCTGGCAGGTGCGTTCCGAGGACAACGGTTCGGCGCTGACCTGCTGGAAGCAGAATGTCCAGCAAGACCCCGTGTTCGTGGCGCGGGGCAGCCAGGCCACGCTCTCCACGCTCTGGAGCCACCACCTGGTGCAACGGCCCGAGAACCAGCTCACGGGCGTGGGATTCCTGTGGGGCGGCTATCACAAGAGCCATGGCCAACTCATGGACGCCTCGGGCGGATTCGACGTGCACCGGCCCGACCACTGGGTCTTCGCGGGCACCTCGTTGAAGGCCGGCGGGCAGTTTTGCGCCAAGGACACCATCGTGGGCTACGAGTGCGACGGCTGTGAGCTGGAATGGACGGGGGGCGTTCCCAAGCCCACCCATCGCGATGGGACGCCGTCGAATTTCGAGGTGTTGGCGACGGCCCCCGCCCAATGGCATCCGGATGACTGCGAGTGGTACGAACGCTGGCAGCCCGGTCGCAAGGGTCATGCGGTGCTCGGCACCTACACCCGCGGCGGCACGGTGTTCACCTGCGGCTCGACCGACTGGTCGCACGGGCTCCGCGGTCGGGACCCGATCGTCGAGCGCATCACCCGCAACGTCCTCGACCGATTGGGGAAATGAGCCGGTCCCGATCCTGGATGTTTCAACGGGCTGCCCGGCGCGTGGCCGGTGTGGTCGGTCTGCTGGGCCTCCTTGCCTCGGGCGTTTCGGGCGTGTCGGCCGAGGCCGTCGATTTCAACCGCGATGGGGTGCCGGAGACCCTGATCCACCAGCCCGGCAAGACCCTCCTTCAGAAACCCGATGGCCGGCCGGCGGACTTCCAGTTTCCCGAGGGGCTTTCCGTGCGGGATGCCCAGGGCCAGGATGCCGGGCTGCGCTGGGTGGACCTCAACGGCGACGGGTTCGACGACCTCCTCCAATCCCATCCCGAGGGCTATGCCATCCACCTCTGGAACCGCCATGTCCGAGCCGAGTTGGGTTGGATCCAGGGTTGGTCGCAGTTCGTCCGGTCCGGTCGCCGAACCGGGTCGGCCGATGAGCCGCCCTCACTGGTCGGCACGACCGTGCGCGTGGCCGATGGGGTGTTGATCATCGAAACGCCCGCCAGCGGTGCGCAGCCGGCCCGAACCCAACGGCTCTCTGCCCGCGAACTCATCGCCGTGCGCATGCCGCCGCCGAAGTCGCCGGCCGAGGCGCTGGCTTCCATGCGGTTGGCGCCGGGCTTCCAGATCGAGCTGGTGGCGTCGGAGCCCCTGGTCATCGATCCGGTCCATTTCGATTGGGACACCCAGGGTCGCCTGTGGGTGGTCGAGATGCGCGACTACCCGCTGGGCCTCGACGGCCGGGGCAAGCCCGGTGGCCGCGTGAACGTCCTCCACGATGACGATGGCGACGGGCGCATGGACCGTGGGGTGCCGTTCCTCACCGACCTGGCCTTTCCCTCGAGCGTGTTGCCGTTCGGAAAGGGGGCGCTCGTCGCGGCGGCCCCGGACCTGTTCTACGCCGAGGACACCGATGGCGACGGGCGGGCCGATGTGCGCCGGGTGCTCTTCACGGGCTTCACCGAGGGCAACCAGCAGCACCGCTTCAACGGCTTCGAGTGGGGGCTGGATGGCTGGTTGTACCTGGCCAACGGCGACAGCGGCGGCACGGTGAAATCCCTCCAGACCGGCAAGACCCTGTCCCTCAGCGGGCGGGATCTTCGAGTGGATCCGGACACCGGCGAGATGGAGACCGTCTCGGCCCAGACCCAGTTCGGCCGGCGTCGCGACGACTGGGGCCACTGGTTCGGAAACAACAACCCCACCTGGTTGTGGCAGGTCACCCTGCCCGAGCACTACCTGCGCCGGAACCCGAAGGTGGCGGTGAAGCGGGTGAGCCGGATGCTGGCCGAGCGCGAGGATTCCACGCGCACCTTCCCGGCCTCGGCGCCCTTGACCCGGCCCAACCAACCCTGGTCGCTGAACCATGTGACCAGCGGGTGCAGTCCGACCCCGTATCGCGACGACCTGTTCGGGCCGGCCTACGCGCACTCGGTGTTCATCAGCGAGCCGGTCCACAACGTGATCCATCAGGAGGTCCTGGGTGCCCGGGGCAGCGCCTTGCACAGCCGGCGGGCCGCCGGCGAGGAGCGTTCCGAATTCCTGGCCAGCACCGACAACTGGTTCCGGCCCACGACCCTGAAGGTGGGTCCCGATGGGGCCCTGTATGTGGCCGACATGTACCGCTTCGTGCTCGAGCATCCCGAGTGGATCTCCCAGGAGATGCAGGCCCGGGTGAACGTGCGCGCCGGCGACGACCGGGGCCGCATCTACCGCATCTCCCCTCGCGGTGCTCCACGGCGTCCGATGCCGAGGCCGGGTCTCCTCGACACGGCCGGGCTGGTTGCCGCGATGGATGCACCCAACGGATGGCAGCGTGACCGGGTCCAGAGGCTCCTGGTCGAGCGAGGTGACGCGGGAGCCGCCGCCGGCCTGCGGGGGTTGATGTCGCCAGACCATCGCCCGACGGTGCGGGTTCAGGCGCTGGCGACCTTGGGTCTGCTGAAGGGGGCCCTCGATGCGGCGACGGTGACCGCCGCGCTGGCCGATCCTCACCCGGCGGTCCGACGCCAAGCCTTGGAGCAGTCGGAGCGCCTGGTGACCCGTCACCCGGAGCTCTTCCTGGCGGTGGCCGCCCTGGCGCGCGATCCGGACGCGTCGGTGCGGTTGCAGGCGGCCTTCACGCTGGGCCAATGGCCTGCGGAGCAGGCCGAACCGGTCCTGCGCGAACTGGCCGCCCGGGATGCCGACGATGAGCTCATCCTCACGGCCATCCAGACCTCCCTGCGTCCGGACCGTGCGTTGTTCGCTGAATTGAAATCGGGCCAGAAGCCCGCGCCCGTGGCGACGACACCCGTCCTCAAGCCGAGTTCGGCCGACCGGGCGCAGGTCATCGCGCAGTACGCCGCCAGCACCGCGTCGCTGAAGGGCGATGCCCAACGGGGTCATGGTCAATTCACGACGCTGTGTGCCGGATGCCATCGCCTGCGGGGCGAGGGTCATGAGGTGGGCCCCGATCTCGGCATGGTCGCCGGCAAGCCGCTCGACTGGATGCTCTCGGCGATCCTGGATCCGAGTCAGGCCGTCGAGGCCAGATACCGTGCGTGGACGCTGCAACTCACCGACGGGGAATCCCTCACCGGCCTCATCGCCGCCGAGACGGCCAACAACCTCGTGATGCGGTACGCCGGCACCAGCGAGCAGCCGGTCCTGCGGTCGGCCATCCGCAGCATCACGCCCCAGTCCTCGTCCCTGATGCCTGCCGGCTTCGAATCGGCGTTGAAGCCCCAGGACCTCGCCGACCTGCTGGCCTGGATCCGTGGCGATTGAGGACCGGGGATTGCGCGCTTCCCGGGCAGCTTGCCTCGGCTTCGGTTGCTCCCTAATTTCGTCTGCATGAGCGAGATCATCTTCGAGGTCCAGCACGACGAGATGGAGGGCGCCTACACCGCCACGGCTCTCGGCCATGGCATCGTCACCCAGGGGGAGTCGCTCGAGGAATTGCGGCAGATGGTCAAGGAAGCGGTCCGTTGCCATTTCGCCGAGGGGAACAGCGCCCCGGTGCCCAAGGTGATCCGGCTTCACTTCGTCCGGGACGAAGTGCTCGTGGCGTGAAGACTCCCCGGATGTCTCGGGTCCGGAACTGGTCAAAGCGTTGCGGACCCTGGGTTATGAACGCACCCGTCAGGACGGGTCTCACATCCGCCTGACCACCCGTCTCGACGGGGAATTCCATCTCACCGTTCCCCATCACGTCCCGCTGCGGTTGGGTACCTTCAAGAGCATCCTCAGACTCGTGGCGGCCCATCACCGGTTGTCGGTCGAGGAGTTGGTGGATCGGTTGGGGCTCTGAGCCCGGTCGGTCGGCCGAAGCGTCCGCATCGGCCTCACTCCTGCTGGAAGCCCAGGAGGCGGCGGGCCTCGGGCAGCAGGAAATGGAAGTCGTTGAAGGGCTCGAAGCCGATGTCCTGCCAGCGCACGCGGCCCTCGCCATCGATCAGGAAGACCCCGTGCAGGGCGGTGCTCTCGAAGTCGTCGTGGGCATGCCATTGCTTGAAGGCCGCGAGGGTCGGATCGGCCGCGAGGCGGAAGGCGATCCGGCCGTCCTTGCCGGCCTTCTCGCGCGTCTTGGCCAGGCCCTCGACCGTCTCGGTGCTGATGGCGAGGATCTCGATTCCGGCCTTCTTGAAGTCCTCGGTCCGCGGGGCCAGGAGGCGCAGTTGCTCCACGCAGTGCAGGCAGCCGCCGCCGAGGTAGAAGACCAGCAGCACCGGGCGTCCGTGGAAGTCGGCGAGGGTGATGGGCTTGCCATCGGAGCCGGCGACCGTCAGGGCCGGAGCCGGTTGCGGGGTCCAGCGGAACGATCCCAGCGAGTCGAGCGTGGGCCGGGTGCCGGAGTCGGCCGGGTAGGCCGGTGCGGGGCGCCAGTCCTTGCCGGCGTCCGAAGCCTTCGAGGCCGCGATGACCGGGGCCAACCGGCGCACGATGGGCAGGTCGGTGTCCATCCAGGCGGCCAAGCCCCGCAGTGTCGCGAAGGTGGCCAGGGCCTCGTTGGTCTTGCCCGCCTGCCACTGGAGCTCGGTCAGGATGGCCAGCGGGTGCACCTGGTTGGCCCCGGCATCGACCGCCTCGCGGGCCAGCTTCAGGGCCTTGTCTCGGTCGCCGGCATGGAACCACATCCCGGCCAGGCGCTCCTTGGACACGGTCTTCAGGGCGTCGAGGCGCTTGGCCAGGTCGTTGGTCTCGCCGGCGTGCAGGTCGAGCCCGACGCGCAGTTCCTCGATGAAGTGGCCGAGCGTCTCCATCGGCTCGCCGGTGCGCTTCACGGCCTCGGCCATCGCCGCCTCGATCTCGCCCCGCCCCTTCTTGTCGGCCTTGCCCTTGGCCTCCGCCGCATCGACGTGGGCCCGGCGTTCGTCGCGCAACCGCGCGATGGCCGCCTCGATGGCCTCGATCTGGCCGGACACGCCCACGCGGTCGCCCTTGCCGAGGTGCGCCAGCCCGACCAATCGGGCGCGGCGTCCCTGCTCCTCGGCCAAGGCGGTCGGCTCGAGGTAGGGCGTCTGGGACAGGCGCAGGGTCTCGTCCCACAGCTCCCAGCGCAGCAGCGTCTCCATCAGGCGTCGGCGACCCTGCGCCGCCGTGCCCCGTTTCTCGTAGGCGACGCCGTTGGTCTGCAGGTCGAGGGTGTTGAGCGCCGGGTGCCGGGGCATCTCGAGGAGGTTGGCCGACAGGTCGATGGCCCGGCGCGCCTGGCCGAGGTAGTTGTAGGTCTGCGCCAGCCACTCGCTGTTGTGCGCGTAGTTGTGGATCTGGTCGGGCAGCAGGCGGTCGGCCATGAGCTGCGTGTTGTCCACCCGCACCGAGGCCTCCTGCTGCCAGGCCATGTCGGGGTAGCGCTTGAGCTTGTTGAAGGTGTGCCCGGCCATGTGCCACTGGTGGGCCACGCCCGGGGAACTCTGTCCGGACTTCGAGGCCGAGGGCACCGCCCGGATGGCCGTCTCGTCCTTCTCGCCGTCCCAGAGGTGGATGCGGTAGTGGTGGGCCGGGTGCATGGGCTGTTGGGCGAAGATCTCCTTGAGCAGCGACTCCACGGCCTGGGCGCTGCCGATGGGCCATCCGCGGTAGCTGCTGTCCCACAGGTGGACCGCCAGGAAGGCCTTGGCCTCGACATCGTCGGGGAACTCGAAGATGAGGTTCTCGAGCGCCCGGGTGTAGTCCCGACGGCGCTCCTTCTCGTCGCGCTTCGGATCCTTGTGGAACTCGGCCAGCGACTCGATCCACAACCGCTCTCGGCGCGTGACCGGGGCCTTGCGGCGGTCGGCCTCCCGGATGAACCCGGCGGCGCGGGTGGCGTTGTTGGCGTTGGCCATGGCCATGCCCCAGTAGGCCATGGCGCAGTTCGTGTCATGGAAGGCCGACTCTCGGAAGGAACGCTCGGCCTCCAGGTACCAGAACCCGTGCAGTTGACCGACTCCCTGGAGGAAGAACTTCCGGGCCAGCTCGTTCGTGGTGGTGATCCCGAAGCGGATTTCCGGCATGCCCGCCATCAGCCGGGCGTGCTGGCGAGGGCCTTCGTTGAAGACCTGCCCGTGCATGGAGTGTCCCGGGTCGACGGTCTTGGCGTCGTCGGGTGAGGCCTTCGCCGGTTCGGCGGCACGGCCCATCCCGCAAAAAACCGCGCCCAGGAGCAGCATCCCCAACATCCCGGCATCACCTCGGAATCGCATGACCCCGAGGCTAACCGGCAGACCCTGCGGGCCAAAGGGGATCTTGCGGGCGTCGTGTCAACGCGCCTCGCGCAGGCAGTACAGTTTGGAGGCGGTGCGGAGGAAGAGCCGGTCGCCGGCGATGGCCGGGGTGGCCATGCACAGTTCGCCCAGGGAATTGACCCGCTCCAGCCGATAGGTGTCGCCGCCGCCCACCACGTAGGTGTCTCCATCTTCGCTGAGGCAGAACACCCGCCCGCGGTAGGCCCAGGGGGACGCGGTGAAGCCGGCCGTCCCGTCGACCTTGAGGCGTTGCTTGCCGTAGAGTTCCCGGCCGGTCCGGGCATCACGGCAGCTCAGGAACCCGAAGTCCCACAGCACGTAGAACCGGCCGTCGTCGGCCAAGGGAGACGGGTTGTACGGGGCGGCGTTGGCTTCCATCCAGGCGATGCTGGCACTGTCGCGGGCTCCTTCCGGCAGGGTGAGGTCGCCGACGCCGCCGGGTCGGATGGCATAGACGGGTTTGTTGACCTTGAGGTTGTCACCGACGTACCCGGCGCCCACATACAGCAACCCGTCGGCCTCGAACGGGGTGGGGATGACGATGGTGGACGGCCCTTGCAGGTGCCACAGCACCCGGCCGTCCAGGTCGTAGCTGCGGATCCGGTTGCGGCCGGGCACCACCAGCTCGCTGCGCTTGGGGGTCTTCCAGAGGTAGGGGGTGCTGAAGTTGCTGGGTTCGTCGCGTGGGACTTGCCACACGAGCCGGCCCGTCTGGGCGTCGAAGGCGCTCAGGGTCGATGACTCCTCGTTGTCGTTCACCACATAGACTCGGCCCTGGTGCAGCACCGGGGAGGCGGAGGTGCCCCAGCCGTAGCGCATCTTCCGGGGTTGCAGCGGCTGCGACCAGATCACCTTGCCGTGGAGATCGAGGCAGAAGAGGCCCACGGACCCGAACAGGACGTAGAGGTGCTTGCCATCGGTGACCGGGGTCTCGGAGGCGTAGCTGTTCTTGAGGTGGATGGGCGTGGTCGGCACCGCTCCGTGAAGCTCGGTGCTCCAGAGGGTCTTGCCCGAGTCGCGGTCGAGGCACAGCGCCATCCAGCGCTGGCGGTGCTTCGGTGGCTCCGGGCGGTCCCCGCCGAAATACAGGCCCTTCTTCGGGGCCTCCAGGTCTCCCTCGCTCACCGCCGTGGTGAGGAACAGCCGTTTCCCCCACACGATGGGCGACGACCATCCCCGGCCGGGAACCTCGGCACGCCAAGCCACATTGGTCTCCGGGCCCCAGACCAGTGGCAGTCGCCCCGAGCTGCCGACGCCCCGGCTCTCGGCCCCGCGGAACTGGGGCCAGTTCGACTGGGCGGCGGTGCTCAGGGCGAATCCCAGGAACACTCCGGCCAAGAACTGGCGAGCGATCCGGATTCCCCAGGTGCCGGCGGTTGTCGTCATCCACCTTGGCTAACGGCCCGTGCGACGGGAGGCAACCTCCATCGGCGGGAGGGCGACCGGTCCAAGACCCGGGCCTAGGCCAGCACCGGGCGCACCACCTCGCCGGCGACGTCGGTGAGCCGGAAGTCGCGGCCCGCGTGGCGGTAGGTCAGGCGCTCGTGGTCGAAGCCCAGCAGGTGGAGCATCGTGGCATGCAGGTCGTGCACGCTCACGGGGTTCTCGACCGCGCGGAACCCGAACTCGTCGGTGGCCCCGTGGGCGATGCCCCCGCGCACGCCGCCGCCCGCCAGCCAGACGCTGAACCCGTAGTGGTTGTGGTCGCGGCCCAGCTTGGAGTTGCCGCTGTCGCCCAGCTCCACCGAGGGGGTGCGCCCGAACTCCCCGCCCCAGAGGATGAGCGTGTCGTCGAAGAGGCCGCGCTGCTTGAGGTCGGTCATGAAGGCGGCGATGGGCCCGTCGATCTCGCCGGCCTGCTTGCGGACGTTCGCCTCGATGTTGTCGTGATGGTCCCAGGGCTGTCCGGCCCCGTGCCAGAGCTGGACGACCCGCACCCCGCGCTCGAGCAGGCGCCGGGCGATCAGCGTCTGTCGGCCGTGGACCGTGTCGCCGTACAGGGCCCGGATGGACTCCGGCTCGCGGGACAGGTCGAAGGCGTCGCTGGCCTCCATCTGCATGCGGAAGGCCAGTTCGAAGGACTCGATGCGCGCCTCGAGCCGGGGATCCGAGGCGTGGTCGCGCCGGTGGGTGTCGTTCAGCGAGGCCAGCAGGTCGAGCTGGCGGCGCTGCATGTCGCGGGTGGCGTGCGGGCTGCGGATGTTCTCGATCAGCCGTTCGACCTCGCGGTGCTTGGGGTCCACGAAGGTCCCCTGGAACACCCCGGGCAGGAAGGCCGACTGCCAGTTCTCGGAGTCCTTGATCGGCAGGCCGCCGGGGCAGAGCGCCACGAAGCCGGGCAGGTTCCGGTTCTCGGTGCCGAGCCCATAGAGCGCCCAGGATCCGAAGCTGGGGCGCGGCTGCACGCTGTCGCCGCAGTTCATCAGCATGAGCGAGGGCTCGTGGTTGGGCACCTGCGCGTGCATCGAGCGGATGACGGCGATGTCGTCGGCATGGGCGGCGGTCCGGGCGAAGACCTCGCTGATCTCGAGTCCGCTGTGGCCGTGGCGCGAGAACCGGAAGGGCGATGGCAGGGCCGCGCCGGTCTTGCGCTCGGTGCGCAGGTACTGGCCGGGCAGCGGCTGGCCCGCGTACTTCGCCAGGGCCGGCCTGGGATCGAAGGTGTCCACCTGCGAGGGCCCGCCATTGAGGAAGAAGTGGACCACCCGCCGGGCCTTCGGCGCGAAGTGCGGTGATTTCGGCGCCAGCGGGGACAGTCCGGAGAGCCCCTCGGGCGTGCCGGTGGCCGGGGCCGGGTCGCCGAGGGTCTGCAGCGACAGGGCGCCCAGGCCGAGGCCGGTGCGGGTGAGGAAGTCCCGGCGGCTCAGGGCGCGTCGATGCGGGTTCCAGGAGGCAGGCCGGGAGGATGAGGAGGAGCCCATGGCGGCAAGCGGTTCAGTCGGCGAAGGCGAACTCGTTGGTGAGCAGCAGCACCTGGGCGTACTGCTCCCAGGGCTCGAGCCGCGGCTCCGGCGGGCCGACTTCGGGCCGGACTGCACGGTCGGGCGCACGTTCGGCCTCGGCCACGAAGCGCAGGCCGGCGGCGATCTCGTCGGGCCGGGCCTCGCGCTGGAAGAGCCGGCGGTGCAGGTGCCGGATGCGGTCCTCCGGCGACAACGGCGAGACGGACCGGGCCAGCACCCGGGCCCGGTTGGCGGCGAACGGGCCGTTGAGGAAGAAGAGTCCCTGCTGGGGCACGGTGGTCTCGTGGCGCACCGCCACGTGCAGGTCGGGGTTGGCGAAGTCGAAGGTGCGCAGGACCCCCGGCAGGAACTGGCGATCCACCAGGCCATAGACCGAGCGGCGTCGGTTGGATGGTTCCAGCAGGCCCGCCGGCTGCCCGCCGATCCTCGACTCGAGTTCGCCGCTGACGGCCAGCTGGGCGTCGCGCAGTTGCTCGAAGTCGAGGCGTCGCAGCGGGAAGGAGGCGAGCAGGCGGTTGTCGGGATCGATCCGGCGCTGTCGGGCCCGATCCGCGTCGGACCACGGCGCCCGTCCGGCCGAGGCCCGCTGGTAGGCGTCGCTGGAGACGATGAGCCGGTGAAGGGCCTTGAGGCTCCAGCCCGAGTCGATGAAGCGCCGCGCCAGCCAGTCGAGCAGCTCCGGATGGCTCGGGGCCTCGGCGCGGAGGCCCCAGTCGCTGGGCGTCTTGACCAGGCCCGTGCCGAAGTGGTGGTGCCACACGCGGTTGACCATCACCCGCGCCGTGAGCGGGTTGTCGGGCGAGGCGATGGCTTGGGCGAGTTCCAGCCGCCCGTTGCCGTGGGCGAAGGGTCGGCGGTCGGGCCCGGAGAGCACCTCGAGGAAGCGGCGTGCGACCTCCGGTCCCGGCTGCGAGGGGCTGCCGCGGCGGAACACCACGGGCAGGGGTTCCGGGGGCCGCTCGGCGAGCACCAGGGCCGCGCGCACGCCGAGGGCGATGAGGCGGCGGTCCACCGCGCCCTGGAGCTGCCAGAGTTCCTCGGTGACCTGGGTCGGGTAGAGGTACTCGGTGTTCACCATGCCGGTGTCCGGCACGGTGGTGGGCGAGGTCGGGTCGTGCAGGAAGCGCCGGAGCGCTTCGTCTGCCGGATCGGGCAGGACCGCCGTTGCCGCCGTTGCCGCCCGACCTGTCGATGCGTTCGACGCCCCCGGGGGGTTCTGGCCCTTGGCCTCCGCCTCCGCCAGCGCCCGGGCGTCATGCTCCACGCGGGTGAAGAGATCGCCATAGCGCTGGGCGACCTCGGTCCGCGACCGCGGTGCCCGCGAGAAGGCCTCCGCCACCTTCGGGTTCCATCCGCGGGCGAGGTCCCGCGAAGCATCGAGCGCGCGGGCGGCGGCCGCAGCCCAGTCGGCTTCGGGAAGATGGTTCAGGTCCATGACCAGGATCCGCCAGGGTCCGAAGAGGGGGTGATGGGGTGTGGCCGTGACCTTCAGGTGGTCCCGCCAGCGGCGCACGGCCATGGGGATGATGTCCGCGGCCGTGAGGATCTGGTCGAAGCCTTCCTCGGGGTAGTCCTTCGGGTTGAGCTGGGCGGCGAGGTAGTCCCCGGTCCGCTGGCGCAGGCGGGTGGTGGCCTCGCCGCGTCGCAGCGCCAACTGGTCGCTGAACTTCTTGCGCAGGGCCGCCAGCTCCGCATCCACGGGCTCGTCCAGGGGGATCAGCCGGTCGTCGTTGCCGCGCAGCACGCCATAGAGCGCGTAGTAGTCGGCCGTGGGGATGGGGTCGTATTTGTGGTCGTGGCAGCGGGCGCAGGCGACGGTGAGCCCGAGGGTGCCGCGGGTGATGACGTCGATGCGGTCGTCGATGATGTCGTGGGTGACGCCGAGGAAACGCCGGCCGCCGGTGAGGAACCCCATGGCCGCGAGGTCGGTCGAGCCGGCCGGGACGAGCTGGTCGGCGGCAAGCTGGAGCCGCAGGAACTGGTCGTAGGGGAGGTCGGCGTTGAAGGCGCCCACGACCCAGTCGCGGTAGGTGCTGGCGTGGACGAAGCGGGACTCCTCGCGGGCGTAGACGTAGCCCTTGGTGTCGGAGTAGCGGGCGACGTCGAGCCAGTGCCGGCCCCAGCGCTCGCCGTACCGGGGTGAGGCCAGCAGGCGGTCGATCAGGCGTCCGGTCGCGCCGGCGCGGTCGTGGGCGGCCTCGCTCGTGAAGCGGTCCACCTCGGTGGGTTCGGGCGGGAGGCCGGTGAGGTCGAGGCTGAGGCGCCGGATCACCGTGCGCGGGTCGGCCGGGGGCGCCGGCACAATGCCCGCGCGATCCAGTCGGTCCTGCAAGAACCGGTCGATGGGGTGATCGACCCGCGCCAGGGGGTGGACCTCTGGCACCGCCACCGCGCGGAGGGGCTGGAAGGCCCAGTGCTCGCGGGCATGGTCCGGTGGCCGCACGGCGGCAAGGGCGGGAGGGCCTGCGAGCCAAGCCAGCATCATCCCGAAGATCCCCGCCATCGCGGGGATGCCTGCCGGACAACGGCTTGGGACTTCGGGAATCACGGTGAAAAGCCTACTCCAGGTCGTTCGTCCGCGCCACCGCGTAACAGGAGTCCCGCTGAGTCGGCTTCGCGCTCGCAGGGAAGTCCCGCACGACAAAGCCTTGGCGGTTTGGGCCGTGGACGAGGATGCGTGCTTCCGGAGCGGGCCTCGGCTGCATCCTGCGGCCAGTTGTGGACGGTGATGGTAGGGATTGTTTCCTCGAGACTGCCTGCAGGGATCCATCGGAAGCGTCCGAGCCTACCAGTCTCTTGAGTTGTCAACGAAGTGTCTTGGGCCTCAGCTTGATGGGGAGTCGACCCCGCATGGTGACCATGCCAATCAAGTACCCCCCTCTTGCGGCTGTCTGGTTTTGTTGGTGTGTGATCTCCCTTCGATGTGTTGTCGCTTTCGGAGGGACGGTCGAGCCGAGGAAAATCGTGGCCTGGGGTGATTCGCTGACGGCGGCGGATTATCCGAAGATCCTCGCAGAAAAAACGGGGATGGAGGTGGTGAACGGTGGGGTAAACGGGCAGACGAGTTCGCAGATAGCGGCTCGTATGCTGGCGGCTCCTCAGTTGCATCGGTGTCCGACGATTCTATGGGCAGGGCGCAACAACTACGATCAGGCGTACTCGGTGTTGCGGGATTTGGAGACCATGGTGTCGGCGTTGGCCGTGGCCGGGAACACCAACCGGTTCCTGGTCTTGGGGGTGATCAACAGCAGCTACGGTGGCCGTGAGGATCGAGGCACGGTGCCTCATCGGGTGATCGGCGATCTGAATCGCAGCTTGGAGGAGCGGTTTGGAGATCGGTTCGTGCCCGTGCGGGACATTCTGATCGGTGCGTACGATCCAAAACAGGCCGGCGATCGGTTGGACTTCGCCCACGATGTGCCTCCGGCGTCCCTCCGCTCGGATGCGCTTCATTTGAACGAAGCGGGATATGGGGTGCTGGTGGATTACCTGGTGAAGCACAAGATGAGCCCGTTGCGAGGGGATTGGGGATGGGTCGAGAGGGTTTCACTGGACGGCCAACAGGGGCGGTTGGCCGTGCAGGCCGAGGTTCGGCTGGGTTGGCGGTATCGGGTGGAGTCTTCGGAAGATCTGATCCACTGGCGCGGGGAGTTCGTTCCGATCGAGCCTGAGACAAGGACACTGGAGTGGGAGTTGCCGTGGTCGGCGGATTCGCGTCGTTTCTTCCGCTTGCAGAGGCTGTCGGATTGAAGGGGATG
>JAJTFN010000205.1 GCA_021298285.1 Verrucomicrobium sp.
TCGGCGGCCCGGCACTGCGGCATCCGCGACTCGGTCATCCAGGGCGCCTTCGATGCGTTCCTGAGCGTGAAGCGCCGGATGGAGGTCCGGGGCGAGGTGGGCGGCGTGGCCGTGATCGACGACTTCGGCCACCACCCGACGGCCATCCGAGAGACGGTGCGCGCGCTCCGCGTGAAGTACCCCGGGCGCCGGATCTGGGCGGTGTTCGAGCCGCGGTCCAACACCACCCGGCGCAATGTCTTCCAGCACGAGCTGGTCGATGCGCTGGAGCGGGCCGACGTGGTCGTGGTGGCGGAGGTGGCCCGCCTCGAGCAACTGCCCCTGGGCGAACGGCTCGACCCGGAGAAACTCATGCAGGACCTGCGCCTGACGGGCAAGCCGGCGGCCTACCTGCCGACCGTCGAGGCCATCGTCGACCACGTGGGCGCCGGGGCGCGGCGCGGTGACGTGGTCTGCGTCTTCAGCAATGGCGGCTTCGGGGACATCCACAACCGGCTGCTGGCCCGGTTGGGTCACCCCGGGTCCGGGTCCGCTGAATAAAGCCCGGGGCCTCCCGTCGGAAGAGCTTGTGGGGCGCCTCCGGGCTCCCACCGCATGAACAATCCCTTCCTCGCCGCGGCCGCACTCCTCGCGGGCACGTCGTTCCTCACCGCCACCCTCCACGCCGGACGTGTGTCCTGGGGCGTCAGCATCGGAAGCTGGGGAGGAGGTGTCGGGGTCGGGGTGTCCGCCGGGTCTTGGGGCGCGCCGCCGCCGCCGGTCGGGGCGGTCCCCGTCGCAGTCCCGGTCTCGGCACCGGTTCTTGTCCATCCCGTGCCGCCTCCGCCCCCTGCGGTGGTTTATGCCCCGGCACCCGTGGTTTACGCTCCCGCCCCCGTGGTCCATGTGCCGGCGCCGGTCGTCTACGCCCCGGCCCACGTCGTGACCTATGGGCCGCCGCCCATGGTGTATGCCCCGGCCCCGGTGATCTACGCGCCGGCTCCCATGCCCTGCGGTCCCCGGTTCGCCTTCCGCGCCCGCTGGTGATGGGTGGGCCGCGGCCAGGGTCGCAGGTTCGCGGGAGTCTGGTTGCGCTCCCTGGGATGATTTCGGGCGGGTCCGCCGGGGGACGCCCGCCCTGGCGGGAGACACCGGCATGAAAACGCCGCCCGATGGGCGGCGTCGTCATGGCGTCGGACGGGATGCCGTCGGAGCCGATTCGAGGGGATGCCGGAATCTGATCTCAGTTGTCCTTGGACTCGCCCTTCTTGGCGCGCTTGCCGCCGGCGGGACGCTCGCCCGGAGGACGATCGCCCCGGGCCGCCTGCTTCTCGAGCCGCTCCAGTTGCTGGGTCTCCTTGTCGGTGAGCGTTCCGGCGGCCTTCTTGGCCTTCAGGTCCTTGAGGCGGGCCTCCATCTTGGCCTTGCGCTCCTTGAGCTTCTCGGCCTTCTCGGCCTCGGTGAGCTTGTCCCAATCCTCGCGGGCCCCCTTGCCCTTCTTGTCGGCCTTCTCGGCCGAGGGGGCGGCGGGGACGGAGGGCTTGGTGTCCTGGGCCGACAGCGGCGAGAGGCTCAGGCCGAGCAGGGTGGTCAACAGGGCGATCGTGCGGAGTTTCATGGGGTTTTCTCTGGGGGTGCCGGGGGTGACCGGCGTGTTGTTCGATCGAGCAGACCCCTGACGAGGCCCGCAGGTTACAGCGGACATCCGCCGGAAGAGGGCGCCGGGAGGTGGGCGGTGCGCCCGTCTGGCGGTTGTGCTACGCTGCGCCCATGAGCGATGTCCTCGCGGGGGCCTTGAGCCTGCTTCTGGCGACCAACAAGACGGCCCTCCTGAGCACCGCGCTGGTGGAGCGCGCGGGCATCGCCGCCCCGGCGGTGACCACCAACGATCCGGTCGAGGTGGAGTTCCAGGCGATCCTCCGGCTCGACGACCAGGTGGGTGACGAGGTGGAGCGCTGGCTGGATGCCCTTCCCGACGGCGCCGAGGTGGGCGCGGAGCTCAAGGCGAAGATCGACCGCCGTCACGACGAGGTCCGCGGTCGGTACACCACCTTCCTGGAGAAGCACCCCGGACACGCCCGGGCGGTGATCGCCTACGGCAGTTTTCTCGGCGACATCGGCGACGAGTTCGCCATGGTCGACCAGTGGGAGAAGGCGCGGGCCATGGATCCGTCGAACCCGGCCGTCTGGAACAACCTGGCCGGTCACTATGCCCACCGGGGTCCGATCGAGAAGGCGTTCCCGTATTTCGAGAAGGCCATCGAATTGAAACCCACCGAGGCCCAGTACTGGCACTCCCTCGGCACGGTGACCTACCTCTTCCGCCGGGATGCCGAGAAGTACTACGGCCTCGACGAGCAGGGGGTCTTCCGGAAGGCCTTCGAGTTCTACGCCAAGGCCACCGCGTTGCGGCCGCTCGACTTCAAGCTGGCCTCCGACGTGGCCCAGACCTGGTATGGCGTCAAGCCCGCGCCGGCCACCAACGCGGTCGAACGGAAGGCGGCCGATCTGGCGGTCATCGAATCCGGGCTGGGCGCCTGGACCAACGCGATGCGATTGGCCACGCTGGACGAGGAGCGTGAGGGCGTGCGCCTGCACCTGGCGCGCTGGCAGATCAAGGCCGGCCGCTGGGCCGAAGCCCGGACCCACCTGGATGCGGTGACCAACGCGGTCCATTCGGTGGTCAAGGTCCGCCTGGAGCGCACCTGGCGCGAGAAGCAGGGGTTGCCCCCGCTGGGCGTGCCACCGGCCGGCTCCGGGTCCCCGGAAGGCAAAGCTCCGTCCGCTCCCGTGGACAGGCCCTGATCCCTGGACGGAATCCTGCCCGGGGGTCGTGAAGGGGGGTGGTTCCGGGGACGTTGGCCGGTGTTGCCCACCCCGGGGTGCGTGCCGATCGTCCGCCGACAAAAAAGCCGCCCGGATCTCTCCGGGCGGCTGGTCTGTCCGACGAAACGGATCGGTCGCCTTCGTCGGCGAGGCGGGCCTCAGCGCTTCTTCTTGGCCGGGGCCTTGACGCCGGCCGCCTTGCGCTTGTCCTCGATGGCCGCCTGGGCCGCCGCGAGGCGGGCCACCGGCACACGGTAGGGCGAGCAGCTCACGTAGGTCAGGCCCACGCGGTGGCAGAACTTCACCGAATCCGGGTCGCCGCCGTGCTCGCCGCAGATGCCCAGCTTGATGCCGGGGCGGGTGGCATTGCCCTTCTCGGCCGCGATCTTCACCAACTGGCCGACGCCGGTCTGGTCGATGGAGGCGAACGGGTTCTTCTTCACGATCTCGTTCTCGGTGTAGGCGCCGAGGAAGGAGCCGGAGTCGTCACGCGACATGCCGAGGCAGGTCTGCGTGAGGTCGTTGGTGCCGAAGCTGAAGAACTCGGCGGTCTGGGCGATCTCGTCGGCGGTCAGCGCGCCACGCGGGATCTCGATCATGGTGCCGACGGAGTAGGCGATCTTCACCTTCTTCTCCTTCTGCACCTGCTCGGCGACCTGGTGGACGATCTCGACCTGCAGGTCGAGCTCCTTCTTGAAGCCCACCAGCGGGATCATGATCTCGGGCTTGGCCTTGAAGCCCTTCTTGGTCGCGTCGGCCGCGGCCTCGAGGACGGCGCGGGCCTGCATGCGGGTGATCTCGGGGTACTTGATGCCGAGGCGGCAGCCGCGGAAGCCGAGCATGGGGTTGAACTCGTGCAGCTCGTGCACGCGGGCCATGATCTTCTCGACCGGGATGCCGAGCTTCCGGGCCAGGTCCATCTGCTGCTCCTTGGAGTGCGGCAGGAACTCGTGCAGCGGCGGGTCGAGGAACCGGATGGTGGCCGGGAAGCCCTTCAGCGCCTTGAAGATGCCGAAGAAGTCCTCGCGCTGGTACGGCAGGAGCTTGGCCAGGGCGGCCTCGCGGGCCGGCAGGTTGTCGGCGAGGATCATCTCGCGCATCGCGTCGATGCGGTCGCCCTCGAAGAACATGTGTTCGGTGCGGGTGAGGCCGATGCCCTCGGCGCCGAACGCGATCGCCTGGGAGGTCTGCTCCGGGGTGTCGGCGTTGGTGCGCACGGACATGCGGGTGGCCTTCTTGCACCAGTCCATGAGCTGGGCGTAGTTCTTGTACTTCTCGGTCTTCTGGGCGGCCTTGTCGCCGTTCAGGAGGCCCGAGACGATCTCGGACGGGGCGGTCTTGATCTGGCCGGCGTAGACCAGGCCCGAGGTGCCGTCGATGGACAGGAAGTCGCCCTCGCCGAAGGTGTGGCCGTCGATGGTGGCGGTCTTCTTGTCGTAGTCGATCTGCACGGCGGCGGCGCCGCAGACGCAGACCTTGCCCATCTGGCGTGCGACGAGCGCCGCGTGCGACGAGACGCCGCCACGGGCCGTGAGGATGCCCTCGGCCGCGATCATGCCGCGGAGGTCCTCCGGGGAGGTCTCGACGCGGACCAGCAGCACCTTCTCGCCCTTCTCGGAGGCCTGCACGGCGCGATCGGCGTTGAAGTAGATCTTGCCGGTGGCGGCGCCGGGGCCGGCCGGGAGGCCGGTGGCGATGACCTTGGCCTTCTTGACCTCGGCGAGGTCGAAGATGGGGGCCAGGAGCTGCTCGAGCTGGTCGGCCGGGTTGCGCATCACGGCGGTCTCCCAGTCGATGAGCTTCTCCTTCACCATGTCGGCGGCGAACTTCAGGGCCGCGGCGGCCGTGCGCTTGCCGTTGCGGGTCTGGAGCATGAACAGCTTGCCTTCCTGGATCGTGAACTCGATGTCCTGCACGTCCTTGAAGTGCTTCTCCAGCGTCTTGCGGACGGCGA
>JAJTFN010000206.1 GCA_021298285.1 Verrucomicrobium sp.
CTCGAACCGGGGTGCCTCGTCATGGCCCATGAGGTCGATCGTCGGGCGACCCAGCGCATCCCAGAGAGCCAAGGGCAGTTCCACCGAGCGCGGCTCCTCGAACTCCGTGTTCGCCAGCACCAGCACCGCGTCGAGCCCGTCGGCCGACCGGCGGGCCAATGCGTAGACCGGTGCGTGCGGCTCGCTCACCCGCTCCAGCACCGCTCCGTCGAAGAAGCACGGGTGGTTGGAGATCAGCCGGTTCAGGGCGGCCAACTCGGCGACGATCGACTCGCGGGAGCCCCAGGCCAGCCCGCGGCTGCTGTGCACGTTGATCTGCTCGGTGGCACACCACTCCACCCCGGCGGTGAAGCCGAAGCCGCCCTGAACCGAGGTCAGGGCCGCGAGGCGGTTCCTGAAGAGCGACCATCGACGTCCCTCCGTCGTGGCGGGCTGGCCGGGCACGCCGCCATTGGCCGCGAGGCGGGAGTTGTCATGGGTCTCGCTGTAATGGATCAGCACCCCCGACCGGGAACTGGCCCTGAGGTGGTGGTCGAGGTACCCGCTGATGCCGAGCGCGCCGTGGTTCTGGAACAGTTCGCTGTAGGCCCATTGCATGCCGCCCTCGGCGAGGCACGCCTCGGTGGCCTCCCAGGGCCCGCCCAGTCCCTCGAGCAGGAAGACCGTGTCCGGGAACTCGCGGCGGACCTTCGCCGTGATGAATTGCCAGACATGTGGCGGGATCTTGTAGCCGGCGTCGCAGCGGAAGCCGTCGACCCCGCGCCGGCACCAGATGAGGAAGGCGTCCGCCAGGTAGTCCCAGAGGGCGACGTGGCGCTGGTCCATCTCGACCAGATCCTCCCACACCACGTTCCAGGCGCCGGGGCTCTCGAACTCGCCGTCGGGCTTTCGGACGAACCATTCGGGATGCTGCTCCCACTCGGCGCTGCCCCACCCGGTGTGGTTGATCACCAGGTCGAGCATCAGTCGGGCGCCGCGGGCGTGCACGGCGCGGGCCAGCTCGCGGAACTGGTCCACCCCGGTGGTCCTGCGGTCGAACTCGACGAGGGACGGATCCACGAGGGTGAGGTGCTGCAGGGCGTACGGGGAGCCGTAGCGACCGAAGCGGGCGAAGGTGGTGGGCGTGGGGCTGACCGGCAGCAGGTGGACGATCCGGCAGCCCAGCCGGTCGACGATGTGCGGCAGCTCGGCGATGAGCGAGCGGAGCGTCCCGCTGGGCGGGATCACCGTGAAGCCCTCCTGGTCGAGCGCCTTGAGGATCGGCGTGTGATGGTCGTCGGCCGTGGAGAGCCGGTGCTTGGACCAGTCGCCGAACATCCTGGGGAAGGCGCAGTACACTGTGTTGGCCGTGCGGGTCCAGGAGGGCTGGATGCTGATCCCCACGTCCGGACCGTCGGGCCAGTGCTGGAATCCGCGGGGGTCGATGGCGTAGGCCTTCGCCTTGAAGTACCCCACCTCCGTCAGCGGCACGGTCAAGGACCAGGAGCCGTCGTCGGTCGGTTCGAGGGGAAGGTCGCGCCAGGCCGCCCCGGCCAGGGGCAGCTTCCCGAAATGGGACTGGAGGATTTCGTCCCGGACCCTCCCGGCCCGGCCAAGATTGGTCCGCAGGCGTGCCTGCCATCCGTCCGGCGACCCGCCGTCGGGCATCCGGAGGATGAAGGTCATCGTGTCTCCGGCGTGTCGGACGACACGGGTTCCCGGCAGGGGGGTCATGGAGGGTCCGGCCATGGGTTTGGGTTGCCGGGCACCGGAGGTCCGGCCGCCTTGGCACCGGAAGCATGGTGGGCACGGCGGGGGCGCGGCAACCCCTGATCACGCCCCGGTCGCGACCACCTGTCCGGGTCCGGCCGACGCCTGCCGGGATCAGCCTCGGATGCGCAACCGGCCGATGAAGGTGGGCAGCAGTGCCCCGCACACCGCCGTGACCGCCAGCGCCGCGCCGGCCCGCCCCCACTGGCCGTAGATGGCCCACCCCCCGGCGAAAATGAGCGCCCAGATGCCGAAGGAGGCCAGGAGGGAACAGGCGATTCCCGGGCCGAGATCGGAGGTGTTCCCGAGCGAGGGGTCCTGCAGTTGCACACGTTCATGCCCGGCCCGGTCGAGCACGGGCCTCCAACCGGCACCACCCGGTTGCACGCGCCGGTAGAACTCCCGAAGGGTTTCGGTGGCGGTTGGTCCGGTCACCAGGGCCACGATGAGGGAACCGACGGTGGTGACCGCCACGCCGATCACCATGCGCTTCCACTCCGGCACCCCGTCGCCGGCCCCGGAGAAATGCCAGAACAGCGCCATGCCGAAGGACAGGGTCATGGCGGCGATCTCGGCCGCGGCGTTGATCCGCCACCAGAACCAGCGGAGGATGAGCACCAGCCCGGTCCCGGCACCCACCTGCATCATCAGGTTGAAGTTCGAGAGGGCATCCTGGAGTTGCAACGCCAGCCAGCAGGAGGCGGCCATCAGGACCACGGTGACCACCCGACCCAGCCACACCTGCTGCGCGTCGCCGGCCTTCGGGTTGATGAAGCGCAGGTAAAGGTCGCTGACCACGATGGACGAACCGTAGTTCACCTGGGTGGACATGGTGCTCATGAAGGCCGCCGCCAGCGAGGCGACCATGATGCCCATCAGGCCCGGGGGCAGGAAGGTGAGCATGGCCGGGTAGGCCAGGTCGTCCTGGACGATCTTCGGGTCGAGGTGCGGGAAACGGGCCTGGAGCGAGGCGACGTCCGGGAACACGACCATCGAGGCCAACGCCACCAGGATCCAAGGCCAGGGCCGCAGGGCGTAGTGCATGACGTTGAAGAAGAGGCAGGCGCCGAGGGCGTGTTTCTCATTCTTGGCGGCCAGGAGGCGCTGGGCGACATAGCCGCCGCCCCCCGGTTCGGCACCGGGATAGTAGATGCTCCACCAGGTCACCAGCAGCGGGATGAGGAACACCGCCATCACCACGTCATGGGGCGTCGAGGCGAAATCCGGGACGACGCTCATCTTGGATTGCACGCGGGGATCGGCGAGCAGCTTGGAGAGGCCCCCGACCTGCGGCAGACCCACCACATGGACCGCCGCCCAGATCGCCCCCACCATGGCGATGATGAACTGGACGAGGTCGGTCAGCAGGACGCCGGTGAGCCCCCCGACCATGCTGTAGGCCACCGTGACCACGGAGGCGACGGCGATGGTCTTCACCGGGTCCAGCCCGAACATGACCCCGCCGATCTTGATGGCGGCCAGCGAGACGTTGGCCATCACGAGGATGTTGAAGAAGACGCCGAGGTAGACGGCCCGGAACCCGCGCAGGAAGGCCGCCGGCTTGCCGGAGTAGCGCAGCTCATAGAACTCGATGTCCGTCATCATCCCGCTGCGCCGCCAGAGCTTGGCGAAGAGGAACACCGTGGTGGTCCCGGTCAGCAGCAGGGCCCACCAGACCCAGTTCCCGAACACACCATCCTTCCGGACGATGCCCGCCACCAGGTTGGGGGTGTCGGTGGCGAAGGTGGTGGCGACCATGGAGGTCCCGAGAAGCCACCAGGGCATGGTTCGGCCGCTCAGGAAGTAGCTCTCGTAGTCCTTGCCTGCGGACTTGCCCACGAAGAGGCCGATGGCGAGGTAGAGGACGAAGGTGGCGGCGATGATGACCCAGTCGAGCGTCGCGAGGTGCATGGAAAGGATGTCCGTTGGCGGTGGGGGCGTTGACCCCGGGAGTCTTGGCTGGCGTCCGGGAATGGCAAGTCCCGTTGGGTCCGATCGCGCTGCGTCGTCCGGTTCAACGCAGTGGAATCGTGGCGCGCTCCCGCAGCCATTGCACGTCGACGGGGATGCGGGCCACCGTGCCGTGACGGTTGTCCCGGGTGTTGTTGGGGCGCAGCGAGGGGTCGCGCCAGCGTCGGGCTTCCACATGGCCGTCGGCCATTCCCAGCACGCCGCTGCGGTTGTGGTACGAGGCGGGCCTGTGGAAGTAGGCTGCACGCCCCATTTCAAGGCGGAATTCGGGCATGCAGAGGCTCGGCCAGTCCACGTCGAGGAAGGTCAGCAATCCTGAGGGGTTGGCCCGCTGGACCTCGGCCATGGTCCCGAAGCGCAGGTGGGAGGCGCTGAGTTGGCCCGAGGGGGCCACGTTGTTGAGGTAGCTGTTCAGGGCGTAGCTGCGCACATGCTGATGACGCCCCACGACGATGCCCCGGTCGCTCGGGCACTTGTAGATCGCGGCGTTGGGCAAGGTGGGGGCGAAGGCCGCGTGGCGGCGCTCCACCAGCATCGCCCGGTTGGTGAAGGCGACGAGCCCGCCCTGGTGGCTGGTGCCCGCGACCCAGAGCGGGGAACTCCGCACGCTGACATCGGTGCCATTGGGGACCAGCCGGTCGCCGTTGTCCTGGGCGTAGAGCTGCCAGGCGAGGTTGAGCTGCTTGACGTTGCCGGTGCACTGGATGCGTCGTCCGGCCTCCTTGGCCTGTCCCAGTGCGGGCAAGAGCAGCGCCGCCAGGATGGCGATGACGGCCACGACGACGAGGAGCTCGATGAGGGTGAATCCCGGGCCTTGGTTCCGGAGCACCGGCCGGTGGGGGCTCGCCGAAGGGGACATGCGCCGGATCATGACCGGAACGGCCCGCTTGCCAAGAACGCCGCGGCACCGTGCGGTGGCGACGTCCGCGCCCCTGGGTCAGAAGTTCGAGTCCTTGTCCTTGAAGAGCAGGTTGGAGGTGGTCATCGAGCCGTAGCATCGGGTGACGTACTGCTGCCAGTC
>JAJTFN010000207.1 GCA_021298285.1 Verrucomicrobium sp.
AGGCCCGCCGCGTCGGCGGAGCCACCTACCAGGTGCCCATGGAGGTGAACCCCGACCGCCAGACCTCCCTGGCCATGCGCTGGATCGTCAAGTTCGCCGACGACCGCAAGGGTCTGCCCATGAAGCAGGCGCTGGCCACCGAGCTCCTCGAGGCCTACCAGGGTCAGGGCAGCGCCATCCGCAAGCGCGACGACGTCCACAAGATGGCCCAGGCCAACAAGGCGTTCGCCCACTTCCGCTGGTGATTTCGCACGTTTTCTGACGCCCCGATGCCCATTCGGGGCGTTTTTCATCTGCACCCTAGACGATCTTTCCCATCATGAGCGACCCCGCGGCCATCAACCAGTCCGTCAACTCCCCGCAGCGCCAGTACCCGCTGGAGCGCACCCGCAACTTCGGCATCTGCGCCCACATCGACGCGGGCAAGACGACGACCACCGAGCGGATCCTTTTCTACACGGGCCTGATCCACAAGATCGGTGACGTCGATGACGGCAACACCGTGACCGACTGGATGGAGCAGGAGAAGGAGCGCGGCATCACCATCACCTCGGCGGCCGTCACCTCGTTCTGGACCCAGAAGAAGGAAGCCGGGCTCCAGAAGAATTTCGAAGGCATCGCCCACCGCATCAACATCATCGACACCCCCGGACACGTGGACTTCACGGCCGAGGTGGAGCGCTCCATGCGCGTGCTCGACGGTGCGGTCGCCGTGTTCTGCGGCGTCGCCGGCGTGCAGCCCCAGTCCGAGACGGTCTGGCGGCAGGCCACCAAGTACAAGGTGCCCCGCATCGCGTTCGTCAACAAGATGGACCGCACCGGCGCCAACTTCGACAACGCGCTCAACGACATGCGCAAGAAGCTCGGGGCCTACGCGTTCCCGATCTACCTGAACATCGGCGCGGAGGACAAGTTCGCCGGCGTCATCGACGTCGTGAACCAGAAGGCCATCATCTGGGGCGAGGGCGACCTCACCAACGAAGGTCTCAAGTAC
Organism: Verrucomicrobium sp.; assembly: GCA_021298285.1. Lineage (GTDB taxonomy): Bacteria > Verrucomicrobiota > Verrucomicrobiia > Limisphaerales > UBA9464 > SXXZ01. The sequence goes on from JAJTFN010000207.1 coordinate 995, forward strand.
GAGATCACCGAGATCCCGGAGGCCCACAAGGAGCGCGCCCAGACCGCCCTGGCTGAACTCATCGATGCGGTCTCCAACAAGGACGACTCCATTGCCGAGCTCGTCCTCGAGGACAAGCCCATCAGCGCCCCGGTGCTCAAGGCCGCCATCCGCCGCCTGACCTGCAAGATCGAGCTCATCCCGGTGCTCTGCGGCACCGCCTTCAAGAAGAAGGGCATCCAGGTGCTCATCGACGCCGTCGTCGACTACCTCCCCTCCCCGCTGGACATCCCTCCGGCCCAGGGAATGGTGCCCGACACCGAGACCTCCCTCGAAGTCCCGCCGAACGACAACAGCAAGTTCTGCTCGCTGGCCTTCAAGCTCTGGACCGACCCCTACGCCGGCAAGCTGGTGTTCTTCCGGGTCTACTCGGGCCAGCTCAAGAAGGGCGACTCGATCTACAACCCGCGCACCCGCAAGCGTGAGCGCGTCAGCCGCCTGATGGTCATCCAAGGCAGCGAGCGCAAGGACGTCGACAGCGTCTACTCCGGCGACATCGCGGCACTGGTCGGACTGCGCAACATCACCACCGGTGACACGCTGTGCAACGAGGACTTCGACATCGCCCTCGAGCCCCCGACCTTCCCCGAGCCGGTCATCAGCATGGCCATCGAGCCGAAGTCGAAGGCCGACCAGGACAAGATGTCCCAAGGCCTCCAGCGCCTGGCCGAGGAAGATCCGACCTTCCGCTGCTTCACCAACGAGGAGACCGGCCAGCTCATCATCGCCGGCATGGGCGAACTCCACCTGGAGATCATCCGCGACCGCCTCAAGCGCGAGTTCTCGGTCGAGGCCGACGCCGGCGCCCCGCAGATCGCCTACCGTGAGACGATCACCAAGCCCGCCGAGGGCGAGGGCAAGTTCATCCGCCAGTCCGGTGGTCGCGGCCAGTACGGTCACGCCATCATCGACGTCGAGCCCAACGAGAAGGGCAAGGGCATCGAGATCCTCAACAAGGTCGTGGGTGGCACCATCCCGAAGGAGTACATCCCGGCCGTCCACGCCGGCATCGAAGAGGCCATCAAGTCGGGCGTCTACGCCGGCTTCCAGGTCATCGACATCAAGGTGTCCATCAAGGACGGATCCTTCCACGAGGTCGACTCCAACGAGTTGGCCTTCAAGATGGCCGGCATCTTTGCCCTCAAGGACGCCTTCGCCCAGGCCGGCCCGATCCTGCTCGAGCCGATCATGAAGGTCGAGGCCACCACGCCCGACGAATACCAGGGCGACATCCTCGGCGACATCAACCGCCGCCGCGGCATGATCCAGGGCGTCGACGCCAAGAACGGGCAGACCGTCCTCACCGCGCAGGTGCCGCTGGCCGAAATGTTCGGCTACGCGACCGCCATCCGTTCGCTCTCCAAGGGCCGCGCCTCCTACAGCATGGAACCGTTCAGCTTCGAGCAGGTTCCCAACAGCGTCCTGACCACGGTCATGGATGCCGCCAAGAAGCGCCCTGCCGCCCGCAGCTGATCTTTCCCTCCAACAAACCCAAACCTGTTCTTTGCAATGGCTGGACAACGCATCCGTATCCGACTCAAAGCCTACGACCACCGGGTCATCGACGCCTCCGCGAGCGAAATCGTGGAGACGGTCAAGCGCTCCGGTGCCCGTGTGGCGGGCCCCATCCCCCTCCCGACCAAGATCGAGAGGCTGACCGTGCTGCGCTCCCCGCACGCCGACAAGAAGTCGCAGGAATCCTTCGAGCAACGCACCCACAAGCGCCTGCTCGACATCCTCGATCCCACCGCCAAGACCGTGGATGAGCTCAAGAAGCTCAACCTCCCGGCCGGCGTCGACATCCAAATCAAGATCTAACTTTCCCAGCCATGCCCCTCGGACTCATCGGACTCAAGGTGGGTCATACCCGTGTGTATGACTCCAACGGCGTACTCGTGCCCGTCACGGTCGTCCATGTCGGCCCCAACCGCGTGCTCCAGGTCAAGACCAAGGCCTCGAAGGACGGCTACAACGCCGTCCAGCTCGGCTACGGCGACCAGAAGCTCGGCCGCCTGACCAAGGCCGTCGTCGGCCATCTCGCCAAGCAGGGCGTCAAGGTCGACGCCGCCGGCCAGAACGGCGAACAGCCGGTGCTCACCGGCGTCAAGCGCATCCGCGAATTCCGCGACTTCTCCAAGGAGGTCAAGTCGGGAGACACCGTGGGCGCCGATCTCTTCCAGGCCGGCCAGTTCGTGGATGCCATCGGCACCACGAAGGGACGCGGCTTCGAGGGCGTCGTCGGCCGCTGGAGCTTCCGCGGCGGTGACGCGACCCACGGCGCCAAGGGCTGGCATCGCCGCTCCGGCGCCATCGGTCAGCGCCTCTTCCCCGGCACCGTCATGCGCGGCATGAAGATGCCCGGCCACATGGGTGTGGTCCGCCGCACCTCCCAGAACCTGGAAATCATCCAGGTCCGCCCCGAGGACAACGTCCTGCTCATCAAGGGCAACTTCCCGGGCAGCGAGGGCGACTATTGCATCATCCGCGAGGCCAAGAAGATCGCCATCAACTCGGCCCGCCTGAAGCAGATCACCGAGGCCCGCAAGAAGGCCAAGGATGCCGCCACGGCCAAGAAGGACGACAAGAAGGCCGCCGCCGCGGCCAAGAAGAAGTAACCCCCAAGGATCCCGCGGGTGATCCCCACCGGGATCGCCCAGAGGAAACGACTCCATGAAACTCTCGATCAAAGACTCCAAGGGAAATGCCGCCGGTGAACTCGACGTCCGTTTCGAGTTGATCGGCGACGGCCGCGGCACCCAGGCCGTCCACGACACCGTCGTGGCCTACAACGCAGCCCAGCGCAGCGGCAACGCCTGCACCAAGACCATGGGAGAGGTGGCCGGCACCGGCAAGAAGCCCTGGCGCCAGAAGGGCACCGGTCGCGCCCGCGCCGGTTCCTTCGCCAGCCCCCTGTGGCGTGGTGGTGGCGTGGTCTTCGGCCCGAAGCCCCGCGACTTCTCCAAGAAGGTCAACAAGAAGGTCCGTGACCTCGCCCTCCGGAAGGCCCTCAGCGAGCGCCTCAAGGCCGGTGACGTGGTGCTCATCGACGACCTGAAGCTCTCCGCCCCGAAGACCAAGGACTTCGTGGCCGTGCTGCAGGCCCTCGGCCTCGACGGCAACACCAACCTGGTGGTGCTGGGCGCGGCCGACAAGACCGCCTACCTCGCCAGCCGCAACGTGGCCGGCGTGCAGCTCAAGACCGCCGACCTGGTCAACACCTACGACCTGCTCAAGTTCGACAAGCTGGTCTTCACCAAGGCCGGCTTCGAGGCGGTCGAGGCGCGCATCGCCAAGTAACCAGAAAGGGCAATCACATGACCATTTTCGACACCATCAAGACCGTCCGCATCACCGAGAAGGCGGCCCTCCAGTCCGACAAGCTCAACAAGTACACCCTCTTGGCCGACCGTCGCGCCACCGCGCCGCAGATCAAGAAGGCCGTCGAGCAGCTCTTCAACGTGAAGGTCACCAAGGTCAACACGGCGAACTACGAGGGCAAGGCCCGCCGCCAGATGACCAAGGCCGCCGGCAAGAGCAGCGACTACAAGAAGGCCATCGTCACGCTCAAGAAGGGCGACAAGATCTCGCTGGTCTGAGCCATCGCCGACGTCCCGAACGTCGGATCCACCACGCCGCAGGTTCCCCCTTGGGACCTGCGGCGTTTTCGTTGTCGGCTGTCCGAGGTCCCGCACCGGCCCCCATCCGCCCCGCCCCGCAGGCGGGTTCAGATCGGGGACAGGCTTGAGGGACAGGCTGGAGAGGCCTTGGGGACAGGCCTTGCACCGGAAAACCCTGGACCGGGTGACGTGCCGACCGGGGGCTGCAGCCACCACGGGGATCGCCGTCGACCTCTGCCGAAACGACGCGCCTGAGCAACCGGGCCTTTCCCCCGGTGGAGCCTGTCCCTACGTTCGTCGGCGTGTCGCAGTCGAACCTCTTCGAGTTGGGCGATGCGGGTGAGGGTGCCTCGACGCATCCGGGCGGCTCCCCTGCTCCGCCCGGTGATCCCGGGCACGGGCTGTCGGCGGCCCCGCTGGCCTCCCGCATGCGGCCCCGCACGCTCGACGAGTACGCCGGACAGCGCCACCTGCTCGCCCCGGGGCTGCTGCTGCGCCGCGCCATCGAGGCCGACCGCATCCAGTCGCTGCTCTTCTTCGGCCCGCCCGGGACCGGCAAGACCACCCTCGCCCGCATCATCGCCTCGCGGTCCCGCGCGCGCTTCGAGCCGCTCAATGCCGTGGAATCGAACCTGGCCGAGATGCGCCGGGTGCTGCAGGGGGCCAACCATCGGCTGCGCAACACCGGCGAGCCCACCCTGCTCTTCATCGACGAGATCCACCGCTTCAACCGGGCCCAGCAGGACGTCCTGCTGCCCGACGTGGAGAGCGGCGCGGTCAAGCTCATCGGGGCGACCACCCACAACCCGTTCTTCTTCGTCAACTCGCCGCTGGTCTCCCGGTCCCAGGTCTTCGAACTGAAGCCGCTGGATGAGGCCGACCTGTTGGCATTGCTCCGGCGGGCCCTGGCCGACGGCGAGCGCGGCCTCGGCCACCTGCGCCTCGAGGCCGGACCCGGGGCGCTGGAACACCTGGCCCGGGTGTCCGACGGCGACGCCCGCAAGGCGCTCAATTCCCTCGAGATCGCCGCCATCACCACCCCGCCGGAGCCCGACGGGATCATCCGCATCCCCCTGTCCGTCGCCGAGGAGTGCATCCAGCGCAAGGCGATCGTCTATGACGGCGACGGCGACGCCCACTACGACACCATCAGCGCCTTCATCAAGTCGATGCGGGGGAGCGATCCCGACGCCACGCTGTACTGGCTGGCCAAGATGATCCATGCCGGCGAGGACCCGCGCTTCATCGCCCGGCGCATCATGATCCACGCCGCCGAGGATGTCGGCCTGGCCGACCCGATGGCGCTGGTGCTGGCGACGTCCGCCTGCCAGGCCGCCGAGGTGATCGGCTGGCCCGAGGCGCGGATTCCGATCGCCGAGGCGGCCCTGTACATCGCCACCGCCCACAAGAGCAACTCCGTGGTCCGGTCCATCGACGCGGCGCTCGAGGACGTGCGGACCGGGCGCACCTTGGCGGTGCCCAACCACCTGCGCGACGGTCACTATGCCGGCTCCAAGGTCCTGGGGCATGGCCAGGGCTACCGGTACCCCCACGACCACCCCGGTCACCATGTGGCGCAGGACCATCTGGGCGCCTTCCGACGCTTCTACGAACCCTCGGGCCAAGGCGTCGAACGCAAGATCGCCGAGCGGCTGGCGCAGTGGCGACTGGCCCAAGCGACGGATGCCGGGCATGCCCCATCTGGGCCACCAGCGCCCCCGACGTCCATGCCCCCGGAACGGCCCTGAGGCCCCGGGGCGTCGCCCCCCCTCAACCCGGGCCCCTCACCCGGGCCCCTCGTCGGCCGCCCGGCACCGCGGGGCCGGAACCCTGGCTCCAGGGCCTTCTGGCGCGCCTCCTCACGGGCTTCCGGCGGGGTCAGGTCCTCGGCGAACGCCGGCACCTCGGGCGCGGACACCCGGCGCGGCGGGAACCCGAGCACCTTGTAGACCCGCGTGAGGTCACCGGTCCGTGCCGCCACGGTCTCACCCGCGCGCGCCTCCCGGGCCGGCTTGATCGCCGCGCCATCCACCAGCACCCGCCCTTCCTTGATCGCCGCCTGCGCCAACGACCGCGACCGGTACAACCGGATGTTCCAGAGCCACTGATCCCACCGCATGTCCCCAGCATGGTCCCAACCGCTCCCAAGCGCCACCGCTTCCCCACCCCCAACGGACGGCCGGACAACATCGGTGGCGGTCCCGCATGACCGGGCTCAAACCAGGAACCTCAGCGCGACGTTTGGCCCAACCGGCCGGCGGATAGGACCCGTCACACAAAAAATAGGTCGACGAGACAAGCGGCGTTGACTACCGCAAGCACTAGGTTTAATCCGGTCCAAATCCCGGATGAAACACCATCACCAACCATGGAGGTTGTGCCGAAATTTTGGCAGTCCGCCGGTTGGAAGTGTTTTTGGCGCCAGGTGGCCCAAGGGAAGTCATGGCCTCCCAAGCCTCCCGCCCCAGTCGTCGCGCTGGACCTTTCGCCAAGGTCGGAGCCCCACTGCCGACCAGCCAACCGTCCAACCGGGGCGGCAGAGGAGCCCCGGAGTGGCGACCGGCACTCTCTCGATGGGGAGCAGTTCAGGCGCTTCCACGATCCTCAAACACCCAGGTCGAGGATACCGCGACGAAGAACTCCGAACCACGCCACCCCTTCCAAGGCCGAGCAATCGTCCGAAGCTCTTCTCGGGTATCCTCAGTCAGCGTATTATTGCTCAATAGCCCCGTCCGACTGGCAACTGCCAGGAACCCACCCATGCCAATTTACATCAAGAGGCCAGTCCTTGGATTTGCCCGCCCGGCGCTTCCTACGCCATCACAGAATCGCTGATGCACCTTCTTGTCTTCATATTATTAATTACCATTTCAGCAACCGCTGATGTCCTGGTTCAAAAATCAGGCGATTTCAGTCCTGCGACGGAATTCCAAATAAAACGCATCCAGGCCTTTGCGGAGAAAGCGCCTTTGGATACGTCGGTAATGATTGTTCTGACAAGAACCCACAACGCTCCACTGAGCGAAAAACGCATTACCGAGACGGTTGATACTCTGCTCAAATATCATTACACCGAAACAGAATTATTGACCAACAAATCAAATTTGAGGAACCAACTCACCCAGTTTTATAAGACCAATTCAAGCGTGTTGCATTTTGCCAAGTTGGAGCGTGAGATTGTTGTGGGTAAAAGATATCGCCAAGATTATACTGCAAGAGTTCCAGATCCCGTCGCGGCTCTATTGCGTGAACCCAATGCGCTCCTTGCTCAGAGCACCAATCGATGGGATGGAACACGCGTCTTCAATCCCACATCCAGAACGCACCCTTGGCATGAATCCACCCATCTCTCCACAAGTGCCAATTTTGATCGGCGAGTCACAGAATTGCCTATAACGCCATTTTCGCATGTGATTAATCTACCTGAAAAAGCAGGGCACCTACTCAAAATGATAAACGAGGCAAGATTTCCTGCTTTCATGAAGCAACCTCCAGTTTCTCTGTTATCCAAAAACCTGATTGTCAGCAATCGCTCAATGGTCGAATTTCGGTTTATTGCCAACGATGAAAACAGGAACCCAATACTTGATTTTATTGTAGAATCAGATGACTACGAAATGTTACACCAAATACGAGAATACCGTGCAAATTCGGGACAACTTCAGAAAACATTGGAACTTCGTAAACGAGATTCTTCTGGCTTCCCAAGGCAATGGGTTCGCAAATACGCCACTGACACTGGATGGAACGAAGTCACCTATGACGTACTATTGACTGATTTTCGTTCAATTTCGGAACCGGACGCGTGGTTTGAATTCAACCCACCAGAGTCTTATGCAATCTGTGAACTGGCAAGCGAAGGCACGATCATTCATCGGTATCCAATGTTGGAAGGAAAAAGAATTGGCCCAGAACTCGTAGAAAAAACCAAAAACCAAAATGTCATCCACCCAAGAGAGCTGCGGTCAAAAAAGCTTTTGATTTCTTTATTGATGATTACAACCACAATTGCAGCGGTTGGCGCGTTTTTATATACAACAAATTGGAAGAATAAAAACTGGTTCCTCGCTACTTTTAGTGGGTCAGTAGCACGGC
>JAJTFN010000042.1 GCA_021298285.1 Verrucomicrobium sp.
CGGAAATGAGGTCCACCTCACCGCTGAGGAACAGGTTGAGCGCCGTGGACGGGTTGTCGCCGCTGAGGACGTCGATGCGCTCGGCATCCACCCGGCCGGCGTCCCAGTAGCGGGGATTGCGGCGCAGGCGGAAGCGGTCGTTCACCCGCCAGCCCAGGAGCTGGTAGGGACCGCTGCACGGGAGGGGGTCGGCCCGGATCCATTGGTCGCCCCAGCGCTCGACGGCACGCCGGGGGATGGGGAAGAAAACCCGCGAGGCAGCCAGTTCCAGGAAGTAGGGCGTGGGGTTCTCGAGGTGCACCCGGACCGTGCGGGCATCGACGGCCTCGGCCCCGAGCAGGCTCGGGTCCCGAAGCTCCCCATTGACCAAGGCACGGCCATTGCGGACGCAGAAGAACTGGCTGGAGTAGTCGGCCGCCGTCGCCGGCGTGACCACACGGCGCCAGGACCAGACGACCTCCTCGGCATGGATCGGCTCCCCCGTGGACCAGCGGGCCTCCGGCCGCAGGAAGAAGGTGTACGTCCGCCCGTCCCCGGAGATCTCCCAATGCGAGGCCAGGCCCGGCATGGCCGTGCCGTTGGTGGGGTTGAAGCGGGTCAGGCCCTCGAAGAGTGCCGAGGCGATGCGACCGTCGGCTTGGCCGGTAAGGATCTGGGGATCGATGGTCTCCGGCTCAGGGCCGTTGTGGATCACCAGGTCGGCCCGCTCGGCCTGGCCGCACCCCGTCAGCAGGCCCACGAGCAGCGTCCAGGCAGCCAACAGCCAGACAGCCGGCACGGGGCCTGGAACCAGCGAACCGGTGCGGGCCGGGCGGGAATCCGACCGCCGCGCCCCGCAAGGGCAACAAAAAGCCCCCGTCGTCGGGACGGGGGCGTTTCGTGGACCAATCCGGGGGATCACTTCGCGGGGGCCGGCGCGGCGGGAGCGGCGGCAGGGGCCGGCGCCGTGCCCGGAGCGGGAGCCGCATTGGTCGCGGTGATGAGGCCGGAGGTCATCGCATTGGGTGCCGCGCCCGGTTCGGTGCGGCTGACCGCCTCGCGGACGGCCTTGGCGGCCGAACCGGAACCACTCTTCAGGTTGCCCAGCCAAGCCAGGACGATGCACAGGGCCAGGAAGATGCCGCCGGTCCACTTGGTGATGGTGGTCAGCGCGCTGCCGGCACCGGCGCCCAGCAGCGTGTCGACCGCGCCCGAACCGAAGGCCATGCCCATGCCGGCCTCCTTCTTGGGAAGCTGGATGAGGACCAGCAGGCCGAGCAGGAGACAAACCAAGACGAGGACGAAACTCAGGAGGCCGATCAGGATGCCCATGGGGTGTGAGGTGGGAAAGGGTTGGACGTTGGGAAAAGGAAGATGCGGGGCCGGGACGGATTGCTCAGATCGCGTTCTTGATGATCTCGACAAAGCCCTTGGACTCCAGCGAGGCACCACCGACCAGCGCGCCGTCGATGTCAGGCTGCTGGAGCAGTTCCCGGGCGTTGGACCCCTTCACGCTGCCGCCATACTGGATGCGCACCCGGCGGGCGACGGCCTCTCCATGCAGGGAGGCCAACACCTTGCGGATGAAGGCATGAACCTCCTGGGCCTGGGCACTGGTGGCCGTCTTGCCCGTGCCGATGGCCCAGACCGGCTCGTAGGCGAGCACGGTGGATTCCACCTGTTCGGCCGACAGGCCGGCCAGACTGCCGCGGACCTGTCCCTCGACCACCTTCTCGGTGATGCCCGCCTCGCGCTCGGCGAGGGTCTCGCCGACGCAGACGATCGGGATCAGGTTGTTCGCGTGGGCGTTGGCGGCCTTCTTGGCCACCAGCGCGTCGGACTCCTTCTGGAACTGGCGACGCTCGCTGTGGCCGAGAATCACGTAGCGCACGGAGAGCTCCCGGAGCATTCCCGGGGCGATCTCGCCGGTGAAGGCGCCGTAGCCCGAGTCGCTCAGGTTCTGGGCTCCCAGTCGGAGGTTCGAACCCAGGACCAGCTTGGAGACGTCGGAAAGTGCCGTGAAGGCGGGGCAAACCACCACGTCGACCTCCTTGACGGCGGCCAGCTCGCGGATCAGGTCGGAGACCAGGGCCACCGCCTCGGAGTTCGTCTTGTTGCTCTTCCAGTTGCCGGCAACGATCAATTTCCGCTCTTTGTCCATGCGAATAAGAACCCGTACTCTAGCCGGCGAGCCGGGCCCGTAAAGGGCGAAAAGGCCCCGGTCCTCGAGACACGGGGGTTGACAGCGGCCCCTCGGAGGCCGCGGACTCGCCGCACGGCAGCATGAACCCTTCGGATCCCAGTCCATCGACCAGCCGACCCGAACGCGGACCGATCCCGCGCCTCGGACTCTACGGCGGCTCCTTCGACCCCTTGCATCTGGGACACCTGCTGGTGTCGCAGGCGGCGCTCGAGGAACTCGCCCTCGACCGGTTGTTCTTCATCCCGGCGGCCCAGTCCCCCTTCAAACCCGGGTCGCGACCGGCCAGCGACGCGGCCCGGTTGAGGATGCTGCGCCGGTCACTGGCTGGCCAACCCCGGATCGAGGTCCACCCGGGAGAGCTCGGACGGGGCGGCATCAGCTACTCGATCGACACCGTCCGGGAATTCCGCGCCCGCTGGCCGGAGGCCTGTCTGTTTTGGCTCATCGGGGCGGACCACGTCCCCACGCTGCCCCAGTGGCGGGATGCCGACACCCTGGCCGCGGAGGTCACCTTTGTCGTGATTCCGCGCCCCGGCCAACCGGAGACCTCGCTGCCCGCCCCCTGGCGCCTGCGCCACCTCCAAGGATGGCCGCTGGGGGTGTCGTCCTCCGAGATCCGGGACCGGATCCGCCGAGGGTTGCCCCATGCCCACCTGGTGCCATCCGGCGCCGCCGGGGTCATCGCTTCCGAGGGGCTCTACCTCGGGCCGACCTGACCACGGGCCGGGGAACGGGATCGGGGGCGAGGGAAGCACCCCGGGCCTCGACCAGCGTGTTGATGCCGCTGGCCGCGTAACCCGCGCCAAATCCATTGTCGATGTTCACCACCGTCAGGCCGCTGGCGCACGAGTTGAGCATCCCCAAGAGCGCGGTGAGCCCGCCGAAGTGCGACCCATAGCCCACGCTCGTGGGCACACCGATGAGGGGTTTGCCAACCAGACCGCCCACCACGCTGGGCAGGGCGGCCTCCATGCCGGCCACCACGATCACGACGTTGGCCGACTGGAGATCGGGCAACCGTCGCAGCAACCGGTGCAACCCGGCCACGCCCACGTCGTAGACACGACGCACGGTGTTTCCCATGAACTCCGCGGTCACCGCCGCCTCCTCGGCGACCGGAAGGTCGGTGGTGCCGGCGGCCACCACGGCGATGACCCCGGGGCGCTTGGGCAGCGGTGTCCGCTCCAGGGTCAGGCAGCGGGCGGCCTCGTGGTGCACGGCCTCCGGGAAGCGCTTGCGCAAGGCCCGGGCGTGATCGGGGGTCACGCGGGTGGTGAGGACCCGGCCGTCGGCCGCAAGGATCTCGGCGGCGATCGCCACCACCTGGGCGGGAGTCTTGCCCGCACCGAAGATGACCTCCGGGAAGCCCTTGCGCAGGGCCCGGTGCTGGTCGACCGCGGCGAAGCCGAGCTCGACGACGGGGGCGGCCTGGAAGGCGTGCAGGACCTGCTCGGCCGGCACCTGGCCATGGCGGAACCGTTCCAGGAGTTCAAGGGCTTCGGCGGGGATCATCGTGGCATTCAGGGTCGGGACTGAGGCAGCGGGTCGGCCGCCTCGAGCAGGCGGCGGCGGCCTTCGGCAAGGATTCCGGGATTCTCCGGGCCGACGTCCCGCGAGGCCCCGGGGTCGCTGCGGAGATCATGGAGGCCCAGCCGGCCCCCGGGAGTCGCCTCGACGACCTTCCAATGGTCCCATCGGAGGGCCCGTCTCGGGGAAGCCTCGGCCGTCTCCCAGTAGAGGCCACCGGCACGGGGCGACGGGGATGGAGACGGTGCAGCGGCATCGACGGCCAGCAATTCGGGGGCGAGGGACACGCCGTCGAGGCCCTGCGGCCCGGGGACACGCGCCAGGGCGGAGATCGTCGGAGCGACATCCCACAGCGCCACGGGGCGGTCGTTGGTCCTGCCGGCAGGGATGCGCCCGGGCCAACTGAACAGGAGCGGCACCCGGAGCCGGGACTCGTCCAAGGGGGCGACCGACCCTCCAACCGCCCCCGTGCCCGTCACCACCAGGATCGTCTCCCGGCGGATCCGGCTCCGCTCCAACTCTCGGACCACCGCCCCGACCAACCGGTCCCAGGTCGCCAGGTGGGCGGTACGGCTGGCGGCATCAGACGATCCTCCGGGCAGCGGGTGCGCCACGTAGAGGAAGAACGGATGGTCCTCATGCACCTGGATGTAGTTCGTGGCGAACCTGGCGAACCAGTCGGGAGCGTAGTTGGCCAAGGCACCGCGGGTATCGATAAGGTTGTCGAAGAGCTCGTCGTTCCGCCACAGGGCCTTCGGACGGAGGTTGAGCGCCTCGCGGGCGTCGAGGAATCCGAACCAGTCCGAGAATCCCTGTCGCAACGGGTGCCCGGGGGTGCCGTTGCCCCCGAGGTCCCAGACCCCGACGGCCGCGGTGCGATGGCCGGCGCCTCGAAGCACCTCGGCCAGCGTGACGTCCTCGTTGGCCAGGGCCACGGCGTCGGGCCCCCGCAGGCGACCATGACCGGAGTGGCGGCCGGTGATCAGGGCCTCGCGGCTGACCCTCGCCGACGGCGCCCCGGCGTAGGCGCTGGTCCAGCGCACCCCCTCGGCAGCCAACCGCTCGAGGTGGGGCGACGCGCCGCGGGTGACGATGTCGGATTCGGTCCAACCCTCGGCGACGAGGATCACGACGTTCGGCAGGGGGGAGCGTCGGTGGAGGTTGCCCGACGGACTGCCCGCAGGCCGTCTGCCGTCGCCCGTTCCTCGGACCGTCGGGAATGGAGACGGGGGTGCCGGCGTCTGTGCCAACAGCGGCCCCCATCCCGGGAGCACACCCATCCACCACGCCAGAAGCATCGCCAGGGCCAAACCGGGGAGACGGTCCACTCGGGTCATCCGGGGGCTCCTACTCCTTGCCATGATGCTTGACCAGGTAGTTGACCAGGGCGGGCACGTCATTGGTAGGGATGGGCGCGCCGTACTTCGCCCGCATCTTCTCGACGCTGGCCGCCCACCCGGCCCGACCGAGCCGGGGTTGCGTGGTGATGTAGTCGTGCGAATGGCACAGGGCACAATGACGGCGGACGGGTCCGGCCTCATCACCCGCCGGCATGGCGGGCTCCCCCGCGGGAAGCACCCAGGGATCATCGCGGTGCGGGTTGGGTCGCGGCGCTTCCACCGGCGACGGCGTGGCGATGGTTCCCGAGGTCGCCAGGAGCGACACGACACCGACCAGCGACAAGGCTCCGAGCGGGATCCAACACCCGGGCGACGGCAACCGGGGACGGCGTGGTTTCATAGGCTCAGGATGGTGCGTTCCACGACATTGCGCATGTAGCCGGCCGGGTTCCACAAGGGGTCGAGGGGCTGGCTCTGGCCCAACCGGTTGGTCGCCCGGACCAGAACCTGGGCCGAACCACCGGAGCCAGGCCGCCAATCCAGGGTCCACTCCCGGAACGCATAGCGACCGAGGTCGGCCCCCAGGCGGGCGGTCGTCCAGGTCCTGCCTCCATCGGTGGACACGGTCACGTCCCGGATCCCGCTCCCCCCGTCGAAGGCGATGCCGCGCAGGGTCACCCCCTGCCCCGCAGGCGACACGCGCTCGCCGTCGAGGTGGCTGGTGAGGAAGGAGCGCACATTGAACCGCTCGATCGGCACGGTGCGTTTCGGCGTGGATCCCGGAGCCACGTGGGCGCAGGGATCATCCGGGATCCGATAGGCCGGATTCATCCAGAATCCGGAGAACGTGGCATCCACCACCTGGATGGAGTGCAGGTGCTTCACCCAGTAGGTGCCGTAATGACCGGGCACCACCAGGCGCAACGGGTACCCGTTGAGCCAGGGCAACGGCTCGCCGTTCATCTCCCAGGCCAGCACCACGTCCGGATCCAGCGCCTGGTCGACCTCGAGGGCCTTGACGAAGTCCGGGACACTGGCCACCAGCGGACGATCCAGGCCATCGAAGAGCACCTGTTTGGACTGGGGGAGCAGGCTGGAGGCCTTGAGCACGTCCGCCAGACGGACGCCCCGCCAGCGGGCACATCCCATGTTGCCGTTGCCCGATTGACCGCCAGGAACGCGGGGCTGGAAGAACCCGCGGCTGTTGCCCGAGCACTGGTTCACCGCCACCACTTCGACGGTTTCAAAGCGTCGCTTGAGCTCCCCGAGGCCCAGGGTCAGCGGCTCCTTCACGGTCCCGCGGACCTGAAGCCGGAAGGTCTCGGGATCAAGGACCGTGCGCGGGGGCGGTGAACCGGCCAGGTGGTAGCGGACGAAGAACGCGTCGTTGGGGGTCAACAGGCCCTCGTTGAAGACCGGGAACGGAGTCTCGAGCTGGGGCGGCCTCGCCGTATGCCGGAGGAGCGGGCGCTTCTGGGGATACTTGACCAGCGGTCGATCGCCGTTGTCGAACGGCAGGCGGGCCGATTCCTCCGCGCGGGAAACGACCGCCCCACCTGTCCATCCGGCCAGGCCCACCGCGCCCGCGGCCAGGAAGCGCCGGCGGTCCATCTGCGGCCTCTGTTCATCCCGGATCATGGGCTCAGGCTATCTCGGAGGCCTCCACGGGGAAAGGCCCGAAACCATTGGTGCATCGGCCGCGCGCCTGGACCTGCGAAGACCTCGCCGGGCGGCGCCATCCCGGATCGCCCCATCCCACCAACCCGGTCGTGGGCCACCCCGGGGTCAATGATGCGGAGCCTTCACCTTGGCGTTGGTCGTCCGCAACCTCAGGCACAGGGTGCGGATCAGGATCTTCAGCCAATCGGGCAACCCGTCGAGGGTCTTGGAGAACGCAGGTCCGGAGATCTTCACGACGGTGGTGTCACTGATCGCCTGCGCGGAGGCCGACCGGAGGCTCCCGTCGAGGAAGCTCAATTCCCCGACAATCTGGTTCTCATCAAGGACCTCAAGGTCGATTTCCCGGCCATTTTCCGTGCGGTAGATCCGCAAGCGGCCTCGACGGATCAGGTACATGGCCCCGGGGAATTGCCCCTCCCGGAACAGATGCTCCCCCTGGCGGACCTGGACGATGTTGCCCCCGTCGACTGCGGGTGGCCCACCGGGTGGAAGTCGGTCGTCCGGCCGGGACTGGGGTGCTTCGTCGCTCATGGGTTCATGGCCTGCCGCAGAACGATGGCATCCGGCTGGCAGGAAGGGAACCGGAGGCAGCTCGAGGCCCGGGTCCGACCAATTTCTGGCAGGAAGCCATCGAGCATTGGTTGCTTCAGTAGAGGCTGTCCGCGGGATTTCCAACCCTCACGATCCCGTTGCCCCGGAAGTGTTTGAGCGCCGCCCACACCCGCAACCCGAACTCGTGCTCGGACTTCCAGCGTCCGTCGTCCACCCAATAGCCGAGAAACTCGGTGACCGAATCGTCGGCCACCCGACGGAAGCGATAGTCGGAGACCTTGACCTGGGTCACCGGGAGCCGGGGACGGCCCACGCCGTCCGCCAACTCCTGCACGTGTTCGATCCTCAACTCCATCCTGGCCATCGGGTTCTCCAGCCTCGACGGATCCACCGGACGACTGCTGAATCGCCAGGTCATCTCCAGACGGTATCGGGTGGCATACACCCGACCGTTGAAGGTCTTCGGCTCGCCCGAGGTCAAGCGGCCCACCCGTGCAGCCGGAGACTTGGTCTGAAGCGACTTCCAGCGGGAATCCACCACCTTGGCCAACGACGCATCGGTGGGGATCATCAACCCGATGGGCTGCCTCGGGGTGCCCGAGGGATCGAGGAAAAATTCGGCCTGCTCGACGAACCTCGGCCACTCGGCACGATAGGTGGAACGGACCTTGAGCGCATGCGCCAGCGGATCGGCATCGAGGCTGATGTCGGTCATGGAGATGTCCGACTCCTGCAGGCTGCTCCGGTCACGCCCCAGCAGTGAAGGCACATGACCCGCGTTCTCGGGGCGCTGCTGGTACCCGAAGGAAGCGAGGACAAACCAGTCCAGGTGAGACCAGGCACCGGCGCGGAACGGAAACTCATCGCCCCGAAAAATGTTGGCCAAGGTCTCTTCCGGCTGCGGTTCGATGGGTTTGAGCGACCGGTCGACAAACATCAAATCCTCACTGCTGCGGTGAACCACGTAGGTGTTGGCACCGTCGAAGCCGTGTTCATAACGCTCCGCGCCCGACTGGGTGGGTGGGGGCACTGTCACCCGGCCATCCTTGTCGATCTCAAAGTCTGCCGGTGCGGTCGCCGGACGCAGGGGGTAGGCGCCGGTGATTCTCCAACGCCCGAGCTCATCGATCTCCGCCTCGAACCTCAGCCGAGGGCGCACGGGGCACAGATCAATTCCATGTTGGTCACACTCGGTCCGCTCGATGGTCCCGGTGACCCGAAGCGCGCGCGGAGCCTGGGCTTGAACCGGCATCGAGCAAAGGCCCGAGGCCCCCAACATCCACAGCAGGGTGAACCATCGTCCGAAGTCTTGCCGGCCCGGAAGGATGCCTGAGGATGGCCGTCGGTCGGATGCCAAGGATTGGCTCCGACGCCCTCGGTGATCGGAAGTCCTTGCTGGGTCCTTTGGAATGTAGCTCATGGTCAGGTGCCCCATCCTGCGGAGAAGTATTGTGAGATGAGATAGTACTGGGCGGCCATTGCCAACAAAATCCAACAAACCAACAGCGGCCATGCAGTTTTCAACAACAGTTCACCCATCGGAAACAGCAGGGGTATGGCGACCACGGTGAACCTGGAGAAGGAGAGAAATTGGTTGGTCATCGCCGGGATCAGGAGCATCGCCAGCGTTGCGAAGCACCAAGTGGGCTGCCACCGCCACAAGCGGATGATTCCCCAGAAGGAACCCACGAACATGAGTCGATCCAGGAACGACCCGGTCGGATCATGCAGGGAGGTGATGTTCACAAAGCTTTTCAGGAACTTGGGAATGTCCGCCACATACCGGAGGCTTGGTTGATTGACGTGAAGTTTTTGGGCCTCCCAACCGGCCAACGGATGCCCGAGGCAACACCACATCACCACAAAATAGACCATCCATCCGGCCAGAAATGCCACGATGCATCCTGCGGAAAACCAGCGTCGAATCCCCAGGAGCCAACCGATGGCTGGAATGATGAGCAGAAAAATGCCCACCGGACGCGTCAGCGACAGGAGGAAAGCCGCCCCCCGAGCCAACCAGGGTTTCTTGCCATCCGAAAACGCCAGAAGACAGGCATAGAGGCAGAAAAAGAGGGATTCGGTGAAACCAATCCAGAAGGTCATCGAACTCGGCAGCAGGAGGTTCGCCAAGACGACGCTCCAGGCAGTCTCCGGGGAAAACGATGCAGAACACCACCGGAACAGCACAACAATCCCCAAGACCCACAAAAGGGCACTGCTACCGGCGGCCACCAACGGACTCCACCGACCGCCAGCGCAACCCAACAACTTCAAAAGAAAAGGCCAAGCAGGATAGAACGCTCCGGACTCCCGTCCCGGCGAATACCCATGAGAAACAAGTTCCAGGTACCACAAGGCATCATAAGATGCCAAGCTCCTCAATGGGGCATGAATGTTGGAAAAATCGACGTTGGGACGGGCACCCTGATAGTACTCTGCCGGGAGGGTGGCTGATCGCCCCCAAGCCAGCAGGTAAATCATCAACTTCAGCAGGACGACGCCACAACAAACCGAGGACAACCGGAAGGCACGCGCCCTCGGGCGCTGCCATGGTTGCCTGCTCAGATCGGGGATGACCTCTAGGAACGCCCGTTGCTTCTCGAATCCGACAAGAGGCATATCCAGCGAGTGTCAACCCACCCAGTGCTTCAATGGATCAATCAGTTCCGTCCAGCCATGTTTGAAAAAGGTCCCTGTTCGGAATCCGGCATCGCGCCGACCCGTGGATGGGTGGTTCTTCCGACACGGGCGAAAGACTCCTCGCTGTCGTAGACCCGGACGCAGCCGGTTGCTCCGTCACTTCGGCATGCACTCCACCCGGATCTGACGATAACCGCCGACTTCCTTGATCTCCGTGCACGGAAAGTAGAATTTGGAGACTTCGCGACAGGACGCCTTGATGTCCACTACAGTTCCATATCCATTCTGAGCTCCGGTCTCGCAGCGCCACCCCCAAGTTTCCGTGCGGCAGCTCCCCCCGCGGATCCGAATGCCAGTGCACTGGGTCGGAGTTCCCCGATTGTACTCAGGAGTATAGAAATCACTGGGAATGGGACACACCGGGTCCGCCGGGTTTCCTCTATTGAAGTTGGTATCCGCGCTCCATCTGTCTCTCACATAGGTCACACACTCGTTCAGCCATGAACCAGAAAACACCGGCGAGGCCGACAGAATGGAGACGATAGCGATGAAGGCTATTTTCTTGTTGGTTTTCATGTGATTACGCTGTTGGTTTGATTTTTTTGAGGATCATTCTAAATATCGGAAAGGCGAAAACGAGGATCAATACCGTGGCACCCACCACTTTGACCCAATGATTTCGCTGGTTTCCAAAACGCGAGAGGCGGGATTTGTTATGATTGGACCTCGCCACCAAGATGGAATCATCGGCAGACTTCCACTGCTTGTTGGTGATCGTATAAGCCAGAAACTCCATCGCGATGGAAGCATCCACCTGGCGGAAGCGGTGATCTCTGACCAACACAGCCGGGCTGACGATCGGAGGCACGCCGGTAATCGGAGAAATTTCCTGAACATCGGTGATCTTCAACAGCATTTCCTCGCATCGAAGATCGATCCCCACGGAGTGATCTGGAATGGCACCAGCACGGGCAGAGACCTCCAACCGGTATCGCGACGGCATCCGGACCCCTCCGAAATCGGAAATCTCGCTGGATTCGACCCCCCCGACACGGACCCCGGACCGCTTGCTCTTGAGAATCGCCCACTGCCTTTGGGTGTAGGCGAATTCGGCCTCGTCAGTCGGCAGAGGCAGACCGATGGGATCCTTGGGGTACCCGTTGATGTCGAAGAAAATCTCCGCCTTCTCGAGCACATGCGGCCACTCCTTCCGGAACTGGGGGACCACTTTCAAGGCAAAGGCGACCGGATCGGTGGCCCCCCTTCGAAAGAGGTCCCCGATGCGCCCGAGGTGATTGGTGTCGTTCTGGTAGTCGAACGACGCCAGCACCAGCCACGCGAACTGGGAGGGCGGCCACAAATCGAAGGGATATTCATTGCCGCCGTAGACATTCGCCATGGCCGGCGAGGTTTCCGGGGTCAGGAACTTCGTTTTGTTCGTGTCCGACTCGTAGGCGAAGGTCCCCGAGTGGTTTTCCAACTCCACCGTCGTCCGACCATCAAAGCCCATCTGGAAAATCACCCCGGGAACCTGTTGGCACTCCGTCTGCACAAACCATTTGCCGGACGGATCCACGTCGAAGACAAAGGTGCCATTCTGATGGAAAGAGATGGACCGTCCATCGGGTTGGTATGAGTTGCGCAACACCGTGCCCCGGATCCGCAGCGGCCGCCCCTGGGCCAAGGCATCGGGCATCAAGACCCCGAGGGCCACAGCCGCCAGAATGGTCAACCGCAGGATGGAAAGCCTTGGTTTCACGATTGCCGCCTAGGCGCGAACGGCCGCCTGCGAAGACATCGGTGGAGGTTGAACGGCCCGAAGGAGCATCAGCACGCCACTGGGGACGAGGAAGAAGGTCAAGGACGCCTTGGAGAACCAGTCCACGAAGACCGGGCCAAACCCCAGCCACAGGAACAGGTCGCCGAAGCACTTGCAGGGCTCCGGTTCTTTGGAAAGGAGAAGGATCAGGCGATAGACCGCGAATTGAAGCGACAACCAGAATACCCACTGCACCTGCGTCCACAATTCCAGCCCCCCGGAGAAGATGGCACCGGCCACGGCCAGCTCCAGCAACGCCACCGCAAGGAAGACCTGACGATTGGAAAGGAAGGTCAACACCGGATTGGCGGTGGACAGGTAGGCCGACGGCTTCCCGACGCTCACCACCTTGCTGACGGCCGCGAGCAGGAGGAGACAGGCGGCCACCCAGAGGTAGACCTTCACCCATCGAGCCCATCGCCCTCCCGTGAATCTTGGAATCGTGGCCATCATGGCATGAGGTCGGAGTCCACCAGTGCTGATGAACCTGTCATCAAGCGGCACCGGGCTGCGGCCCGAACGGGATTCTGGTATCCTTCCATGGATCAGGGTGCGGGTTGGAACCACCTGACCGGCACTGCCGTGGAGACACCACCAGCCCGGGAGGTCGTTGAAGCGTCACGCGGGATGCCATCAAGTCAAGCCACATTGCGCTCCAGGAGGCGATCTTGGGATCTGGCCGCCGGTTCCTCGCTGCCGACTCCCGCCGCCGCGTGTCCACCCGGTTCTCCCGACTCACTTCCCTAAGCCCGATCCTCCTTGGATCTGTGGCTGCACGGGGTCCCGGCTGAGGACCCGGGCCAGGTGCACGGCGCTGGCAAAGGCGTCCTCGTGGAAGCCGTAGCGGAAGTAGCTTCCGGCGAAGAACACGGTCTGCCCGTTGCCCCGTCGGTTGAGGTCCGGGAGTTCCTTCTGTGCGGCGATCGCCTCAAGGCTGAAGAGCGGGTGGGTGTAGGGGATCTTCCGGTGCACGAGGGCCGGGTCGATCTCATGCTCGCCGTTGATCGAGACGAAATAGTCGGTGTCGGTGGCCAGCGCCTGGAGCCGGTTCATCCAGTAGACGGTCTGGGGCAGCACCGCGCCCCCCGGCGTCGGGGCCATGCGGTAGTTCCACGCCGACCAGGCGAGCCGGGCCTTCGGCATCACGCGGCGGTCGCTGTGCACCGTGGCGAGGTTCGACTGGTAATGGAACGTTCCCAACAGGCGGCGTTCGTCGGCGTCGGCGTCGGTGAGCAGGCGCAGCGATTCATCGGCGTGGGCTGCCAGGATGACCGCATCGAAGCGTCGGGTCTGCCCATCGGCGGTCGTCACCAGGGCCGCACCCGCTTCACGGCGGACCGAGGTCACGCCGAGCCCCGTGCGGATGCGGTCGGCGAACGGCGGGATCAGGCGGCGGACATACTCGCGCGCCCCGCCGGTGACCGTCCACCACGGATGCTGGGTATGCAGGCCGAGGAACCCGTGGTTGTGGAAGAACTGGATCAGGGTCCGGGCCGGGAACTCCAGCATGCGGTCCGGGGGAGTGCTCCAGACCGCGCCGCTCATCGGGATGAGGTAGTGCTCGAGGAAATCCCGGCCATAGCCCCGCTGCGCGACATAGTCGCCGATGGTCACCGACTCCCAGCGCGGATCGGTCAGGGCCGGGACCGCCTCGGCGTTGAACCGGTTGACCTGCAACAACATGCGCCAGTAGCGCGGCCGGAACAAGTTGCTCCGCTGGGCGAAAAGGTGGTTGAGGCTGGAACCCGAGAACTCCAGCCCGATGGGCACATGCTGGACCGAGAACGACATGTCGGTCCGCTGGACCGGAACCTTCAACTCCTCGAACAGCGCGACAAGGTGGGGATAGGTGACCCGGTTGAACACCATGAACCCCGTGTCGAACGGCACCGTCCGTCCGCCGGGTTCGGTCACCTCGATGGTGTTGGTGTGGCCGCCGACATGCGCGTTGGGATCGAACAGGCTCAGGTCGTACTGCCGGTGCAGGAAGTGGGCGCAGCCGAGACCGGCGATGCCGGTGCCAACGATGGCGAGGGTGGGACGCGGGGACATGGGGCGAGGCTCTCTCTGGAGGACAAGACTCCGACAAAACCTCCGGAAGTCCAACGTCCGCACGGGTCCATTTCACGCAATTTGCCGGCAATCGGGGACAGCGGCCGCGGTGGCCTGGAAGGCCGCCCCCGTGTGGAGCTGGCGCGAGATCGGGCTCGTCGGCGGCCTCACGGCACTCGGGGCCTGGATCCTGATCCAACCCTTCCAGAAGGATCACGAGGCCGCCGTGAAGCTCTTTGAACAGGTCAACCTGGCCTCGGCGGCCGAGAAGCTTGGGGCGCTCGACCGTGCCGCCCAGCAGATCACGGCCGCCACCGCCCAGTGGCAGGAGATCCAGGCGATGTCCGGCAGGACCGTGAGCACCGCGGGCGCCATCGCCGGCCAGATCGCCGCCGAGGCCAAGGGGTTCTCGGAGTTCCTCGCCAAGTCCAACGACGGCGAAAAGGCGACGCTGCGCCTGGAGATCGAGAAGCTCCGGCGCAGCGAGAAGGAATCCCTGCAGGTGGTCCTGCACCTGATGGACCACTGCTTCGCGCTCTTCCAGGCGGCCTTGGCCTCGGGACAGCCCCAACTGATCCAGCAACTCGGCCATTACCGGAACGCCTGCATCGACGTGACCCGCCGGGTGGGCCTGCTGCCCTTCGAGGCGCAGCCGGGAGAGGCCTTCGACGCCGAGCGGCACGAGGTCGCCGACGGTTCCGCGGCGGTGCCGGGAGCGGTGGTCGGGCACACGGTCGCCTGGGGCTACACCTTCCAGGGCGTGGGCATTCGCCGGATCCAGGTGGCGCTGCAAGCCGGGACGACGCCGGAGACCGGCCCGGCCACCGATCCGTCCTGACGGGCGGCGCCGCCTTCTCAGACCAACGGCCGCGGGTAGTCGGGCAACAGGCGGACGTCCACCGCCTCCATGCCCGCGGCGCGGATGGCCTCCATGCCGAGATCGGTGTCCTCGAAGGCCCGGCAATGGACCGGATCGACCCCCAGTCGACGGGCCGCCTCCAGGAAGATGTCCGGGGCCGGCTTCTGGCGTTCGACATCCTCGCTGGTGACGATGGCCGCGAACCAGTCATGGATGCCGAGGTGCCTCAGGACCGTCGGGATGCCCGGCCGGGAGCCCCCGGTGGCGATGGCCATGGGCAGGACCCCGAGGTTTCGGCGCGCGATCTCCACCACCGGTTCGACCGGTCCGACCTGGTGCAGGAACTCGAGGTAGGCCTCCTCCTTCTCCTTGGCCACGGCGACCGGGTCGAGGCCCCGGATGCCCTGCTCCTCGAAGAGCATCCTGAGGATGTTGCGGCCCGGGACGCCGCCCAGGGCGTAGAACCGCGTCTCGGGGAAGTCGATGCCATAGCGGCCGGTCACGGACTGCCAGGCCCGCCAATGCAGGGGCATGGTGTGCGCAACGGTGCCGTCGCAGTCGAAGATCAGGGCCTTGGGCGATGGGAGGATGGTCATGGGAAGGCAGGTCGGGATCAGGCTTCGATGGCCGCGAGGCGGCGCTTCACCTCGTCGTCCATCAACGGGTCGACGATGGGATCGAGGTCGCCCTCCATGAAGGCGGCCAGGTTGTAGAGGGTCAGCTCCAACCGGTGGTCGGTGACCCGGTTCTGGGGGAAATTGTAGGTGCGGATCTTCTCGGAGCGCTCGCCGGTGCCCACCTGGTCCTTGCGCTGCTGGGCGTACTTGGCGTTCTCCTCGTTCATCTTGCGCTCCAGCAGCCGGGACCGGAGCACCATCATGGCCTGGGCCTTGTTCTTCTGCTGCGAGCGCTGGTCCTGGCAGCGCACTTCCAGGCCCGAGGGCTTGTGGAAGATCCGGACGGCCGAGTCGGTGGTGTTGACCCCCTGCCCTCCATGGCCGCCGGCGCGGCAGACGTTGATCTCGAGATCCTCGGGCTTGATGACCACGTCGACCTCCTGGGCCTCGGGCATCACGGCCACCGTCACCGTGCTGGTGTGGATGCGACCCTGGGCCTCGGTCGCGGGCACCCGCTGCACCCGGTGGACGCCCGACTCGTGCTTGAGACGCTTGAAGACATCCTCGCCGGTGACCATGAAGATGACCTCCTTCATGCCGCCCAGGTCGGACGGGCTGGAATCCATGGGCTCGACCTTCCAGCCGCGATCCTCCGCGTAGCGGGTGTACATGCGCAGGAGGTCGGCGGCGAAGAGCGCGCTCTCGGCCCCGCCGGCGCCGGCCCGGATCTCCAGGATGGTGTTCCGCGAATCGGTGGGGTCCGGGGGGATGATCCCCCGCTGGACGGCCGCGGTGAGGCGCACCTCCTCGGCCTCCAACCGCTGGATCTCGTCGGCGGCCATCACCGCCATCTCCGAGCCGACCGGCTCGGCAGCCAGGAGTTCCCGGTTGTCGGCCAGGTCGCTGCGCACCTTGACCCAGGCCTCCCCATCGGCCACGAACTGCCGCAACCGGGCATGTTCACGGGTCAACTCCTGTCCCCGGGCAGGGTTGCTGAAGGCATCCGGAGCCCCGAGCAACGCCTCCACCTCGGCGAAACGCCGGCGGAACTTCTCGATGAACGGCAGCAGGTCCATGGCGGAGGCGTCTGGGGAATCGCCGGTCGGGTCGGCGGGTCCGGGACAAAAGCAAACCGCCCGCGGGTCGTTGGGATCGACCGGCGGGCGGTTGACGGGGCAGAGGCTACTTCTTCTTCTTCTTGCCGGCGGCGTCGGCCAGGGCGGCCTGGGCCGCCTGGGTCTTGGCCAGGCGCTGCTGGAACTTGTCCACGCGACCGGCGGTGTCGACGAACTTCTGCTGGCCCGTGTAGAACGGATGGGTGAAGGCGCTGATGCCGAGCAGGTAGAGGGGATACTCCTGCCCGTCCTCCCACGTGGCGGTGAGATTGGTGTTGGCGCAGGACTTGGAGAGGAACGACTGGCCGGAGGCCGAGTCGCGGAAGATCATCGTGCGGTAGTTTTTCGGATGCACATCAGCTTTCATGGCAGCAAAGAACCCGAAGAATGAGGGATGCCACCCTTGGGAAACAAGCTCCGATTTGGAGATTCCAAAAAACCGGATCCGGAGGCCCCGCCGCCTGCGCACAAAACCTATCCCCAAGAACCGGGGTGGCGTCTACCCTGTGCGGCACACGAATCCTCCATGAAGCCCTACAACGTCGGAATCATCGGCCACGGATGGGTGGCCTCGGCCCACATCCCGGCCATCAACGCCACCCGGCAGGCTCGGGTCACCGCGATCTTCTCACGCCGGGATCTGGATCCCGCGGTGGCCAGCGCCCAGTACGGCTCGCCGATCCGGGTCTTCAAGGACCTCGACGCAATGCTGGCCGATCCCGACATCCATGCCGTGTCGATCTGCAGCTTCCCCAAGGACCACGCCAGCCAGTTCATCCGGGCCGTCCGTGCCGGCAAGCAGGTCATCGTCGAGAAGCCACTGGCCTTGAGCGCCTCGGACCTCGAGGCCATGGCGGCGGCCCTGCGCGACCACCCGGTGAAGACCTGCGTCTGCTTCGAGGTGCGCTTCTCCTCCCAGTTCCAGTCGATCCACTCGATGATCCGCTCGGGCCTCCTGGGCGACATCCACTTCGCCGAGGTCGACTACTACCATGGCATCGGCCCGTGGTACGGGCAGTTCCGCTGGAGCCACCGGAAGGCCGAGGCCGGCAGTTCGCTGCTCAGCGCCGGCTGCCACGCCCTCGACGCGCTGCTCATGGTGATGGGCGGCGAACCCGAGGAGGTGACCGCCTACGCCACGTCCTCCAAGAGCCATCACTTTGCGCCGTACGACTTCCCGACCACGCAGGTGAACCTCGTGAAGTTCCGCGACGGCCGGATCGGCAAGACCACCTCCTGCGTGGACAGCCTGCAGCCGTACTACTTCCACACCCACATCGTGGGCAGCGAAGGCTCGATCCTGGACAACAAGTTCCACAGCCAGAAGCTGGGGATGCTCGACAAGCACAAGTGGAGCCAGTTGTCCTTCGCACCGGTGGACTCCGGCGATGTGAAGGATCACCCGTACCAGACCCAATTCCAGGCGTTCTTCGACGCCCTGGATCGCGGTGAGGACATGCCCCTGACCTCCTTCGCCGACGCCTACCGGTCGCACCGCCTGATCTTCGCGGCGGACGCCTCGGCCACCTCGGGCAAGCCGGTCCGGCTCTGAGGCCGGTGTTGCACCGACGCGCCTCGCCCACCGCCGCGGCCAGGCCCGGAGGCCTCAGGGGGCGACCGACGCGGCCAGGGCGAGGGCCCCGACCGGCACCGAATCCTCACCCAGTCCGGCCAGCGCCACCTGTGGGCCCGGATGGAAGGCGTCCATGAGGTATCCGGGCAGGGCCTCGGCCATGGCCGCCCGCAGCGGTTCGCCCACCAGCGAAAGCCCCCCGCCCACCACGATGACTTCGGGGTGGAACAGGTGGACCGCATGGGACAGCGCGAAGGCCAGATCGTCGGCGACGGCGCCCAGGAGTCCCCGGGCCACCGGATCCCCGGCCTCGAGGGCCGCGCGCAGGTGTCGTGCCTCGCCCCCCTCGGCCGACTGCGAGGCCACCGCCACTGCGAGCGCCCCGTCTCCGCCTGCCACGGCCTCGCGGATGCGGCGGTCGACAGCCCACCCGGAGCAGGCGTCCTCGACGATCCGACCCGATCGGTCCAGGCGCAGGTGCCCGATCTCCGCCTCGCCGGGGCGGGCCCCGTGGTACAACCGGCCATCGACCACCATGCCTCCGCCGACGCCGCTGCCCATGTTGATCCAGAAGACGGAGCCGAAGCCCCGCCCCGCCCCGTGCAACGCTTCGCCGAGGGCGGCGACGTTGGCGTCGTTCTCCACGGCGACGGGGACCGAGGCCAGGTCTCTCAGCCAGTCCCCGAGCGGGAAGTCATGCCACCCGGGCACCTGATGGGAACAGCAAATCCGTCCCGTCCTGGGATCGACCGGCCCCCCGAAGCCCACGCCCACGGAGGCGATCGCATGGCGGGCCAGCAGGCCTGGGACGACCGAGGCGATCTGTTCCCGGATCCCGGCCCCGCCCCGGGCCCGGTCGGCGGCGAGCCGATGCCGCTCCAGGATGGAGCCGTCGGCCTTGCCCGCGACGATCTGGATCTTGGTGCCTCCGATTTCGATGCCGATGTGATTCATGGGCGTGGAGGAAAACCCACCGCATTTCGCCGACCCCGTCCAACCTAATCCGGAGGTTCCCCCGCGGATTCACCCCCCGGGGCCGGGGACTCCGGTCCGGATGTGGGCCGGGAATCCGGATCCATGAGCATTTGCGCATCTCGTTGAACAAGCCGGTGAACTCGGGCACCTTCACCGGCATGGCCAAGCGGGAGGATCGGTCGGGAGTCGTGGCTCCCGCGGACATCAGCGACGAAGCCCTCGAGCTGATCGCCGCGCGATTCCGGGTGCTCGGGGAACCCAACCGACTGAAACTCATCCGCGCCCTCGAAGGCGGCGAGTTGTCGGTGTCGGCATTGATTGCGGCGACCGGCCTGGCCCAGGCCAACGCCTCGCGGCATCTCCAGACGCTCACTCAGGCGGGCATCCTCGACCGGAGGCGTGAGGGAACCAACGTGCTCTACCACATCGCCGACCCGGGCATCTTCCGGTTGTGCGAACTGGTCTGCGGATCGCTCCAGACGCTTCTGGAGCGGCATGCCAGCGCCCTGGCCTCGAACTGAGGCGGCCTCGACCGGGCCCGAGGCCGTCCGCCAAGGGAACCCCAGACGACAAAAACCCGCCCTCGGCATGCCGGGGCGGGTGGGATGAGGGCCTTCAGGAAGTCGCGGACACCGATCAGCGTGCCGCCACGCCGCCGGGGACCACGTTCACCGAGCACTGGAACTCCTGCTGGATCTCGGTGCCATCCTTGGCCTTGAGCTGGAACTTCACCTCGAGCTGGTTCACGGGGCGGAAGTCCTCGAGGTCGATCTCGACCGTGCGGCCGTCGGCCAACAGGCGGGCGGCCTGGACCGTGACTTTCTCGCGGCCCTTCTTCTGGGGGTTCTTCACCTCGTAGGTGGCCGAGCCGTAGTTGGACGAGCGCAGGTAGTTCCAGCGGCGGGCCGAGAAGTTCTCGGCATCGGCGGCCTCCTTGGCGTCCAGCGGCTGGGTGAAGGTCAGGCGCAGGCCCTTCGGGGTGTACTGGATCTGCTCGATCGAATGCACCGGCTTGCCCGTGTAGCGGACCCGGTCGAAGCCCGAGATCTTCACGGCCTTGGTCTGCCAGCCCTGCAGGCCGGCCACGTAGAGCTGGCCGTCCCGGGGGTTGAAACGGGCGCGCATCGCCGAACTGGCGAACTTGAGGGGGAAGCGGACCACCCCGCCCTGCACCTGGCCGTTGCCGGCATCCTGGTGCATCACGAGGTACAGCGCGCACTGGCCGTAGCTCATGTGCAGCAGGCGCTTGGAGAAGGGCCCCCACTTGTCGCTGTTCACCCAGACCTGGCCGCCACCACTGTTGTCGTACTCGTCGTGCGACATCCAGGTCAGCGGCTGCCGGAAGCCCTTGACGTCGGCGCCGTGGGCGAGGTCTTCCACGCCGTAGAAGCCGCCCGGCTTGACCCAATTGACCGGGCAGGTCGGCACCCAGGTGCCCTCGTTGTCACCGGTGGTGATCTGGCCGTTCCAGGGGTTCACGCCGATGCCGTTCGGGGCGCGGAAGCCGGTGGCGACCGTCTCGAACCGCTTGCCGTCGGCGCTCACCTTCATGAGCGTGCCGGCATCCCGGGAGATCGTCTCGAACCCGCGACCGCCGCCCTTCACCGGGCCGGCCTTGGCGAAGTAGAAGTTGCCCTCCTTGTCGGTCTGGAGGTCGAAGACGAACTCGTGGAAGCCCTCGGTCGAGGTGATCTGGTTGTTGAAGTTCTCGTAGTAGTCGGCCTCGCCGTCGTTGTTGGTGTCGTGGTAGCGGGTCAACTGGTCGCGGCCGGAGGTGTAGATCTGGTCGTTGACGATGCGCAGGCCCAGCGTCTCGTACATGCCCGAGGCGAAGCGCTTCCACTTGAGGTTCTTCAGGCTCTCGTCGATGCCCGAGACGATCCAGACGTCGCCGTCCCACGTGCTCACCGCCGCGCGGGTGCCGTCGGAGAAGAAGTCCATGCCGCCGATGCGCAGGCGCCGCTTCCACGGGTTCTCGATGGGCGGGGTGATTTGATCAACGACATAGGCGGCATCGCCCTTCCCGATCACCCCCTGGGTCTCGACGACCTGGGGCCATCGGGCCGGCCCGCCGCGTTGGAGGTCGGCGAAGGCCGGCTTGCCCGAGAGCGCCCCGGCGGCCTGGGCCACCTCGGAGTCCGAGCCGCTGGCCACGGCCACCTCGAACACCCCGCCGGTCGGGGTGCCGGTGGACACCTCCAGGCGCACCCGTCCGCCCTCGACCTTCAGCGAGGCCCCCTTCGGCAGGCCCGTGGCCTGGACCCGCGTGGTGACTCCGTTGGCCGAGACCACGGCCGCGCCGTTGTCGATCCGGCCGCTGCCGCCATCGACGTCGGCCAGGAGCAGCGAGAATGTCGTCGTGGTCTTGGCCTTCCGGGCGAAGAGGCCGCCCTTCTTGCCGCCCCCGAGCTGGAAGGTTCGGACGTACACGGTCTGGCCTCCGGCCCGCCGGGCGGAGGGTTGCTCATGGACGGCGATGCCGCCGGCCACGGTGTAGTTCAACTGGACCCGGTCGCCCGCCACGTGCAGACCGTCCCAGCGGACCACCGAGGCGTCGGTCGGCCCGAACGGTTCCTTGCGGCCGTCGGCGAAGACCCCGGTGAGGGACACGCCCGGGACCACTGCGGTCCCGAAGGCCTGCTTGCCGACGATCGACGGATGCCCGCCATGGGATCCGTCGAAGGTCACGCCGCGGGTGTTGATGTAGCCACCGGTCCAACCGGCCGCCATGCGGCACAGGTCGGTGTCGAAGAGCATGTTGGCATCGGCCGCACCCGGCAGACGGATGGCCAGGCCCTTCATGGCCGTGTTCTTGGCCGGGAACTGGGCGCTGATGCAGGCCCCTTGGAAGGGGAAGTCCTTCTGGAGCAGGGATTCGTTGACCTTTTCGGCGGCGGAGGCCGACGCGATGGCCAGCGCCAACACGGCGGCCATCCGGAGGGAGCGGGAGTTCAATGGAGTATCGTGCATGGAAGCAAAGGGACTGATCATGGTCGGAGCGCCTGCCCGAGGCCAGAGACAAACACCGGACAAAAACCGGACGCCGCCCATCCATCGATCGATCGACGACGGACCAACGCACCCACGCCCTGTGTGCAAAACCCCGGGAGGACCCATCGCCAACCGGACAACCGGCCCGATGGACACCAGCAGGGGACGCCCCTTTCGGATCCACCGGCCCGGGCTATGGTCCGGCCATCGATGACCCTCCATCCTGGACCTGAATCGCCGGAACTCAACGTCCTGGGCCAACGCCTCGAGCCCTGCTGCTTCGCCCCCCAGACCGGTTTCTACCGTGACGGATACTGCCGAACCGGCCCTCGGGACGTCGGGCGGCACATCGTCTGCGCCGAGGTCACGCCGGAGTTCCTGGAATTCACCCGGGCCGCCGGCAACGACCTCTCCACGCCGCGCCCGGAGTTCGGCTTTCCCGGACTTCGCCCCGGAGACCGGTGGTGCCTGTGCGCCTTGCGTTGGAAGGAGGCCCAGGACGCCGGATGCGCCCCTCCGGTGATCCTCGAGGCCTGCCACCAGCGGGTGTTGGAACTCATCCCGATGGAAGCCCTCCAAGCCCATGCCCTTTGAACTGCCTCCGGCGGGTCCCGCCTTCGGATGGCGTTGGGACAACTCCTACGCCCGGTTGCCCGAGGGGTTCCACCACCGCGTGGCGCCGACCCCGGTCTCCTCGCCGCGCTGGGGGCTCTTCAATCGCCCACTCGCCGAATCCCTGGGGCTCCCGGTCGACGCCTTGGACCGGCCGGAGCATGCGGGGTACTTCACCGGCAACCGGCTCTTCGAGGGCTCGGAACCCATCGCCCAGGCCTACGCCGGGCACCAATTCGGAAACCTCACGCGCCTGGGCGATGGCCGGGCCATCCTGCTGGGAGAACACCTCGCCCCCTCGGGGACGCGCTGGGACATCCAGCTCAAGGGACCGGGCCTCACGCCGTATTCCCGCGGGGGAGACGGCCGGGCCGCGCTGGGGCCCATGCTCCGCGAATACCTCATCAGCGAGGCCATGCATGCGCTGGGCATCCCCACCACCCGCAGCCTGGCCGTGGCCCTGACCGGTGAGCCGGTCTTCCGCGAAGACACGCTGCCCGGCGCCGTGCTCACCCGGGTCGCGTCCAGCCACCTGCGGGTCGGCACCTTCGAGTTGTTCTCGGCCCTCGGCGACGTCCAAGCCCTGAAGACCCTGGCCGACTACGCCCTCCGGCGGCATTTCCCGGAGCGCGCCGAAGGTCCCGAGCCGGCGAAGGCCCTGCTCGAGGCCGTCATCGAGCGGCAATCCACGTTGGTGGCCCAGTGGATGCGGGTCGGCTTCGTGCACGGCGTGATGAACACCGACAACGTGGCCTTGAGCGGCGAGACCCTCGACTACGGCCCCTGCGCCTTCCTCGACACCTACGACCCGTCCACCGTCTTCAGCTCCATCGACCGGCAGGGCCGGTACGCCTTCGGCAACCAACCCAAGATCACCTCGTGGAACCTGGCCCGTTTCGCCGAGGCCCTCCTGCCGATCCTCGCCCCCGACGAGGCCGTCGCCGTCGAGGTCGCGCAGGCCTGCCTGGAATCCTTCCCCGGCCGATTCCGCCGGGATTGGCTCACGGCCCATCGCGGCAAGCTCGGGCTGGTGACCGAGGAGGACGACGACGCGGGCCTGATCGAAGACCTGCTGGCCTGGATGCATGCGACCCAGGCCGATTTCACCCGGACCTTCCGCAGGCTCCGGCCCGACTTGGATCCCCCAGCCCTCTCCGCCCCCGACTCCGCCGCCCCGGACTCCAGGTTCCTCGAGTGGCACCGGCGCTGGACCGGGCGCCTCGAACGCCAGGGCCTTCCCCTGCCCCGCGTGCTGGACGTCATGGCCCGGCACAACCCGGTGATCATCCCGCGCAATCATGTGGTCCAGGCCTCCCTGGATGCGGCGAGCCAGCGGCAGGACTGGGCCCCGTTCCACGACCTGCTGGCGGCACTCCAGGACCCCTACCGCGAGGAGGGCGCCGTGGAGTCGCTGAGCCAACCGCCACCGCCAGGGACCCCTCGCTGCCGCACCTTTTGCGGCACGTGATCCGGGGCAACACCTCAAGCCGACGCCCCGATCCACGCCGAACCCGTTCCGTGGCCAGCGGACGTAGGTTGTTCCACCCATGACTCAGCGCATGCAGCACTCCTGCTCGATGCCGGATCCCGCGGAAGACCGCCCGTCCTTCCGGCTCCCGCCGACTGGGGGATTCGGCTGGTCTTGGGCTGGAGGATCACGGTTCCGGTGTCAAAGCCCGGCTGGCGAGCTCTCAAAGGGATTGATGCCCCGGTCGGACCGGCCGATGGTCGCGGGATGCACTGGGCCATCTGCAACGAGATCTTCAAGGAGTGGCCCCTGGAGAAGGCCTTCCCGTTCATCGCGAAGACCGGCTACCAGGGGGTGGAGATCGCGCCCTTCACGCTGGCGCCCCTGATCACCGACATCCCGGCCACCCGGCGCCGGGAAATCCGCCACCGGGCCGAGGACGCCGGACTGGTCGTCACCGGCATCCACTGGGTGCTCGCCTTCACCGAGGGCATGCACGTGAACCATCCCGACCCGGCTTCACGCCAACGGGCCGCCGACTACCTGCAGCACGCGGTGGACTTCTGCGCCGACCTCGGCGGCACACGGATGATCTTCGGATCGCCCAAGCGGCGGGACATCCTGCCCGGGGTGACGCCGGAACAGGCGCGGTCCTGGACCCTGGAGACCTTCGGCCCGGCGACGCGGACCGCCGAGGATCGGGGGGTGGTGATTTGCCTCGAGCCTCTGGCGCCCTCGGAGACCAACTTCCTGAACACCGCCGCCGAGACCCGCAGCCTCGCCGATGAGATGGGCTCCCCCGCCCTGCAGATCATGCTCGACGTCAAGGCCATGTGCTCGGAGGGACGTCCGGTGGCCGAGACCATCGAGGCTTTTGCCGGGCGATTCTCGTACTTCCACGCCAACGACGAGAACCTGAAGGGCCCCGGATTCGGCGAGACCGATTACCGGCCCATCGGGCGGGCCTTGCGACACACCGGCTACCACGGATGGGTGTCGGTCGAGGTCTTCGTCTTCGACGAGGGTCCGGAAGCCATCGCCACCCGCAGCCTCGACCATCTCAGGCAGCACCTGGGCTGAACCCGCCCGGGCATCCCGCTCCCCGGCGAATCATCATCCCCGAAGCCCCCTCCCGGAGCCGAAGAAACCCTTTCCCATGCCCAACCCCACCTGCCGGATCACCGGCGTCGCCCTGTGGTTCCTGCCGGTCACGACCCGGGTGCCGCTGAAGTTCGGCACCGAGGCCCTGACCAGCGTCACCTGCGCCCGGGTCAGGCTGACGGTGCAAGGCCCCGACGGCCGTTCGGCCTCGGGCTGGGGCGAAACCCCATTGAGCGTCCAATGGGTGTGGCCGTCGCCCATGCCCTATGCGCCGCGGCATCAGGCGCTCCAGGAGTTCTGCCGGCGCCTGGCCCAGGCGTGGAACGCCTTCGACGAGAGCGGCCACCCGATGCGGCTCGGCAACGCCTTCAACGATTCGGAGCTCACCCGCCTGCAGGCCCGCTTCAACACCGAGCGCTCGGCCACGGGCCTCGAACCCCTGCCCCACCTGGCGGCTCTGGTGTGCAATTCGGCCTTCGACATCGCCCTGCACGACGCCTTCGGCCAACTGCTCGGACAGACTGCCTTCGGGATCCTGCAGCCCGGCGTGTGGACCGAGACCCTCGATCAGTACCTCACTCCCTCGACGGACTCCGGGGTTTGCTTCCAGGGCCAGCCCCTTTCGAGGTTCCTGCTCCCGGAGCGGCGCAATTCGCTGGAGGCTTGGCACCTCGTCGGCGGGCTGGATCCGATCGACGCCTCCGAACTCAACGGCTCGGAACCCCACGATGACCACCCGGTGCTGCTGGCGGACTGGATCGTCCGCGACGGCCTGCGCTGCCTGAAGATCAAGCTGCGCGGCAACGACGCCGACTGGGATTACCAGCGCCTGGTCCGCGTCGGCCGCCTCGGGCTGCCCCTGGGGGTCACCGACCTCACGGCCGACTTCAACTGCACCGTGCGGGATCCGGCCTACGTGTGCGGCATCCTCGACCAACTCGAGCACGACCACCCCGACCTGTCCCGGGCGCTGACCTACGTGGAGCAACCCTTCCCCTACGACCTCGAGGCACACCCGATCCCCGTGCATGAGGTCAGCCGGCGCAAGCCGCTCTTCCTGGACGAGAGCGCCCACGACTGGCGACTCGTGCGCCTCGGTCGTGAACTCGGTTGGACCGGGGTGGCCCTCAAGACCTGCAAGACCCAGACCGGAGCCCTGCTCTCGGCCGCCTGGGCCCAGGCCCACGGCCTGCAGCTGATGGTGCAGGACCTCACGAATCCCCGCCTGGCGCAGATCCCGCACTGCCTGTTGGCCGCGCACCTGCCCACCCTGCGGGGTGTCGAGACCAACGCCATGCAGTTCTACCCGGCCGCCAGCGACCTCGAGGCCACGGTGCATCCGGGCCTGTACCGGCGTCGCGACGGACGGGTGGACCTCACGACCCTCACCGGGGCCGGCTTCGGCTACGCCGGCGCGGAGACCGTGCGGGAGCTGCCCGCACCGGCGATGGCCCTCGGGGATGCCCCGGGCGCCTGATGCCGGGGCCCTCCGGTCCCCGATCCTGCAGGGTCTGTCCTCGTCCTCGCAGGTGGATGGAACGCCCCCAGGGGCCCCGAAGATACCGGACCGTCGGGCCGTCCCGTCCCACCGTCCCGGGCTCCGCTCCAAAAAACCGCGTTGTTCCGGGCAGGCGGCCGGGGGCAATGTCGGGGCTTCTATGATGGATCAGGTCAACCTCGGACTGGTCGGCGGCGGCACCGTCGGCGGCGGTGTCTGGCAGGCGCTCCAACGCAACGGCGACCTGATGGCCGCGCGCCTCGGGCTGCGGCTGCAGGTCGTGCGCATGGCCGTGCGAGATCCCAAGCGGACGCGCGGCTTCACGGTGCCCACGTCGGTGCTCACCGGCGACTGGAGCGAGGTGGTGCACGACCCCCAGGTCCAGATCGTGGTGGAACTGATGGGCGGCACCACGACGGCCCGCGAGGTCGTCCGGGCGGCCTTGAAGCTCGGCAAGCCCGTGGTCACCGCCAACAAGGCCCTGCTCTCGGCCCACGGCCCCGAACTCTTCGCCCTGGCGGCGAAGCACCGGACCAACCTCTACTACGAGGCTGCGGTCGCCGGGGGCATCCCCATCATCAAGGCCCTCCGGGAATCCTTCGCCGGCAACCGGATCACCCGCATCGCCGGCATCGTCAACGGCACCTGCAACTACATCCTGACCCGGATGAAGCTGGAGGGGGCCGAGTTCTCCGAGGTGCTCGCCGACGCCCAGCGCCTGGGTTACGCCGAGGCCGAACCCTCCCTCGACATCGACGGCCATGACGCCGCCCACAAGATCGGGATCCTCGCCTCGCTGGCCCATGGCTTCTGGGTCCGGCCCGAGGCGATCCACACCGAGGGCATCCGCCACCTCTCCAAGCTCGACATCCAGTTCGCCGGCCAACTGGGCTACACCATCAAGCTGCTCGGCATCATCCAACCGGTCGCCTCTGCCGCCCCGTCGGCGGCGAAGAAGGGCAGGAACACCAAGAAGGCCCCGGACGACGGCCAAGCCTCAGGCATCCAGGTGTCGGTGTACCCGGCCCTCGTCCCCAACACCCATGTGCTGGCCTCGGTGAACCATGCCTTCAATGCGGTGGCCGTGCGGGGCGACACCGTGGGGGACACCCTGTTCTACGGCCGGGGCGCCGGCCAGGACCCCACCGCCAGTTCGGTGCTGGGCGACCTGGCCGATGCCGCGCTCGACCTGCGCGCCGGCAACCACCACCGTGTGCCCCCGTTCGCCGCCCACAATGGACAGGGCCGGGTGGTCCCGATGGACACCATCGCCTCGCGGTTCTATGTGCGGCTCGACGTCTCCGACCGCCCCGGCGTGTTCGCCCGCATCGCCACGGTGCTGGCGCGCGCCCAGATCGGCATCTCCTCCATCATCCAGCCCGAAGGCCACTCGGGCGAGACCGTGCCGGTGATCCTGATGCTCGACGCCGCCAGCAACCAGTCGGTCCGCAAGGCCCTGGCGACCATCGGCAAGCTGCCGGTGGTCAAGTCGAAGCCCGTGGTGCTGCGGGTCGAGAACCTCGACTGAGCCCGGGCGAACCGACGCATGAACGAGTTCGAACTGATCGGCCGTCTCAAACCGCTGCTGCCCCGGAATGATTCCGTGGTCGTGGGCGCGGGCGACGATTGCGCGGTGCTCCTGCCCCCCGCCTCCGGCCTGCAGGTGCTCTTCAAGACTGACGCGGTGGTCGAGGGCGTGCACTTCACGGCGGAGACGCCGGCCGAGAAGGTCGGGCGCAAGGCACTGGCCCGGGCCGTGAGCGACATCGCAGCCATGGCGGGCACGCCAACCTCGGCCGTCGTCACGCTCGGGCTGCCGCCCGGGTTCAGCCCCGACCGCGTCGAGGCCATCTACCGGGGCCTGGCCGAGTTCGCCGGCCGAAACGGCATCGCGCTGGTCGGCGGCGAGACCACCCGGAGCCCGGGCGCGATGTTCCTGAATGTCGCGCTGCTCGGCACGGTACCCGCCGGCCGCGCGGTCCTCCGTTCGGGCGCGAAGGTCGGCGACGCGGTCTTCGTCACCGGCGAACTCGGCGGATCCATCGAGGGACACCACCTCGACTTCGAACCCCGCCTCGCCGAGGCCCGTTGGCTCGCGGATCACTTCGACATCCACGCCATGATGGACCTGAGCGACGGCCTCGCGGGCGACCTGCAGCACATCCTGCAGGCCAGTGGTGTGCCCGGCGGGGAAATCCTCGCCCCGGCTCTGCCCATCCGGCCCGCGGCCCGCCTTCGGGCGCGCTCCAGCGACACGGCCAAGCCGGCGGTCGTGGCCGCATTGACCGATGGCGAGGACTTCGAACTGGTCCTCACGGTCGCTCCTTCGGATGCCGTTCGCCTGCTCGACGGCTGGAAGGCGCGTTTCCCCGAGACGCGCATCACCTGCGTGGGCAAGCTCAACGACCGGCCCGGGCTCTTCCTGCGGGAGGAACGCGGCCTGACGCCGTTGGGCCACGGATACCAGCACTTCGAGTGATGCCCACGGTCCGCACCACATCCCCGGAGGAGACCGAGGCGCTCGGCGAGCGGGTGGGCCGAGTCGCCCAGGCCGGCTGGGTGGTCGGGCTCGACGGCGACCTGGGTGCGGGGAAGACCGCCTTCGTGCGCGGGTTCGTGCGCGGGCTCGGCTGTGCCGCCCGGGCGCATTCGCCCACCTTCGCCCTGCTGCACGAATACCGCGGGGGCCGCCTGCCGGTCCATCACCTCGACCTGTACCGGCTCAGGTCGGCCGACGAACTGCATGCGGCCGGGTTGGACAGCTGCCTCAGCCCGGACGACGCGGTTTCCATCATCGAATGGTACTCCCGGGCCGAGGGGTTGAACCCGCCCCCCGCCTCCCTTCAACGGATCGGGTTCCGGTGGGTCGACGAGTCCACCCGCGAGATCACCCATGATCTGCCTGGCCTTTGAATTCACCAGCGACCGCCGCTCGGTGGCGGTGAGCGACGGCGACAGCCAACGGGTGCTGGCCGAGGCCGTGCACGACCGGGGCCGAACCACGCCGGTGTTCGGACTGGTCGAGCGGGCGCTGGCCGAGGCCGGCGTGCGGCGCGCGGACATCGGCCGACTGGCCGTGAGCATCGGTCCCGGCAGCTACACGGGCATCCGCCTGGCCATCGCCGCCGCCCAGGGCTGGCACCTCGGCACGGGCATCGAGGTGGTGGCCGTGGACACCTTCGAGGCCCTGCTCCGTCAGACCCTCCGGCAGGCCGCGGCAGGCCCCCGTGTGCTGTGCGTCAACGCCCAGCGCCAGGAATTCGCGGTGCGTGCCTGGGACGGCCGGGACTGGGCGGGACCACTGCACCTCGAACCGGCCGAGCGGCTGCTGCAGCGACGGGCCGCCGGGGAGGCGCTCTTCGGCCCGGACCTTCGGGCATGGATCCGGAGCGTGCCGTGCCCGCCGATCGTCCGGGACGGATCACCCTCCGACCTTCCGACACCGACCGACCGGGACCGCTGGGCCGAGGCCGCCGAGGCATTTCCCACCGCCGGTGACGTGGCCCTGCTCGGCGCGACCTCCGCCCAGCCGGTGGCTCCGGAAACGCTGGCCCCGGTCTACCTCCGCGAGGCCGCCTTCGTGAAGGCGCCACCGCACCGTAAGATCCCGGGGATCACCGACTGACGATGCCGACCTATTGGGAATGCGATCGCTGCACGGCCTGCTGCCGCTGGCCCGGCCAGGTGCGTCTGAACGACGCCGACATCTCGCGGATCGCCGCCCATCTGAACCTCACCGAGGACGAATTCATCCAGGGCCACACCCGTCTGGACGCCCAACGGAGCGGTCTGGCCCTCCGGGACCATGCCGACGGCTCGTGCGGGTTCCTCGATGGCCGGGGCAATTGCCGCATCCAGCCGGTCAAACCCCGGCAGTGCAGCGACTTCCCCAACCGCTGGAATTTTCCCGGATTCGAGGCGATCTGCCGGGCCAGGCCGGTCGAGGTGTCGGCCGAGGAGTGGGAACGCCGGGTGGCTGCCCCGCCGCCGCCCTTCAAGCCGCGGTCGGCACGGGGCCTTCCGCACGGGGGTTGAGAAAGCCGTCCTTCCCCAGCCGGGGGAAACGCGCTACGAAGACCGCATGATTTCCCCCCGGGTCCTTGCCCGCTGCATCTTGTTCATCACCATGACCGCGACCATGGCCCGTCTCCTCCACGCCGCCGACCTCCGGATCGGCCTCATCGGACTGGACACGTCGCACGCCACCGCCTTCACCGAGATCCTCAACAACCCGCAGGCCAAGGACCACGTGCCCGGGGCCAAGGTGGTGGCCGCCTTCAAGGGGGGCAGCCCGGACATCGAGTCGAGCATCACGCGCGTGGAAGGGTACACGGCCACCCTCCGGGACAAGCACGGGGTGCGGATCGTGGACTCCATCGAGGAACTCTGTACCCAGGTCGACGCGGTGATGCTGCTGAGCGTCGATGGCCGCCCGCACCTCACCCAAGCAAGGCCGGTGCTGGCCGCGCGCAAACCCCTCTACATCGACAAGCCCATGGCCGGCACCCTGCGGGACGTGCACACGCTGGCCCGCCTGGCGGCCGAGTCGAAGACGCCGTTCTTCAGTTCCTCCTCGCTGCGCTTTGCCAAGTCGAGCCAGGCCGTGAGGAAAGGCTCGATCGGCACCGTCACCAACGCCTGGTGCGGCAGCCCAGCCAGCCTCGAGAAGACCCACCCGGACCTGTTCTGGTACGGGGTGCACGGCTGCGAGTCGCTCTTCACCGTGATGGGCCGGGGTTGCGAGTCGGTCCGTCGCGGCAAGACGGCCGAGGGCAAGATCGAGGTCGTGGGCACCTGGAAGGGCGGGCGCACCGGAACCTTCCGTGAGATCGAGGGCTACCAAGGCCAGGCCCAAGGCACCCTCGGGGCCGCCCAGGTCGGAGCCTTCGACGGGTACGCGCCGCTGGTGGCCGAGGCCGTGACCTTCTTCCAGACCAAGGTGGCGCCGGTGCCGATCGAGGAGACCCTCGAACTTTTCGCCTTCATGGAGGCGGCCGACGAGAGCAAGCGGCGTGGCGGAGCCCAGGTGAGACTCTCCGAGGTGGTCGAGATGGCCGCCCGACCCTGAGAGCCGCGC
Organism: Verrucomicrobium sp.; assembly: GCA_021298285.1. Taxonomy (GTDB): domain Bacteria; phylum Verrucomicrobiota; class Verrucomicrobiia; order Limisphaerales; family UBA9464; genus SXXZ01. Next base: position 31,679 of record JAJTFN010000042.1, read on the forward strand.
TCCGGCCCGCCCCCGGGCGCGGAGGCCGCGCAACCGGCGGCGATGTCGCAACGACACCCTGGCTGCGGCTCGCCCATCGGCGGCCCGGCGTCACCGGTCGACCCGGAAACCCGGTCGCGTCAGGGCCTCGGGCCGAAATCCCCGTTGACCTGCCGGGGACCCGGGATAGCCTGTCCGACTTTGGTAAGGCAACTGGTCAACGAATACGAACATTATGGCAGTCAATGTAGCGATCAATGGTTTCGGCCGCATCGGCCGACTGGTCTTCCGCGCCCTCGTCGAACAGGGTCTGGTCGGCAAGGACATCAACGTCGTCGCGGTGGGTGACATCGTCCCCGCCGACAACCTGGCGTACCTCCTCAAGTACGACTCCTCCCAGGGTCGCTTCGCCGGCACCGTCGGCTCCGCCAAGTCCTCCCCGGACAAGGCCGAGGACGACGTGCTGATCGTCAACGGCGCCGAGATCCGCGTCGTCTCGGCCAAGACCCCGGCCGAGCTGCCGTGGAAGGCCCTCGGCGTGGACATCGTCATCGAGTCCACCGGCCTCTTCACCGAGGCGGACAAGGCCAAGGGCCACCTCGTGGCCGGCGCCAAGAAGGTCATCATCTCCGCCCCGGCCAAGGGCGAGGACATCACCGTCGTCATGGGCGTGAACCATGAGAAGTACGACGGCAAGAACCACCACATCATCTCCAACGCGAGCTGCACCACCAACTGTCTGGCACCGGTGGTCCACGTCCTCCTGCGCGAGGGCTTCGGCATCGAAGAGGGTCTGATGACCACGGTGCACGCCTACACCGCCACCCAGAAGACGGTCGACGGCCCGAGCAAGAAGGACTGGAAGGGAGGCCGCACGGCGGCCCAGAACGTCATCCCCAGCACCACCGGTGCCGCCCGCGCCGTCGCGCTGGTCTGCCCCGAGGTGAAGGGCAAGCTCACCGGCATGGCCTTCCGCGTGCCGGTGCCGACCGTGTCCGTGGTCGACCTCACGGTGAAGACCGTGAAGGAGACCAGCTACGCCGAGATCTCCGCGGCCATGAAGCGCGCCAGCGAGACCTACCTCAAGGGCATCCTGAACTGGACCGCCGACGAGGTCGTCAGCACCGACTTCATCCACGACAAGAACAGCTCCATCTTCGACCACAGCTCGGGCATCGAGCTCAACAGCCGTTTCTTCAAGCTGGTGAGCTGGTACGACAACGAGTGGGGCTACAGCAACCGCGTCGGCGACCTGGTCAAGCTGGTCATCAGCAAGGGGCTCTGATCCCTCGCAGGGCCGGGCCAACCTCCCGGACCCACCTTCCAGGCGGCCCTTTGCCGGGCCGCCTTTTTCGTGCCCTCATGCCGCCCTCCTCCCGGGATGGCGCCTCACGAGTCCAGCCACCCTAGGCCCTCGGATGGTGCCGCTGGTGCACCGTGCGGAGATGCCCGGGGGCGACGTGGGTGTAGATCTC
>JAJTFN010000208.1 GCA_021298285.1 Verrucomicrobium sp.
CGGGTGGATCTGCGCCTGCTCTACCGGATTCCCGAGGCGTCGGTGGTGAAGCTCTTCCAAGACTACGACGGCAACCCCTTCGAGAGCCTGGTGGCCCCTCGGGTCCAAGAGGCGTTGAAGGAAGTGGCCGCGATGCAAAGTGCGGAGCTCATCGTGAAGAATCGGGAGCAGATCAAGACGCGGTCCCTGGAGATCGCACGTCGCAAGATCGGTTCGCTCGTCGTCCTCGAGGACATCGTCATCCAGAACATCGCCCTCACCCGCGAACTGGAGCACGCCATCGAGGCCAAGATGGTGCAGGAGCAGGAGGCCTCGAAATCCAAGTACCTCCAGCAACGCGTGCAAATCGAGGCCGACACGGCCGTGATCCGGGCCAAGGGCGAGGCCGAGTCCATCCTGATCCGGGGGGATGCCCTGAAGAAAAACCCCGCCTTCGTGGATCTCCAGATCGTGGACCGCTGGGATGGCATCGCGCCACTGGTCATCGGAGGCAAGGATCAGATCCTCTTGAACTTCCAGGACCTGGAGCGTCTCAAAGGCCAGAAAACCGAGCCGACAGGAACCCGCCCTGCGAATCCGGCCGCCACCCCGGTCCCCGCCCAACCCACCCGTTCCACCAGGACCCCGTTCCTCACCAGCATCGTGCGGGTGAATGTCCGCCAACGCACCCGGGAGCTGACGGCCGACTGCTTCTCCTCCGACCTGCAGCAGGTGAAGATCGACCTGCGGGTGCTCTTCCGCATTCCCGAGGCGTCGGTCGTGCCGATCTACCGCGAGTTCGCTGGCGATCCGTTCGACAGCCTGATCGCACCCCGGGTGCAGGAAGGCATCAAGGAGGTCACGGCGTTGATGACGGCCGAGCAGATCGTCAAGAACCGCGAGGAGATCAAGAAGAAGTCCATGGCGCTGGCCGGCCAGAAGATCGGTTCGCTGCTGGTGGTCGAGGACATCGTGCTGCGCGACATCGATCTGTCGCCGGAACTGGAGAAGGCCATCGAGGCCAAGATGGTGGCCGAGCAGCAGGCCAACCAGGCCCGGTTCACCCAGATCCAGACCCAGACCGAATCGGAGACGGCGGTCATCAGCGCCAAGGGTGAGGCCGAGGCCATCCGGGTCCGCGGCGAGGCCCTGCGGCAAAGCCCGTCCTTCCTGCGTTGGAAGATCGTCGAGCGCTGGAATGGCCGTTCGCCCATGGTCATTCCCCCGCCCTCCGACCACAACGCCGCCGGTCTGCTGCTGCCGATCAGCCCGTCGGAAGCCCCGTCCACGCCATGACCACCCGACGCCGGGCCGCGATCCAAGCCCTGTGCTTGGCGGCCTTGGGACTGTTCCTGATCTGGGTCTTCCCGCGCGCCGCCGCCTTCGCCGAGATGGCGGCCCGCGAATTGCGCTACTTGTGGTGGCTCGTCCTGGTGATGGGCATCGGCGCGTGGCTGATCTGGGGCTACGGGCGAAAGCCGAAGGAATAGCCGTGAAGGCCGGACTCGACCACGGCCAACGGCAGGGGCCATCCACCAACTCCATCAGTCCGCTCGATGCCGGCGTCGAAACAACCGATTCACGCAACGGCAGGCTCCCCGGGCATCCTCTCCCACCGGTGAACACCCGCTCCAGGAACCCCGTCCCGCTCAGCAATCCCGATCACGGGACCGCTTCGAAAAACCAGCGTAAACCCGGTGACGACTCGACGCGCCGATGGCCGCGGATGCTGGGCTCGGCGATCGGCATCATGTCGTTGGCTGGATCGCTGTTGGGACTCTCCTGCGCGCTGACCGGGCCACGCCCCTACCGGGCCGCCGCGCCGTTGCCCCCGCCGCCCCGGATCGACCTCCACGTCCACACGGCGGGCATCGGTGCCGGCGGCAGCGGCTGCCTCATCTCCCGCGAGCTGGAGACCAGCTGGAAGTTCGGTCTCTACCTCAAGGCCTTCGAGGCGACCCGGGAAACCCTCGAGCGGAACGGGGACGCCTGGCTGGTGGACAAGATCGCGGCGCACGTCGAGGCCAGCACGTCGGTGGATCAGGCCGTGGTGCTGGCCCTGGATGGGGCCGTGGACGATCAGGGGCGCCTCGACCCTGCGGCCACCGAGGTCCATGTGCCCAACGAGTTCCTGGCCCGCGAGGTGGCCCGCCATCCGAACCTGCTCTTCGGCGCCTCGGTCCATCCCCGTCGGCACGATGCCCTGGAACGTCTCGACGCCTGTGCGGCCCAGGGAGCGGTCCTGGTGAAATGGATCACCAGCGTCATGCACATCGACCCGGCCGATGAGCGACTCATCCCCTTCTACGAGCGGCTCAAGCACCACCGCCTTCCGTTGCTCACCCACACCGGCCAGGAGCGATCGTTCACCCATGCCGAGGACGACCTCTGCGACCCGGAACGCCTGCGCCTGCCGCTGCGCCTGGGCGTCACGGTCATCGCCGCCCACATCGCCTCCACCGGCGACACCGACGGCGAGCGCCACACCGATCGCCTGGCCCGCCTGATGGCCGAGTTCCCGAACCTGCATTCCGAGATTTCGTCGCTCACCCAAGCCAACAAGCTGGGCTACCTGGGAGAGGCGCTGACCCGGCGTGAGTTTGAAGGGCGTCTGTGTTACGGCTCGGACTTCCCGCTCATCAACACCGCGCTGGTGTCCCCGTGGCTCTTCGCCCACCGCCTCACGCCGGCGCAAATCCGCCGCATCGACGGGCTGACCAACGCCTGGGACCGGGACGTCGCCCTCAAGCAGGCCCTCGGGGTTCCGCCTGCGGTGTTCGCAAGGACCGCCCAGCTGCTCGCCCCCCGGCTGCCAGCCGCCGCCGCCTCGAAGACACGTCCAGCGCCCGGTCAGGCACCGCGCACCAGTTGGAGGAAGGCGGCTTCGTCCACAATGGCCACGCCCAGCTCCCGGGCCTTGTCCAGCTTGGACCCGGCACTCTCACCGGCGAGCAGGTAGTCGGTGTTGCGGCTCACCGACCCGGCGACCTTGCCGCCGGCCTGCCGGATCATCGCCGAGGCTTCGTCCCGACTCAGGGTCGGCAAGGTTCCGGTCAAGACCCAGGTCTTGCCGGCGATGGAGCCTGACACCGAACCGCCCGCCGGCGCGGCCACCCGCTCGGCCTTGGGATGGATGCCCAATTGGCCCAAGCGCTCCAGCGTGCGCCGACCGGTCTCCGATTCGAGGTAGACGGTCAAGGCCCCCGCGGCCCCGTACTCGATCCGCGTCACGTACTCGGGCTTGGCCGAGCTGCCCTTCTGGCGCAATTGGGTCCAGCGGGCGTTGGCCTCGGCGGCGCCCAGTTCCACCAGCCGGTCCCCCAGGTCGCGGATCTCGCCCTTGAGGCGCTCGTAGTCGGCACGACGGCGTTCACGCGCCGGGTCCGCCAGGCCGGGTTGGGACGGGGAGCAGGCTTCGAGCGCGTCGTAAAGCCGCCCCAGCCGGACGATCCCCGCCAGGATCTCCGAGCGGGCCACGTGGTCGAGGTCGTCATGCAGGCGGGCGATCTCAAAGGCCATGGTCTCACCCACCGACGGCACGCCCATCGCGTGCAACCAACGATGCAACGGGGCCGTGCGGGCCCGCTCCAGGGCGGCCACGACCTTGCCCGCATTCTTGGCGCCGAACACCCGGGGCTCCTCGTCGGTGCCGAGGTTGAGGGTGGCCAACCGTTCAGCCGTGAGGTCGAAGAGGTCCAGCGGATCACGGACCCAACCGCGCTCCACGAGTTTCTCGGCCACGATGCCGCCGAGCGACTCGAGGTCCAGCGTCTTGCGCTGGGCGAAGTATTCCACCCGCCGGGTCAACTGCGCCGGGCAACCGGCCACGTTCTGGCAACGCCAGGCCACCTCGTCCTGGGCGCCATCAGACACCTTTTCCTTGGCGATGGGCCCACCGCACGCCGGGCATTTGCCGCCAACATGGCGGACCAGGTCGAACTCCTCGGCACCGGGCACCCGCAACGTGGTCAGCACCTCGGCCACCTCGGGGATCACCATGCCGGCCTTGCGGATCACCACCGTGTCTCCGATGCGGATGTCCTTGCGGCGGATCTCGTCCTCGTTGTGCAGCGTGGCGCGCGACACGGTGGATCCCTGGACGAACACCGGCTCCAGCTCGGCCACCGGCGTGAGGACCCCGGTCCGGCCCACCTGGACCGTGATCGCCTGGAGGCGCGTCTGGGCCGGGGTGATCCACGGCACGGGCTTGTGGACGATGGCATAGCCCGGGGAGCGCCGCTTGTCGGGGATGCGGGCCGCATCGTCGAAGCGGTCCACCTTGAGCACCACCCCGTCGATCTCGTAGGGCAGGCGGCGACGGAGGTCCCGATCCTCGTCGTAGCCGGCGACCACCTCGGAGCGGTACACCGCCAGCACCTCGTCGATGCCCGCGCACGACCACCAGGTGGACTGCGTCGGCAGTCCCCAGTCGGCGAAGCGGCGCAACATCTCGGAATGGCTCTCGAAGCGGACGCCCTCGCAGACGCCGACCGCGTAGAAGACCGCCCGGATCGGCCGCCCGGCCACGATCTTCGGGTCGAGCAGCTTGAGGGTGCCCGAGGTGGCGTTGCGCGGGTTGGGCGCGGCCTTCTCGCCGGCCGCCGCCAGCGCGGCGTTCATCGCGCGGAACTCCTCGAGCGTCAGGTAGGCCTCGCCCCGCACCTCGATCCACTCCGGCGGGTTGGGTGTGTCCAACTGCAGCGGGATGGACCGGATCGTGCGTAGGTTGGCGGTGATGTCGTCACCGGATCGGCCGTCGCCGCGGGTCACGCCGAGGCTCAACTTGCCGTTGCGGTAATGGACGCTCAGGGACACCCCGTCGACCTTGGGCTCGAGGATGAGCGGCACGGACTCCCGGCCCAGCGCCTTGCAAATCTGCCCGTGCCAGGTGCGCAGCGGCTCCAAGGTGTTCTCGTCCTGCAGGCGCAACCGACGTTCCCGATCGGGCTCCTCCGCCGAGGACGGAACCTCCGAGGCCTCGACCTTCTCCAGGGACAGCATCAGCCGCTGGTGCTCCACGCGGGCGAAGCCCTCGGCCGGTGCGCCGCCCACACGCTGGGTGGGCGATTCGGGCGTCACCCACTCAGGATGCTCGGCCTCGAGGCGCTGAAGTTCGCGATACAGCCGGTCGTATTCGAGGTCGGAGAGGGTGGGTGCCGACAGGACGTAATACGCCCGGTCGTGGGCCAGGATCTCGGCCACCAATCGGGCATGGCGATCCCGC
>JAJTFN010000209.1 GCA_021298285.1 Verrucomicrobium sp.
CGGCCGCGGCCCCCGTCGCAGCCCGATTGAAGCGGTACCAGGAGTTCCTGGAGAAGGAGCTCCTGCCGCGGGCGACGGGCGAGTGGCGGTTGGGCCGCAAGCGCTTCGCCCAGAAACTGGACTGGGTGCTCGATGCCGGGATCGGTGCCGACCAGGTGTTGGCGGACGCCGAATCGGAATACGCCCGGGTGAACGGCGAGCTGCGGGTCATCTCCCGTCAGTTGTGGAGCCGCTACTTCCCGAGGCAGCCGCTGCCGCCCGACGATGACGACGGACGCCGCCAGCTGGTGGCCCGCGTGATCCAGGCCGTGAGCCAGGAACACGGGGCGGCCGAGGCCCTGGTCTCCGACGCGCGCGCCTCGGTCGATCGCATCAAGGCCTTCATCCGGGAGCGGGACATCCTGCGGTTGCCCGATCCGGACCGCTGCCAGGTCATCGAGATGCCCGAGTTCAAGCGGGGCAACTCGTTGGCCTACATGGAGTCGGCGCCTCCGTTGGATCCGTCGGCCGTGAGCTTCTATGCGGTGAGCCCGCCGCCGGCGGATTGGGGTGCCGACCGGGTGCGGAGCTTCCTGGAGGAGTACAACCAGCACATGCTGCAGATCCTGACGATCCACGAGGCCTATCCGGGTCACTACGTGCAGTTGGAGTATGCCAACCGATCCACCTCGCCCATCCGCCGGGTGCTGCAGTCGGGCACCTTCGTCGAAGGATGGGCGGTGTACACCGAGCAGATGATGCTCGACCAGGGCTATGCCGACGGGGACCTGCGGGTCCGGTTGATGCAGCTCAAGTTCTACCTGCGGGCGGTGGTGAACGCGATCCTCGACCACCGGTTGCATTGCCTCCGGATGAGCGACGCGGAGGCCATGAAGCTCATGGTCGAGGGAGCCTTCCAATCGGAGGGCGAGGCGCGCCTGAAGCTGATCCGGGCCAAGCAGACCAGCACCCAGCTCAGCACCTACTTCGTGGGACGCATGGCCCATCACCGACTCCGGCAGGAGATCGAGCGGGAACTCGGCGAGCGCTTCGACCTGGGGCGCTACCACGAGGCGGTGATCTCCCACGGTTCCGTGCCGCCGAAGTATCTGCCGGAGTTGGTGCGGGCCCGGTTGAAGCAGGCGCGTTGAGGGCGCCCGCCGTCGATCACTTCAGCAGCAGGGCCACCCGGGAATGGGCGAAGACCACGTCCGGGTCGCGCTGGAGCGCCTCGAAGTAGCTCCGGGGGAAGCCATGGCCTTCCTCCGAGGCCACGAGCAACCGGCGGATTTGTCCGAGCCATTCCGCGGTCTCCTGCGCAGTGGGGGGAATGCGGCGGTCGAGGGTTTCGTCGAGGGTCACGATGAGGCGCGAGAGCGGTTGCAGCCAGGCGAACCAGGGGTCTCCCGACAGCAGGCGCAGGAAGTGGTGGGGCGAGGCGATCGGACCCACGGTGGCCTCGTAGCCCACGCGCTCGGAATCCACCAGCGCCTTGTGCAGGTCCAGCAGGGCCTGCCGGAGACTCCGCAGGCGGGGATCGGCATCGTGGGAAAGGATCACGGTTCGAATCATCTCCCGGATCCGGCTCGGCGGCAAATTCGCAGGGTCGGTGGCGCCGTGGGGCATCGATGGGTCGGGGCTTGCCAGGCGGCCGGGCTTGGTCGCGTGAGGCGATGCGTCAACGGGTCCGTCGCCGCAGGGCCTCCAGCACCCCGCAGGTGAAGAGCATCCCGGCCATCATGCCCGCGGTCATGCCGGCATAGGCGATGAGGAATTGCCCGGGATGCCCCGGCCCGGCCCAGCGCAACGCCCGGGTTGCTCCCCAGTCCATCCCGCCCGCCATCGAAACGGCCAGGGCCACCGCCACCGCCAGTCGGGTCCAGAAGCCGGTCCACATGAGAATGGCGCGCCGCATGAAGGGCAGGCCGGCTGCCACCATGGCAAGCGTCATCCAGGGGACCCCGGCGCCGAACCCGAAGAACCGGTGGCCCGAGCAGCAGAGGCAGACCCCATCGCGCATCACCGGCCCGAAGCCGGCATCGGCCCACCAGCCCACCAGCATGGCGAGGTTTGCCGGACCCAGCATGCCCCAGACCATCGGACCCCAACGGGTCGATGGGTCAGGTGGGCCCTGGGGCTGCCCGGAGGGCTGGCGGTCCCCGGTTGGGTTCAGGGACCTTGCCCGGGTCGATGCCCACGCCGCGAGCATCGCAAGGCTTCCCACCATCCCCGAGGCTCCGGGTCCCAGGCTCCCCAGCCCGATGAGCCACGGCACCTGCAGCACGAACCCGGCCGGGATGATCCACGGAGTCAGGCGCTGGACCCGAGACGGACCGCCCCGGACCGTTCGGGTCTCATCCGGGGTGTCGCGGACGGTCTCCCCGCGGGGCCGTTCGCCCGGATGGCAGGACCCGCCCCGCCAGGCCCGCCAGGCCACGACGGCGCTGCTGCCCCCCATCAACAGGGCGGCCACCACGGGATGCAGATGGCCGGTCGCGGCCAGCACCATGCCGAGGCCGTTGTAGGCGACGGCGAAGCGGAGGTTCGCCCGGATGGAGTCTCGAACCCGTCGTGCCAAGGCCACGGCCTCCGGGATCTCCCGCAGGTCGCCCCCGCACAGCACGATCTCGGCGCTGGCGGAGGCCAGCGGGGCCCCTTCCAGAAGCCCGATGCCGACATGGGCCTCCGCCAGCGCCGCCGCGTCGTTGATGCCGTCGCCGACGAAGAGCACCCGGTGGCCCGCCGCTTGCCAGCGACGCACCTGCTCGGCCTTGTCGAGAGGGCCGAGGCCCCCGTCGAGGCGTCGCCCGCCGTCGTCCGCCGGCGCGTCGGCGAGACCCGGCATCCCGGCGACCACCTCCCGGACCCGGTCGATCCGGTCGCCCGACAACACCCGGCATGCGACGCCCAGCCGCTCGAGGTCCTCGAGGGTTGCCGCCACGGACGATCGGAGCCGTTCCCGGACCTGTCCCACTGCCACGGGTCGTCCGTCGGCCGAGGCCCAGACGCGGCTTCCCGGACCTTGCAGCCGCTCCTCCAGACCTGGGTCGGCTCCGGACTCCCAGGCCCAGTCCCTCCTTCCGATCCGCACGGTCATCGGTGGCCCGGACCCCTGGGTCACGCCGGCTTGCACGCCCTGGCCCGCCACCACCTCGAAGCCCTCCACCCGGGTCGGGCCGGCCTCCGGTTCGTCCCCGGCGCGCCGTTCCTGGAAGGCCCGGGCGATGGGATGGTGGCTGCGTGCCTGCACCGCTGCGAGGATGGCCCGCCACCGACGGCGGTCGGACGCGTCGCCCCGGGTCACGAGGTCCACGAGGCTCAGGCGCGACTCGGTGAGGGTGCCGGTCTTGTCGAAGGCGGCGAGGGTGACCGAGGCCAGTCGCTCGAGGGCGCGGGCGTCCCGGACCACCAGGCCGCGGGCGGCCAACGTGGCCATGCCCTGCCACAGCCCCAGGGGCGTCGCGAGCCCCAGCGCGCACGGGCAGGCCACCAGCAGCACTGACAGGCCCAGTCTCCCCGGAGACCGGCCCACAGAAGGGCACCCACGGCCGTGGCGATCACCACCGGCAGGAAGACGCGCGCCAGCCGGTCGGCCTGCGCCTGCGCCTGGCTGCTCCCGAGGGTCGCCCGGGCTTCGCCGACCCGGCGGATCAGCTCGTCGAGTCCACGCGTCCGGCCCGAGCCGAGGCTGCGGACCACCAGCTCGGCGTCCTCGCTGAACCCCCCGGCCATCACGGGATCATCGATCCGCCGGACCACCGGCTCGGGCTCCCCGGTCAGCGGGGTTTCCCGCACAAATCCCTCGCCCCGGACCACCACGCCGTCGACCGGGATGGGCTCGCCGGGCAGGACCCGTACAAGGTCTCCGGCGACGATGTCCCGCACGGATACCCGGACATCCGGCGGGCCGACGCGCAGGGCCGTGGCGAAGGTCTCGTCGAGCCGCCGCGTCTCCGACAGGGCATGCTCCCGGGCGCGGGCGGTCAGGGCCTTGCCGGCGCTGTAGACCGTGAGCAGCACCGCCACCACCTCGTAGTAGACCGGCCCCGAGCCCCGGACGGTCGACAGCAACGAGGCGCCGAAGGCGCCGAGGACGCCCGACACGAAGAGCAGCTCCAGCCCGAGGGTACGGCGGCAGGCGCAGTCCCAGGCGGCGCGCAGCAGCGGTGGACCGAGCAGCCAGAGCACCCCGAGCGTCAGGGCGATGAGGAGCCCGTGCAGTCCGTGGCGCACGGTCCCATCGGGCTCGGACAGGTTGAGGGCGAACCCAAGGAGCATGGCCTGGCTGGCCGCCACCGCGCCGAGCACGATCCGGAAGAGGGCGCGTCCCCGGGCGGGATCCTCGGTGCGGTTGCCGGGATCCGTCGGCGGGCGCTCGCCCAGCAGCCGGCATCCGTAGCAGCAGAAGCGGCGGTCCGATCCCGAATCCAAGGCGTCGGCGACCGGGGGCAGGGGACCCTGGCAGTGGGCGCAGAGGTCCTGCCGTCGCGTGGTCCGGGAGTCGGTCATGGCGGATCGGACGGGCCCTGCGGGGTTCCATCCGTGGGATCCACCCGACAAAACGTCAACGGCCCGGGCAGCAGGCTGCGGAGCAGGTCCGATTTCCGGTCCGCGGCGGAGAGCTCGTCGTCGATGCTTCCAAGCGCGACCACCCGGAGTTCGATGCCCCCGCTCCCGCGTCGGGCCGAGACCGAGTCCACCGCCTGGAGGTGGCGCCGATCCAGCCCATCGGCTGTCCGCAGGCAGGCGGCCATCCAGGCGACTCGGGCCCGGTCGGCCGCGGAAAGGCCCTGGAGCTCCTCGTGCCCCGGGTCGGGCAGGGCCTTGCGGTGGTACCGCGCCACGGCCGCCACGCAGCGCACCTCATCGGGCGTCAGCGCCTCCCAGGTCGATTCCCGGATCAGCCGGGCCGAGGCCTTGTGGTGTCCCTTGCCGTCGGGGGCGGTGACCGACCAGCCGATGTCGTGGAGCAGGGCGGCGCACTCCAGCAATTCGCGCTCGCGGGCGCCCTGCCCATGGATCGGGCGCAGCGTGTCGTGGAGTTCCAGCGCCAGCCGGGCCACCTGCCGGGCATGCTCCGGCTCCCGCTCGTGGCGGGCCAGGAGCGCCTCGATCGGGCGGTGCAGGGGATGTCTGCCGGGGTGCATGGCCGGATGCGGTCGATGGAATCCCACCCGGACCGGGTTGTCTGCCCCGGAATGGGGCAAGGGGAGGGAGCGGCTCCGTTCGGCCGGCGGAAGGACGGCCCCGGGGCTGGCGCGGGGCGACCACGGATTTTGCGCTTCCGCCCGCCCCTGCCCGCCGCAACCCTCGAGGTCCCATGGAGACACCCGACCAGTGGCGCGAACTCTTCCGCATGCAGAAGGCCCTCAACGCGCGCATCGGCGTCCATACCGACGCCATGACCGAGGCCGAGAAGACCCAGTGGATCCTCAACTACTGCCGGGCCATGTCGCAGGAATTGGCCGAGCTGACCGACAGCGTCCCCTGGAAGTGGTGGGCCAAGTACCAGAAGTTCGACGAGCAGAACGCCCGGGTCGAGGTGGTGGACTGCCTGCACTTCCTCATCAGCATGGCGCAGGTCCTCGGCATGAGCGCCGACGATGTGTTCGCCGCCTACGTCAAGAAGAACGAGGTGAACCTGAAGCGGCAGGACTCCGGCTACCAGGCCAAGGACGCCGACGACTCCCGGCACATCTGAACGGGTCGTCCCGAAGCCGGACCTCGTCACCGCATCCAAAACGCCCGACCGAACACCGACCGACCGATGCCCCTGTCGAAGCCCCCCTTGGCCGACACGCTGGACCGACGGATGCCCGCGGCCCATCGGTCCGCGCTGGCTGGCGTGCTCATCCCGGAGGCTGCTCTCCGTCGGCGCATCGCCCTGATGGGGCGGGCCATCGCCCGCGACTACGCCGGCAAGGAGGTGCTGGTGATCCCGTTGCTCAGTGGTGCGGTGCTGTTCCTGGCCGACCTCCTGCGACGGTTGCCCTTCCCGCTGCGGGTGGATTTCCTCGGCGTGTCGAGCTACGGGCAGGGGACGGAGTCCGGGGACCTGGTGTTCAACAAGGACCTCCAGCTCGATGTCCGCGGGGCCCATGTGCTGGTCATCGACGACATCCTCGACACGGGCAAGACCCTGCGGGCGGTGACCGGAAAGCTGTTGGCGATGAAGCCGGCCTCCCTCCGCACCTGCGTGCTGCTGGACAAGGTGGGGCGGCGCGTGGGCTCCTTCGAGGCCGACTACGTGGGCTTCCGCATCCCCAACCTGTTCGTCGTGGGCTACGGGATGGATTTCGCGGCGCGCTACCGCAACCTGCCCTATGTCGGGGTGCTCAAGCCCGAGGTGTATGCCCCGAAGCCCGCCCGGAGATCCGCCGCATGACCATCCGTGTGACATTCTGGTCGTATTTCGCCGAGCTGGCCGGCTGCTCCGAGACCGGGGTCGAGCTGCCCGAGGGCGCCACGGTCGGGGCGCTCTTGCAGCGGGTCTACGTCGACCATCCGGCCCTGGCGGGCCTGAGGCGCTCCACCCTGGTCGCCGTCGGGGTCGAGTACCAGGATGACACCCACGTGCTGTCGCCCGGCGATCGGGTTTCCCTCTTCCCACCGGTCCAAGGCGGATGAACCGATCCCTCCTCATCACCACCGATCCGATCGACGAGGCGAAGTTGATCGCCGGCCGCAGCCTTTCGGCGGGGATGGGCGCGGTTGTGGCGTTCTCCGGCGTGGTCCGGGAGCGGGAAGGCGACGGGGCGATCGCCGCCCTCGACTACACCTGCTTCGTCCCCATGGCCGAGCACCAGTTCCATCGGCTCTTCGACCGGTTGGCCGGGCGCGGGACGGTGGAATCGGTGCGGCTGGTCCACCGGATCGGCCGGGTGGCGGTGGGCGAGGCCTCGCTGTGGGTCGAGGTGGTCTCGGCCCATCGCGCCGAGGCCTTCGAGGCCTGCCAGTGGCTCATCGACGAGATGAAGCGCGTGGTGCCCATCTGGAAGCAGGCCGTGCCGGTGACCCCCACCGACCCGCCTGCCCCGGCCGGGTCGGTGCCGGCAACCGCCCCGTCAGATCCGCACCCACCGGCCTGAACGGCTCGAGCGCAGCACCGCCTCGCACAGGCGCACCTCGTGGTGCCCGTCCTGGGCGGTGGCGAAGAGCACGGGCGTCTTGCGCCCGCTGGCGATGTGCTCATAGACCGCCCGGTAGTGCATCTTGTGGCTGTCGGGGAAGCCCTCGGGATGGCCACCCGGCGTGTCGGTGAATCCCGCCACATCCTCCAGGAAGCCAGGGGTGCCCCGCTGGAGGATCTCGTTCGGCCCGTCCCGACGGCCGACCACGATCTCATTGGGTTGCTGGAAGTCCCAGCGGACGCTGCCCCGCGTGCCGTAGATCCCGAGGGAAAGGCTGCATTTCCAGCCGGCGGCCACCTGGGAGATCGACGCGTTGGCATGGACGCCGTCGGCGAACCCGTGGTCGGAGCCCCCGAAGCGCAGGAGCAGGCTGCCGAAATCCTCGGTGTCGACGGTGTAGGGGATCCGCGACCCGTTGTCCGCCTTGGCGAAGGTCTGGATCGCCCCCTTCGGCCGGTACCGGGTCTTGTGGAAGGTCTCGAGATGGGCGAAGACCCGTTCGGCCCGGCTTCCGAGGATGAACGAGACCGCGTCGATCCAGTGGGTGCCGATGTCCCCGACCGCCCTCAGCTTGCCGCCCTCGGAGGCCAGAAGGCGCCAGTTGAAGTCGGTGTCGTGCAGCAGCCAGTCCTGGAAGAAGTGCCCCTGCACGTGGATGATCCGGCCAAGATCCCCGCGGGCGACCATGGCCCGCATCTGCAGGACCGCCGGGAAGAACCGGCACATGTAGTTGACGGCGAAGACCGGTGCCCCGGGCTTGGCGACCGCCGCGACCACCCGGGCCGTCTCCTTGGAATCCATTCCCAGGGGTTTCTCGCAGACCACATGCTTGCCGGCCTTCAGGGCCTTGAGCGCCTGCGCCACATGCACCTTGTTGGGCGAGGTGATGTGCACGACGTCGACCTGTGGCGACTGCACCAATCCGTCCGCGTCGTGGTCGCCGTGCACCTCGGGGATGCCCCATCGGGCGGCGCAGTCCCGGGCCGAGGCGGTCGAACCGCAGACAGCCGTGACCCAGAATGACTCCAACGCCACCGCGGGGAAAGCCTGGAAGCGGGTTGGGATCCCCCGAGCGGGTGGGAGCATTCATCCAGTCCCGGTCTGGTCGGGCTATCCATGAAGGATTGGCTTCATGGACGTACTACTATTATGCATTTGACCTCATTCGCTGATTTGTTATCCATCGCACGTCCGTTTGGAACATGAAGTGTCGGCGTCACGTTGACGGTTTGTGGAGGTAGCTTTAGTCCATTCCCCGCAATTGAAGTCTGCTGGTGCAGTTTCCCTCACTCGGTTGAAGAGCGGCCAAAAGTCGTATGGATAACAATTCCCGTTTGTTTGTGGGAAACCTGTCCTACCAGACGCAGGAACGTGACCTCCAGGATCACTTTTCGGCGGCCGGTGTGGTCACCAACGTGAACCTGATGCTCGACCGCGTGACTGGTAAGTCCCGTGGTTTCGCGTTCGTTGAATTCTCCACCCCGGACGAGGCCAACCGCGCGGTGGAGATGTTCCACGGCAAGGACCTCGGCGGTCGTGCCCTGACCGTCAACATCGCCCGGCCCCGCGAGGAGCGCCCGCCCGGCGGTGGTGGCGGCGGTGGCTATCGCGGCGGTGGC
>JAJTFN010000210.1 GCA_021298285.1 Verrucomicrobium sp.
TCATGCCCAGGATCTCCTCCATCTCGCTGGAGGCGAACAGGATGGCGACGCCCTGGGCGGCCAGTTCCTCCATCAGCCGGTAGATCTCCTGCTTGGCCCCGATGTCGATGCCCCGGGTGGGTTCGTCGAGCAGCAGCACCTTGGGCTGGAGCGCGAGCCACTTGCCGATGACCACCTTCTGCTGGTTGCCACCGGAGAGGAACTGCACCACCTGCCGGTCGCCCGGGGTCTTGATGCGCAGCGACTGGATCATTTCGGCGCTGAGAGCCTCTTCGCGCGCGGCATCGCGGAACCCATGACGCTGGTCTTGGCGGAGGCTGGCGAGGCTGATGTTCTCGCGTACGGGCATGGCCAGCACCACGCCCTCGCGCTTGCGGTCCTCGGGAACCAGCGCGAGGCCTGACGCGATGGCCTCGGTGGGGCTGGTGGGCTGAAGAGGTTGACCACCGATCCGCACCGTGCCCCCGACGGGCGGTTGCACGCCGAAGAGTGCCAGCAACACCTCGGTGCGACCTGCGCCCACCAGGCCGGCCAACCCGACCCGCTCGCCGGCCCGCACTTGGAAGGTCAGCGGGTGGGTCGGGTGGGCGGGAGTCCGCAGGCCCTCGACCTCGAGCACGGTCTCGGGCCGCGCATGGGGTTGGTGCGGGTAGAACTGGGAGAGGTCGCGGCCCACCATCAGCCGCACCATGGAGGCGTGATTGATCTCGTGGCGGGCCAGTTCGCCGCTGTTCTCGCCGTCGCGCAGCACCACCACCCGGTCGGCCAGCCGGGTCACCTCGCCCAGCCGGTGCGAGATGTACACGATGCTCACGCCGCGGCCCCGCAGGTCCTGGATGACCCGGAACAGGTTCTCGGCCTCGCCGGCCGACAGGCTCGAGGTCGGCTCGTCCATGATGAGCACGCGGGCCTGCGTGGAGAGGGCCTTGGCGATCTCCACGAGCTGCTGCTGCCCGATGGCCAGCGCTCCCACGCGGGTGTCCGGGGCGACGTCGAGACCGACCGCCTGCAGGAACTGCCCGGCCTCACGGTGGAGTCGGGCCGAGTCGATGAGTCCCCAGCGCCGGGGTTCGCGGCCGAGGAACAGGTTGGCCGCGACGTCGAGGTTCTGCGCCAGGTTGAGTTCCTGGTGGATGAGGGCGATGCCCAGCCCGAGGGCCTCCTCGACCGAACGCAGGGGCGCCGGGACTCCGTCGATGCGGATCTCGCCGGTGTCGGCGGTCTGCACGCCGGCGAGGATCTTCATCAAGGTGCTCTTGCCGGCGCCGTTCTCGCCGATCACGGCCACCACTTCGCCGCGGCCTACGGTCAGGCCCACGCCCTTGAGCGCCCGCACGCCGGGGAACGACTTGGTCAGCGACCGGGCTTCGAGCAGGACAGGAGGCATGGACACGGCGGGCCGGGCTGGGACGCTGCGGGCTACTTGCCGCCCACCTTCGACTTCAGGTCGGTCCAGAAGGCGTCCACCGTGTCCTTGCGGATCTGGCGGGCCGGGATGTCGATGAACTTGTCGGCCGGGACGACCCCGGGCTTGCCCGAGAGCACGTCGTTCAGCACCTCCACCGACTTGTATCCGTACATGTAGGGGTTCTGGACCACGGTGCCGTGCACGGTGCCCTTCTGGATGCCGTCGAGCGTGGCGTCGTCTTCGTCGAAGGCGACGACCTTGACCTTGTTGAGCTTGCCGGCCTGGGCCAGGGCCTCGAGGAGCAGGGGAGGGTTGTAGGCGAAGAGGCCCACCATGCAGCCGAGGTCCGGGTATTTGGCCAGGGCGTCCTCGGCGTTGGCCTTGCCCTTGGCGCGGTCGAACTGGTCGGTGAGCGTGCCGAGGATCTTGAAGCCGTTGCCCTCGAGCACGGTGCCGGGGGCGTCGTAGTTGGAGGGGTTCTCAGGCCGGCCGAGGATGGCGTCGATGGTGCCCTGGCGGCGGCGCTTGGAATTGTCCTGCTCCAGGCGGCCGATGAAGATCATCACGGTGCCGCCCTTGGGCATGGCCTCGCGGACCAGGTCACCGCACATGCGGCCGGCCTTGTAGTTGTCCATGCCGATGTACACGAGGCGGTCGCTGTTCGGCGCGTCGGAGTCGTGGGTGATCACCTTGGTCCGGCGGGCGGCGGTGTTCAGCAGGTCGGTCTGGTTGGCCGGGTCGATGGGGCTGACGGCGATGCCATCGACGCCCTTGGTGAGCAGGTCCTCGATGATGCGCTTCTGGTCGCTGATGCCTTCGACGGGCATGAGGGTCTGGGCATCCACGCCAAGCTTCTCGCCGGCGGTCTTCACGCCAGCCGAGGCGATGGTCCAGAACGAGGCCACGCCATTGGACACGAAGGCGATCTTGCGCTTCTTGCCGCCGGCCGGTGCCGAGGCGGACGCGTCGGCGCCCTTGCCGGAATCGGCGGTTTCAGCCGGTTTGTTGCAGGCGGTCAGCCCGAGCAGGAGGGCGGTCCAGACCGAGAGGGAGAGGAGACGGTTCATGGGGTTCAGGATGGGTCGGGGTCGGAGAGCGGGGGGGGGCGGCGGATCAGCAGACGGTCATGCCGCCGTTGACGTGCAGGGTCTGGCCGGTGACGAAGGACGAGGCGTCGCTGGCCAGGAACACGACGGTGCCGTCGAGGTCCGACGGGATGCCCCAGCGGTTGACCGGGATGAGCGCACGATAGCCGTCCTTGAGTTCCTGGGGGTCCTTTTCGTGGCGTTCCACGGGGATCCATCCCGGGGCGATCATGTTGACCGTGATGCCGTGCGGGGCGAGTTCACCGGCCAGGCTGCGGTGGAAGCCGTTCTGGCCTCCCTTGGCCGCGACGTAGGCCGTGAAATTGGGCACGCCCCGGGAAACCACCTCGGAGCCGATGTTGAGGATTCGTCCCCAGCGCTGGGACTTCATGTGGCCGACGCAGGCCTTGGTGAGCAGCACCGGGCTCTTGATGAAGAAGTCGACCATCCGCTGGTAGAAGGCCCAGTCGTAGTCCTCGATGGGCTTCTGGGGTTGGTCGCAGGTGGCGTTGAGCACCATGATGTCGACGGGACCCAGGGTCGCCCGGATGTCGGCCACCATCCGTTGCACCTGCGCCTCGTCGGTGACATCGGCCTGGAAGAGGGCTCCCTGAAGGCCGGCGGCCCGGAACTCCGCGAAGGCCTCCTGGGCCCGCTGGGCGTTGTTGGCGTAGTTGAGGGCCACCTTGGCTCCGGCCTGGCCCAGCGCCTTGGCCATCGAGCGGCCCAGTCCGGTGGTGCTGCCCGTCACGAGCGCGACGCGGCCGGCGAGCGAGAAGGAAGCGGGGAGGGATTCAGGCATGGGAAGTCGGGATGGGAGGCGGTGCGATGAGATTCTGCGCGTGAATGCGTCCGAGAGTGTCCGGATTGTATCCCGCGTCAACGCGGGGAAGCAATTGCGGGCGATGGCGCACGGCGGTCGACCGGGACTCGTGCCAGGTCCCCGGCCGGGTCGACGCGATTCCGATCCGACCGATTCCTGGGCTGGGAGCCGCCTGAGCCGGTTTCAGGGTTTGGCAGGTGGTTCTGGTGTCACGGGTTCCGCCGTTCGCGGTTCCCATGCGGATCTGCCCGACGAACGGAGGTCTGCCGGGAGATTTTCCGGTCATCGATCTTGGGCGTCGGTCCCGAGGACGGCTCGGTGAAAAACCTGTGGACAACTGGGTGTCATCCTTCATGGCGTGGGGCGAGGCGATGGTCTTAGGGTTCCGTTCCGTCGAACCGGATGAACCGCATGTTTCCATGGATCCTCGCCGGCGCCCTCCTCGGGGGCGCAGCGTGCATGGCCTCGCCGTTGCGCGATGCGCTGGCCATGATCGAGACGGGGGCCACGTCCCCGGTGCCCGGCGACCCCGACCATGTCATCGGGGGCTCGGGCGAGATCAGCCGGTTCCAGATCATGCCCGGGGTGTGGAAGGCCTACACCAGGTCCAGAAACCACACCAACCCCGAGGTGGCCTGGACGGTCACCCGGCGGATCCTTGCCGATCGGGTCCGGAGCTTCGAGAAGGCCACCGGGCGGATTCCCGAGCCGGTCGAGGTCTACCTGCTCTGGAACAAACCCGGGCATTTCGAGGGGGTCGGTTACCGCCTTGAGAAGGTCTCCAAGACCTATCGCGACCGCGCCGAACGGTTCCAGAACCTCTATCAGAACTTCGGTGGAGGCCCCGTCACCCGGCCGGCCCTGACCGGGCCATCCGCCACCAGCTCCACCCGGTGAGCCGGTCGTGGTGGACGCTATCTACACCCGCTCGAGCTTGATGGGGTGGGTGCGACCGGAAGCGAACTGGGCCACGTACAGGCTGCCCTCGGCGTCGACGGCGAGGTCGTGTGGGTGCCGGAAGATCTCCTCCCGGTGAGCCATCGTGCGGAGTTTCCCGTCGGGTCCATACTCGGGGGCGGTGCCGCCGACATTGGAGACGACCCGCAGGGACGCATCGAGGATCGAGATGAATCCGCGGCAGTCGCGGTCCTTGGGCCAGTTGTCCCCGAGGTGGGCCACGAAGTGGTGGTCGCCCACGCGCCGGATCTGGCGGGGATTGCCGCCGGGCAGGGGGATCGTGCCCAGGATCCGGCCGTCGGTCGCCAGGCGGAGCAGGTGCTGCTGGTCGCTCATGGCGATGAGCAGGCTAAGCACCTCGCGCGCCCCCTCGGTCACCAGCGAGAGCCCGTGGGCCCCGGGGAATTGCGTGCCCCATTTGTGGACCAGGCGACCTTTCCGGTCATAGACGATCACGTTGTTCTTCGTCTCGTTGGTGAAGAGCAGGATGTGCCCCTCGCGGTCGACCGCGATGCCGTGGCAGTCGTTCACCGGCGTCTGCGATCCGAGATCGCCCCATCCCGGCACCACGCGGTACCGGAAGGCGCCCTGGCCCAGCACGGCGGTCTCGGCGGCGCGGACCCAAGGGAAGGCACTCGGGGCGATGGCGGTTCCTGCGGCCAACTGGCATCCGCTCCGGAGGAAGGATCGACGGGAACGGGTCCGGGGGGCGCTGTCCGTCGGCGTCATGAGATGGCTCGTCTTTGAGGGAGGCATGCGTCGGGTGGGGTGTCGACCGGACGATAGGAGGTCCTGCCATCCGGGGCCACCGGATAACCGAATCGGCGGGCGGAAGCCGAATCCATCCGGGAAGGCGACCGCGGGTGGAGCATCCCCGAATTGCCCACCACATGCACGAATTGCGGCTGGTTTGCCAATTACCCCCGCGATAGCCTTTCTCCCATTCCCTCTGGTGCCACGGCTGGACTGCTGTTTGGCCCGGTCGGAGGGAGGCCCACTGCGATGCCCGTCCCGCAACGATGAGATCCCCTGGCTCTCCCAACCGGATCCATGCCCCGGCCGCCGCCGGAGGCATGTGGTGTCGCCGGATGATCCCGCTTTCCGCAGGTTTCTGCGTCCTCCTGCAGGCCCACGGTGCAGGGTCATCGGACAATCCGGCCCTGCCGGCGGGTTCCGACGGGCGGACCGCAATGTCGATCACGATCCCCCGGACGATCGAGCCACGTGGTCCCATGGCCGCGCCCCCGGTCTTCGACCCGGCCCGAGAGGACTGGACCTCCTTTCCAGGGCCGGTCTCCCGACCGACGGACGTGGGGGGCGAGGATCGCTCCGGCCTGTCCGTTCCGGGGGCCGTGAGGCCCCGGTGGCCTGCCTCCGCCCCCGGTTTCGTCCTCGGGGGAGGGCAAGACCTCGCCACCAACCCCATCCTCTCGCTGTTGCCCCACGGCCAGATCGTGGGGCGGCCCTCCGGGACCAGCGGAGTGGATGACCCGGAGTCCTCTGTCCTCGAGTTCCGGCGCTGGACCGAGCAGGCCAACCGCGGGCTTTGGGCTCCGGAGTTTTCCGGGGAGTCCAACTTGCAAGCCGCCAAGTCCGCCCCGCCGGGCTTCCAACCCCTTGTTGAGGGGGGCACGTTGTCCGGTCAGGTCGCCGAGAATCCCGACTCGTTCTCGGGCAACCTGCTCGTCCTCCTCGGCGGTCTGGCCAGTGGCGTCGTGGCCGCCTCGGTGATCTGGTTCGTGCCCAGGGAGCACTCGCCGGGGTCCTGAGGTCGCAGCCCGCGAGACACTCCCGGGTCAGCGCCGGGTCACCCGCACCGGCGCCCCCCGTGTCTTGAAGGTCACCGTCACCTTCGGCGGGGTGTCGCCGAGGAACTCGCAGTCGAAGACCACGGGGTTCGCCCCCGGGTGCACCTCGGGCAGCGCGCCCTTGAGGGGGAATGACTGGAGCGGATTGCCCTTGGCGTCGTAGAGCCGGACGATGGCGTCGGCCTCGAGCAACAGCGACTGGCCGGCCTGGATCTCCACCGGCAGCGTGACCGTGGCCGAGCGGTGGATCTCGAGCGTCGGGTTGCGGATGGATCCAGACGCCCCGACCACCCGCAGCTTGAGCTGCATCGGTTGGCGGGCATCGGGGTTCCTGAGGTCCCACGTCGCCGAGGTGGGTTCACCCGGTTGGCGGATCAGGGACTCGTGCTGGAAATCGGCCGAGTCGTGGAACGGGAACAGGTCCCAGCCGGCACCCGACACGGCCTCCAGGTGGAATTCCCGCTTGGGGTTGCGCAGGGCCTCCCGCTGTTCCGCCGTGAAGGCGCCGGCCCGTCGGGCCTTCTCCCACTCGCGCAGCGCGTCGAGGATCGGCCCGCTCTCCGGGTTCTTGCGCAGGGCGTCGAGGGTGGTGGCCAAGGCGAAGCCCGAGTCGAAGCCGGCCGAGCGGGCCAGCATCCACTCCATGTCCGAGAGGCAGGTGGCGGTCCGCAGCAGGTACCAGCCGAGCATCTTGGGGATGAAATTGCGCTCGCAGAACACCTGATTGTTGATCCGGTACTCCTGCATGCTGTCGCGGAATCCGCCGTACCAGGGTTCGCCCCAGTTGCAGTAGCTGTTGAAGTGCCAGTAGAAGTGCGACAGGGGCGGGCTGGTGCCGTTGATCACCGTGTGGTCGAGGTGGTCGTGGAACTCCTTGGCGAAGAGTTCGTTGCCGTAGGTGCCCTCGCCCGGGGCCAGGCAGCCTTCATGGCCGTCGAAATCCATGTGGCTCAAGCCCGTGGCGTTGAAGACGCGGGCGAGGTTGCGGGCGATCTCCCGCTGCATCTCCAGGTTCGGGAAGAACACCTTGTAGGCGTGGTCCATCAGCTTGCCCACCGTCGCCTCCGCCGGATGCGCGGCGGCCCGGGTGCCGTAGGCGCCGCGCTGGCAATCCAGGAGCTTCCACGGCGCGTTGGTCGACACCGTGCGGTAGCGCACGAGTTCCTTGCCGACGACCACGGTCTGGAGCTCGTTGCCAAGCCGGTTGGTGAAGTACTCGGGCGAGGCCACGGGCAGGGTCGTGGTCGTGGCGTCCACCGCCTCGGTCAGGCGGCTCTCGCCGGTCTTGGCCAGGCGCGGGTCGGGTTCGGGCGTGATGTAGGGATCGTGGGTCTGGATGAAGTTCGAGAGCGTGTGCGCCCCGAGCCGCACGCCGATGGCCTTCGCCTTGTCGGCACAGGCCTTGAGCCCGGCGACACCCCCGGGGAAGAACTTCGGGTTGGGCGCATAATGGCCCCAGCTCTGGAAGGCGTTCTCATGGTAGAGGCTCATGAGGTTGGCCCGCTTCACGTACCCCAGCATCTCGTCGATTGTCGCCTCGGAGAAATTGGCGATGAGGTAGGAGCGGCCGCGCTCCGGGGAGACCTTGGCCCAGACCCCGTCGATGAGCGGGTGCGGCAGGCCCTCGGCCACCTCGATGCGGCCCAGCGTCTCGAGGGCCTGGGGTTCCGGGCATCCGAAGAGGGCGATCTTCGAGCCGATCACCGTCTCGCCGGGCACCGCGGGCACGGGCATGTTCGGGGCCCGCTTGCCCCAGATGGTCAGGCGCCGCGGTTTGGAGCGGTCCATCGAGTAGGCCTGCAGGACGCTGCCGAAATCCGTCTGCCGGGCGCCGAACGGTCGGTCGGCGCTGCCCTCGTCGTTCTCGGGATACCCGCCGAGGGTCTTGATGTTCAGCGCCTGGAGGCCGAGGGCGAAGGTGTCGTCCCGGACCACGCCGACCACTTCCCCGACCGTCTTGCGGATGCGGGTGGGATAGGGACCCCACAGGGCCAGGTCGGCCCCGCCGGCCGGGGTCACCTCGACCAGTTCGAGGCTGAGGTGCGTGGCGTGCGTCCGCGCCTGGACCACCGCCGTCCATCCGGCCTTGCCAAACCGGAGCGTCAGGCGCCGGCGGGTGGCGTCCCAGTCGGCGGCCTCCGGTGCGAGCAGCGTTCCGGAGGTTCCCAGGCTCAGCAGCGGTGCCGGTTGGTTCGTCGCCAGGTAGTCGTGCCCGTCGGACCGGCGGGTCCACGAGCGTAGCGATCCGTCCCGGCCGATCTCCAGGGCCGACGCGTCGGTCTCCAGTCGGGCCACGACCGCCGCTCTCTCGGCCGCCCGGATCGTCGCCTCGGAAACCAGGGCCAGTGTGAACATCAAACCCGCCGACAGGAGGCGCCAGACAGCGGCAGATGGGGAGCGGAACCCTCGGGAGACGGATGCGGCGGAGGACATGTGCTGATGGAAACCCAGGGCGGTTTCCAACCCCAATGAAATCTCCGGGGGGACGAGGCGATCAGCGGTTTCCCCACCGCCAGCCCGGGGCCTCGCCCTTCCACCAGCAGATGCCGACGAGGCCGGCGGACATCGCCGGCATGAGGGTCATGAAGAGCTTCTCATGACCCGGCAGGAGCCATCGCAGGCCGGCCCCGAGGGCTGCGAAATAGCCCAGCAGGCAAGCCCAGCCCTGCCATCGGGACGGCAGACCCCAACCCCACCCGGAGCGCTTGGCGGGAAACCAGGCCGGCTCCGGGGGCAGGGGCATGGCGGGG
>JAJTFN010000211.1 GCA_021298285.1 Verrucomicrobium sp.
GGATCTGCTGCCCGGGGCGACCGAGGACCAGCACATCGCCACCGGATTCCACCGGTGCAACATGACCACCAACGAGGGCGGGACCATCGAGGAGGAGAACCTCGCCAACTACGCCAATGACCGGGTCACCACCACCTCGTGGGTTTGGCTGGGGCTCACCGCCAACTGTGCGGCCTGCCACGACCACAAGTTCGACCCGGTCAGCCAGAAGGACTTCTACTCCATGGCGGCCTTCTTCCGGAACACCGAGCAGGGCGCGTTCGACGGCAACGTCAAGGACTCCAATCCCAGCATCGTGGTGGTGACCGACGCCAAGGACCGCGCCCGCTGGGAGGCCTTGCCCGGGGCCCTCGACGCCGCCAAGAAGACCGTCGAGGAGCGCAGGAAGGACGCCGAGGGCGCCTTCGATCGATGGGCCGGTGGGTTGAAGTTCGCCGAACTCGAGGCCGCCCTGGGCCGCGACCTGGCCTTCAAGGCCCCGCTCAACGAGGGCTCGGGAACCGCGGTGTCCGCGAGTGCTTCTTCCGGGAATCAGACGGTCGAGACCACCGGCCAGCCCGAGTGGAAGGCTGGCGGCCCGCTGGGGCCCGCGCTGCGCACCGACTCGGGCAAGACGGTCGCCTTCGCGGGTGCCGGAGACTTCGAGTTGGGCAAGCCGTTCTCGGTGGGCGGATGGTTCCATGTGCCCGAGAAGCCCGCGGCCACCGGATCCCTGCTGGCCCGCATGGACAACACCCAGGCCTACCGGGGCTGGGACCTGTGGTACGAGAACGGATCCTTCGGCTCCCATCTGGTCAACCGTTGGCCCGACAACGCCCTCAAGGTGCGCACACGCAAGGCGTTGGCCAAGAAGGGGCAGTGGCAGCATGTCCTGCTGACCAGTGACGGTTCGGGCCGGGCCGACGGCGTGCGCCTGTACGTCGATGGCGTGGCGGCCGAGCTCGAGCCGGGTCCGTCCACCGTCACCGGCACGATCCGCACCGGTGTTCCGCTCAAGCTGGGCCAACGTCACGAGTCGGATGTCTTCGCCGGCAGCTCCGTGCAGGACCTGCGGATCCATTCCCGCGCCTTGAGCGCGCCCGAGGCCCGCGCCTGGGCGGCTCCCGAGGCCTTCCGCACCCTCCTGGCCAAACCGGCGGCGGACTGGCCCAAGGAAGAGCGCGCCGGTCTCCTGGCCGGTTTCCAGGCGGAGTTCCCGCCCCTGAAGCAGGCCCAGTCGGCGATCGCCGCCCTCGAGAAGGAGCGTGCCGAAATCCGAAGCCGGTATCCGGTGACTCATGTGCAGCGCGAGAGGGCCAACTCCCAGCCCATGGCCCATGTGCTCCACCGCGGCCAGTACGACCAGAAGCGCGATCAGGTCCAGGCGGCGGTCTTCAAGGCGTTGAACCCGCTGCCAGCCGGCGCTCCGGGCAACCGGCTGGGCCTGGCCCAGTGGCTGGTGTCGCCCGAGAATCCGCTGCCCGCCCGCGTCACCGTCAACCGCTTCTGGTCGGAGGTCTTCGGTGCCGGCTTCGTCCGCACCTCCGAAGACCTGGGCATCATGGGCGACCTGCCGTCCAACCAGGCCCTCCTCGATTGGCTGGCCGTGGACTTCATGGAGCACGGCTGGGACGTCAAGCGCCTCTTCCGCCAGATGGTGCTGTCGGCCGCCTACCGGCAGTCGGCCACGGCCACGAAGGAAGCCCTGGAGAAGGACCCGGCCAACCGGCTGCTGAGCCGGGGCCCGCGCTTCCGCATGGACGCCGAGATGGTCCGCGACCAGGCCCTCGCCGCCGGCGGCCTGCTGGTCCAGAAGGTCGGTGGGGCGAGCGTGAAGCCCTACCAGCCCGAGGGCGTGTGGGAGGCCGTGGCCATGCCCGAGAGCAACACCAAGAAGTACGTCCCGGACGCCGGCGAGAACCTCTACCGGCGTTCGCTCTACACCTTCTGGAAGCGCGCCGCGCCGCCGGCCCTCATGGACCTCTTCAACGCCCCGAGCCGCGAGACCTGCAGCGTCCGCCGCGAGCGGACCAACACGCCCCTGCAGGCGCTGGCCACGCTCAACGACCCGCAGTTTGTCGAGGCCGCCCGCGCCGTGGCCTCGGTGGCCCTCCGGCAGTCCGGAGCCGACCGGCCCGACCGGGTGATCGACTTCCTCGCCCGCCGGTTGCTCGCCCGCCCGCTCGACGCCGCCGAGCTGGTCGTGGTCCGCGAGGGCTATGCCCAGGCCCTGGCGTTCTACCGCCAGCACCCGGAGGACGCCGGACGACTGGTCCGCGTGGGCGCTTCCAAGCCGGATCTTTCAGCCGGAGAACCGCGCCTGGCGGCCACGACGCTGGTGGCCAACCAGTTGATGAACCTCGACGCCGTCCTCAACAAATGACTTCAGAGACCTTCCTCCGATGAACCTCTTCCAGGAATTCCGACAGCTCGAGAACCGCCGTCACTTCCTCGGCCGCGGACGGAACCTCATGGGCCATGCGGCCCTGGCCTCGCTGCTGGGCGGCGGGACCGCCCGTGGCCTGGCCGAGGCGTTGGCGTCCGAGCCTTCCCGCGCCGGCCAGTTCCCGGCCAAGGCCAAGCACATCATCTACCTGCACATGGTCGGCGGGCCCTCCCAGATGGACCTCTGGGACCACAAGCCCAAGATGCAGGAGTGGTACGACAAGGACCTGCCCGAGTCGGTGCGCAACGGCCAGCGCCTCACCACGATGACCTCGGGCCAGTCGCGCTTCCCCATCGCCCCGTCGAAGTTTCGCTTCAGCCAGGTGGGTTCCAACGGCCTCTGGATGAACACGGAGCTGCTCCCCTGGACCAGCAAGGTGGTCGACGACCTGTGCCTCATCCGCTCGATGCACACCGAGGCGATCAACCATGAGCCGGCCATCTGCGCCATGCAGACTGGCAACCAGGTGCAGGGGCGTCCGTGCATCGGCTCGTGGGTGAGCTACGGGCTGGGCAGCCTGAACCAGAACCTCCCGGCCTTCGTGGTTCTGGTGGCCGAGCCCACCAACAAGGAGCAGATCCAGGCCATTTCCGCGCGCCTGTGGTCCAGCGGCTACCTGCCGGGCGAACACTCCGGCGTCTCCTTCCGCAGCGCGGGCGACCCGATCCTCTTCATCAACAACCCGCCGGGTGTCCCCGACACGCTCCGCCGCGCCCAGCTCGACGGCCTGCGCCGCCTCAACGAGATCACGCACCGCGAGGTGGGCGATCCCGAGACGCACACCCGCATCCAGCAGTTCGAGATGGCCTTCCGGATGCAGTCCAGCGTGCCCGAGTTGACGGCGGTTTCCCGGGAACCGGAGTCGACCTACCAGCTCTACGGCGAACAGGCCCGCAAGCCGGGTTCCTTCGCCTACACCGCGCTGCTGGCGCGCCGGCTCGTCGAGCGCGGCGTGCGCTTCGTGCAGGTGTACCTCAACAACTGGGACCACCATTCCAACACCGCCGGGCGCATGCCCTCGCAGTGCAAGGACATCGATCAGGCATGCCATGGCCTGATCACCGACCTCAAGCAGCGGGGCCTCTTCGACGACACGCTCATCATCTGGGGCGGCGAGTTCGGCCGGACCATCTACAGCCAGGGCGGTGTCTCGAAGGAGAACTACGGCCGCGACCACCACCCGAGATGCTTCTCGATGTGGATGGCCGGCGGCGGTTCCAAGGGTGGCACGGTGTACGGCACCACCGACGAGTTCAGCTACAACATCGTCGAGAACCCGGTGCACATCCGCGATTTCCACGCCACGGTCCTGCACCTCCTGGGTCGCGATCATCGGCGCTTCACCTACCGCCACCAGGGCCTCGACCAGCGGTTGACCGGCGTCGAGGAGTCCCGGGTGATCCGCGAGCTCATCGCCTGAGGGGCAGGTTCACCCAACCGCGCCCTGCGTGTCTTGCGGGGAGCCACCTCTGTCCCGTGGTGCGGTCGACATCGAGCCTGGCGAAGGCACCCGGCGATGGCTCTCGGGCGCCTCTCCGCGGGAAAGATTCCATCGCGCGAACTCGTTCCGGAAACGGTTGTCAACCCCGAGAAAATCCTGTGCCATCCCCGGTTCCTGCAGCGGGCAACGCTCCGGCGTGCCGCTGCGGGTTTGCAGAAGACATCTCCCGATCATGAACCTACCGAGATCCCTACGGTTCCTAGCGGTGCTGGCGGCGTTGCAGTCCGCCCACGCAGGAACGACCACCAACAACCTGCCGGCCTCGGCCGTGCTGCCCGCGTCGGCCTCCACCGAGCGCGGCTTCATCGTGCGCGTCGTGCAGGGTCCTGCCGAGCCCGCCCTGGCCAACAACGGCGGCCGTGCGTTGCGGCAGATCAACGGAACCCTCGTCGATGCCGCCGGCGTCGCGGTTCCCGATGAGGCCAATGCCGGGTCGCTGACCTCGCCGGCCGGCGCCCACCTGGTGGACACCGTCAACTTCGAGCTGGATGCCACCCCGGTGGACATCACCGACATCGAGGGCAACCTCGTGACCTCCTTCGCCCCGAGCGTCTTCCCCGGCGTGCCGGGAACGGGTTCCCACGGCAACAACTTCGCCGTGGAGGTGGTCGGCTTCCTCAAGCTGCCCGCCGGGGTCACCACCTTCGGCGTCAGCGTCGGCACCGACCGCACCGACGTGAATGACGACGACG